>NZ_CP186283.1:3730000-4030000 GCF_049331905.1 Pseudomonas cimarronensis | reverse complement strand
CGGTGTGTTGGCGGCCATTCCCTTTGCCGCCTGGCAGATTCCCCTGCCGGCCTGGTTGCTGACCTCCGGCGAATATTTTGCGCAGATGAGCCTGCCGCTGGCGCTGATCTGCATTGGTGGCACTCTGACCCTGGAGTCGCTGCGTGAGAGCAGTGGCATGGCGATCAGCTCAAGCCTGATGAAGGTGCTCTGGCTGCCGCTGCTGGCCACCTTGGGCGCCTGGCTGTGGGGCTTTCGCGATGCTGATCTGGCGATTCTCTTTCTGTACTTCGCCAGCCCCACGGCGGCGGCCAGTTTCGTTATGGCCAAAGCAGTGGGCGGCAATCACCAGTTGGCGGCGGCGATTATCGTGCTGACCACCCTGGCCACGGTGGTGACCACCAACCTCGGGCTGTTCGTGCTGCAGTGGGCGGGCTGGATCTAGGCGTCGCGCGGGCATAAAAAAGCCGGGCAATGCCCGGCTTTTTAGTTTGTTGCGATCAGGCCTGCTGCTGGAAGTCGTCGATCACTTCCTGGGCTGCGCGAAAGGCGTCGATGGCGGCCGGTACGCCGGCATACACCGCGCAGTGCAGCAAGGTTTCGCGGATTTCTTTCACCGTGCAGCCGTTGTTCAGCGCACCGCGTACGTGGCCCTTGAGTTCCTGTGGGCATTTCAGCGCGGTCAGTGCCGACAGGGTGATCAGGCTGCGGGTCTTGCGGTCCAGCCCGTCGCGGGTCCACACACCGCCCCAGGCGTGCTCATTGACGAAGTCCTGCAGCGGCTGGGTAAAGTCCGTGGCGTTACCCAGGGCGCGGTCGACAAAGGCGTCACCCATCACCTCACGGCGGACTTTCAGGCCTTGTGCGTGGCTATCACTCAAGCGGCTTTCCTCCCAGTGGGTTGTCAGGCTTTCTGCTTGTGCCAGGCGCGGCCGGCGATGATCACCAGGGTCACGGCGGTCAGCGGCAGGGCGTAGCCGAGCATGGCGTCACCAAAGACTTCGGCGAACGGTTTGCCAGTCGACGACAGCACCAGGTAGACCGTGTAGGCCACGTAATAGGCGAGGAAAAGCAGGCCTTCCCAGCGGTTGATGCGATAGCCGGCGAAGAAGATCGGCAAACAGGCCACGGCCACGGCAATCATCACCGGGAAGTCGAAGGCCAGGGCGTTGGCGGCCACGTTGATCGCCTGCGGCGAAACCAGCGACGCCAGGCCCAGTACGCAGAGCAGGTTGAAGATGTTGCTGCCGACGATATTGCCCACGGCGATATCACGCTCGCCCTTGATGGCCGCCATGATCGAGGTGGCCAGCTCTGGCAGCGAGGTGCCGATGGCAACCACGGTCAGGCCGATCACCAGTTCCGAAATGCCCAGGGCGCGGGCCAGTGTCACGGCGCCTTCCACCAGGAAGTTGGAGCCGCTGACCAGCAGCACCAGGCCGGCAATGATCAGGCCCAGATTGATCGCCCAGGCGTAGGGCTTGGCCGGTTCGTCGAGACCGAACTCCTTGGCGAACTCGTCGTCCTCATTGCTGCTCTTGTCGCGGCGCGAGCTGACAATCAGAAAACCGGTGTAGGCCAGCACGCCAGCAAACAGCAGGGCGCCATCGAGGCGGCTGAGGCTGCCGTCCCAGGCCAGGGCATACACCACCAGGCTGGCACCGATCATGATCGGCACGTCCAGGCGGATCAGCTGGCGCGAGACGATCAGCGGCGCAACCACTGCGGTCAGACCGAGAATCAGCAGGACGTTGGCGATATTGCTGCCCACTACGTTGCCAATGGCCAGGTCGCCACTGCCATTCAGGGCGGCCTGCACGCTGACGGCGGTTTCCGGCGCGCTGGTGCCGAAGGCCACCACGGTAAGGCCGATAATCAGCGGTGGAATACCAAATTGTGCCGCCAGCTTGGCCGCGCCGCGTACCAGTACTTCAGCGCCGGCTACCAACAGCACCAGGCCGGCAATCAGATAAACAAAGGTCATCAGGGTCATTGCAGGGAGCTCCAGAAAAGTGGCGCTAGTTTAATCATCGGCTTGCGTTGCGCCAGAGGCTGATCAGGGCTGTCTAACGCTTCTTTGTAAACAGCTGTGTTCAGTCGGCCAGTTGCTCCACACGCACCGGCACCACGCCGTCGCGCAGCATATCCAGCTGTTCGGCGGCTTTTTGCGAGAGGTCGATGATGCGCTTCTTGGCGTAAGGGCCACGGTCATTGATGCGCACCACCACGCGCTTGTCGTTGCGCAGGTTGGTGACCTGTACCCGGCTGCCAAACGGCAGACTGCGGTGTGCCGCAGTCAGCGCGTTCTGGTCAAAGCGCTCGCCGCTGGCGGTTTTGTTGCCGTGGTGCCGTGCGCCGTAATAGGACGCCTGGCCTTCGGCGCGGTAGCCCTGCGGGTCGACCTGGCCCTGGCTGGCGCAAGCGCTGAGCAGCAAGCTGGTGATGGCGATCAGTAACAGGCGCATGGTGGCTCCTGGGCAGATTGGCGGCGGACAGAGCAACGCCGGGCTGACCCGGCGTTGATAGAGCAAGCCATACCTGGCTTGTAAGGCGTGCCGGCCCGGCCATCCATGGTCGGTCGCCGGGCCAACGTATGCCGTGGCGTTGCCGGCTTAGCCTTCGAGCTTTTTCTTCAGCAGTTCGTTCACTTGGCCTGGGTTGGCCTTGCCTTTTGAGACTTTCATGGCTTGGCCGACGAAGAAGCCGAACATCTTGCCGCGCTTGGCTTCATCAGAGGCGCGGTACTGCTCGACCTGCTCGGCGTTGGCTGCCAGCACTTCATCCAGCATGGCTTCGATGGCGCCGGAGTCGGTGACCTGCTTGAGGCCTTTTTTCTCGATCACCTCGTCAGCGCTGGCACCTTCGCCGGCAGCCAGGGCCTCGAACACCATCTTGGCGATCTTGCCGCTGATGGTGTTGTCCTTGATGCGCAGGATCATGCCACCCAGCTGTTCGGCCGACACTGGCGATTGATCGATCTCCAGGTTGTCCTTGTTGAGCAGGCTGGACAGCTCGCCCATCACCCAGTTGGCAGCCAGTTTGGCATCGCCGCACACCGCATTGACCGCCTCGAAGTAGTCGGCCAGTTCGCGGCTGGCCGCCAATACGGTGGCGTCGTAGGCAGACAGGCCAAACTGCGCCTCGAAGCGCTCGCGCTTCTGCAGCGGCAGTTCCGGCAGGCTGGCGCGTACTTCATCGAGGAAGCTCGGCTCGATCACCACCGGCAGCAGGTCCGGGCAGGGGAAGTAACGGTAGTCGTTGGCTTCTTCCTTGCTGCGCATGGAGCGCGTCTGGTCCTTGTTCGGGTCGTACAGGCGGGTTTCCTGCACCACTTTGCCGCCGTCTTCGATCAGCTCGATCTGCCGTTGCACTTCATGGTTGATGGCTTTTTCGATAAAGCGGAACGAGTTGACGTTCTTGATCTCGGCGCGGGTGCCGAACTCGGCCTGGCCAACCGGGCGCACCGAGACGTTGCAGTCACAGCGCAGCGAGCCTTCGGCCATGTTGCCGTCGCAGATGCCCAGGTAACGCACCAGCGCGTGGATGGCTTTAACGTAGGCCACCGCTTCCTTGGCCGAGCGGATGTCCGGCTCGGAAACGATCTCCAGCAGCGGCGTACCGGCGCGGTTGAGGTCGATGCCGCTCATGCCGTGGAAGTCTTCGTGCAGGCTCTTGCCGGCATCTTCTTCCAGGTGTGCGCGGGTGATGCCGATGCGCTTGGTCGTGCCGTCTTCCAGGGTGATGTCGAGGAAGCCTTTGCCGACGATGGGATGGTCCATCTGGCTGGTCTGGTAGCCCTTGGGCAGGTCCGGGTAGAAGTAGTTTTTGCGGGCGAAGATGTTGTGCGGTGCGATGTGCGCATCGATTGCCAGGCCGAACTTGCAAGCCATGCGCACGGCTTCGGCATTCAGCACCGGCAGGGTGCCGGGCATGCCGAGGTCAACCAGGCTGGCCTGGGTGTTGGGCTCGGCGCCGAAGGTGGTGGCGCTGGCCGAGAAGATCTTCGATTGGGTGCTGAGCTGAGCGTGGATTTCCAGCCCGATTACGGTTTCCCATTGCATATTCAGTCGTCCTCAGAATCCAGCCGGAGCTTGTGTGTGCCAGTCAGTTACCTGTTGGTACTGGTGGGCGACGTTGAGCAGGCGGCCTTCCTGGAAGTAAGGGGCGAGCAGTTGCACACCAACCGGCAAACCATCGACGAAGCCAGCAGGCATCGACAGGCCGGGGATGCCGGCCAGGTTGGCGGTGATGGTGTAGATGTCTTCCAGATAGGCGGCGACCGGATCGCTGTTCTTCTCGCCAAGCTTCCAGGCCAGGTTTGGCGTGGTTGGGCCGAGGATCACGTCGACGTCATTAAACGCCGCGACGAAATCGTTCTTGATCAGCCGGCGAATTTTCTGCGCCTTCAGGTAATAGGCGTCGTAGTAACCGGCGGACAGCGCGTAGGTGCCAACCATGATGCGACGTTTGACCTCGGCACCAAAGCCTTCGCCGCGCGAGCGCTTGTACAGGTCCTGCAGGTCTTTCGGATTCTCGCAGCGGTAGCCGAAGCGCACGCCGTCAAAGCGCGATAGGTTGGAGCTGGCTTCGGCTGGGGCAATCACGTAGTAGGCGGGAATCGCGTGCTGCATATTCGGCAGGCTGATGTCCTTGACGGTCGCGCCGAGCTTTTTCAGCGCTTCGACCACGGCCATCACCTTCTCGCCGATACGCGCATCCAGGCCGGCACCAAAGTATTCCTTCGGCAGGCCAATGCGCAGACCGCTCAACGGCTGGCTCAGGGCGGAGAGGTAGTCGTCAACCGGTTGATCGACGCTGGTGCTGTCCTTGCTGTCGAAACCGGCCATGGCTTGCAGCATCAGCGCGCAGTCTTCTGCGGTGCGGGCCAGTGGGCCGCCCTGATCGAGGCTGGAGGCGTAGGCGATCATGCCCCAGCGCGAGACGCGGCCGTAGGTCGGCTTGATCCCGGTAAGGTTGGTCAGCGCCGCTGGTTGGCGAATCGAGCCGCCGGTATCGGTGCCAGTGGCCGCCGGCAATAGGCGCGCGGCGACTGCTGCTGCCGAGCCGCCGGAAGAGCCGCCGGGTACGCGAGTCAGGTCCCAGGGGTTTTTCACCGCGCCGTAGTGGCTGGATTCGTTGGCTGAGCCCATGGCGAATTCGTCCATGTTCAGCTTGCCCAGGGTCACCGCGCCGGCGCTGGCGAGTTTCTCGACCACAGTGGCGTTATACGGGGCCTTGAAGCCGCTGAGGATTTTCGAGCCGCAGCTGGTCAGAACGCTTTGGGTGCAGAACAGGTCCTTGTGGGCGATTGGTGCGCCGAGCAGGGCGCCGCTCTCGCCAGCCGCGCGGCGGGCGTCGGCCGCTTTGGCCTGGCTCAGGGCCAGGTCTTCGGTGACGCTGATAAAGCTGTTGAGCTGCGGGTCGAGCTGCTTGATGCGTGCCAGCAGGCTGCGGCTCAGCTCTTCGGCAGAAAATTGCTTGTCGGCGAGTCCGCGGGCGATCTCTGCCAGAGTCAGTTGATACATGGCTGGGCGTTTCCCTTACTCGATGACTTTCGGAACCAGGTACAGACCGTTTTCCACGGCCGGAGCGATGGCCTGATAGGCCTCGCGCTGGTTGTGTTCGGTGACCTGGTCGGCGCGCAGGCGCTGAGTGGCTTCCAGCGGGTGAGCCAGTGGCTCGATGCCGTCGGTGTTGACGGCCTGCATCTGATCGATCAGGCCGAGAATATTATTGAGGGTCGCAGTGGTACCCGGGATATCGGCTTCATTCAGGCCCAGTCGAGCCAGATGAGCGATTTTCTCCACGTCGGAGCGGTCAAGCGCCATCAGGTTTCTTCCTATATAGAGCAGCGCAGTTGCTGGCTGCCTGTGCAAATGTGAGCGGGTCGCCATGCTGGGAAGTGCAGGGAACGGAGCATGGCAGGTGGCGGTCAAAGGCCGCGATGATGGGCCGTAAAGCCCGGAAAAACCGGCAATCTAACATATTGGTGCCTTGCTCAAAATCCCTGCCGTTGTTAGAGTTTGCCGCACTTTTTTACCCACGCGTTGCCTAGGGTCCCTATCCCATGTTCAAAAAACTGCGTGGCATGTTTTCCAGCGATCTGTCGATTGACCTGGGCACTGCCAATACCCTGATTTATGTCCGCGAGCGCGGCATCGTCCTGAACGAGCCGTCGGTTGTGGCGATCCGTACCCACGGTAACCAGAAGAGCGTGGTGGCGGTTGGTACCGAAGCCAAACGCATGCTTGGCCGTACCCCCGGCAACATTGCCGCTATCCGCCCGATGAAAGACGGCGTGATCGCCGACTTCAGCGTCTGCGAAAAGATGCTGCAGTACTTCATCAACAAAGTTCACGAAAACAGCTTTCTGCAGCCTTCGCCACGTGTGCTGATCTGCGTGCCGTGCAAATCCACCCAGGTAGAGCGTCGTGCCATCCGTGAGTCGGCCCTCGGTGCCGGTGCCCGTGAAGTGTTCCTGATCGAAGAGCCAATGGCTGCTGCCATTGGTGCCGGCCTGCCGGTTGAAGAAGCCCGCGGTTCGATGGTCGTCGATATCGGTGGTGGTACCACTGAAATTGCCCTGATCTCGCTGAACGGTGTGGTTTATGCCGAATCCGTGCGCGTCGGCGGCGACCGTTTCGACGAAGCGATCATCACCTACGTGCGCCGCAACTACGGCTCGCTGATCGGTGAGTCCACCGCTGAGCGCATCAAGCAGGAAATCGGCACCGCTTACGCCGGTGGCGAACTGCGTGAAGTCGACGTACGTGGCCGTAACCTGGCCGAAGGCGTACCGCGCAGCTTTACCCTGAACTCCAACGAAGTGCTCGAAGCGCTGCAGGAATCCCTGGCGACCATCGTCCAGGCAGTGAAGAGCGCGCTGGAGCAATCGCCGCCAGAGTTGGCTTCCGACATTGCCGAGCGTGGCCTGGTGCTCACCGGTGGTGGCGCGCTGCTGCGTGACCTGGACAAGCTGCTGTCGCAGGAAACTGGCCTGCCGGTGATCGTCGCCGAAGACCCGCTGACCTGCGTGGCGCGCGGTGGCGGCAAGGCTCTGGAAATGATGGATCGCCACACCATGGACTTGCTGTCCTCGGAATAAGCGCGACCGCTCCAAGTCTTGAGCTGCAAGCCGGGGTTCCCCGCTTGCAGCTTTTGTTTTGCTGCCTGACGCTGTGAGGAGCTGCCGATCAAACCGCTATTTGCCAAAGGTCCTTCGCTGGGTGTGCGCCTGCTGGTGTTCACCGTGCTGTCGGCTGCGCTGATGGTGGTCGACGCGCGCTTCACCCTGTTGCAGCCGCTGCGTGCGCAGCTGGGCCTGATTGTCGAGCCGGTTTACTGGGTCGGGCGCTTGCCGGTACGTCTGTGGGAAAGTGCCACGCAGGAACTGAGCAGCCGCAGCGAGCTGACCGCCGAGAACGAGAGGCTCAAGGCTGAACAGCTGATGATGCAGCGCCGCCTGCAAAAGCTTGCCGCCCTCACCGAGCAAAACGTGCGCCTGCGTGAGCTGCTCAACTCGGCCGCGCTTGTCGACGACGACGTGCTGGCCACCGAGCTGATCGGTATCGACCCCAACCCCTTTACCCACCGCATCCTGATCGACAAGGGCGAGAAGGACGGCGTGGTGATGGGGCAGCCCGTACTCGATGCGCGTGGTCTGATGGGGCAGGTGGTCGAGGTCATGCCCTATACCTCGCGTGTGTTGCTGCTGACGGACACTACCCACAGCATCCCGGTGCAGGTCAATCGCAATGGCCTGCGTGCCATTGCCAGTGGCACCGGTAACCCGGAGCGTCTGGAACTGCGGCATGTGGCGGATACCGCTGACATCAAGGAAGGTGATCTGCTGGTCAGCTCCGGTCTTGGTCAGCGCTTCCCGGCCGGTTACCCGGTGGCCATGGTCAGTGAAGTGATCCACGACTCGGGGCAACCCTTTGCCATCGTGCGTGCGGTGCCAACCGCCATGCTCAACCGCAGCCGTTACATGCTGCTGGTATTTACCGACCCGCGCACCCCGGAACAGCGGGCCACCGAATCGGCGCAGGCCCAGGAAGCCCTGGATCGAGAAATTCTGCAGCAGGCACAACCCGCGACCCAGGCTGCTGAAGCGCCTGCGACCCCCGCCACGCCGTCGGAGGCAGCGCAATAATGGCCGCACGATCAAGCAATATCTGGGTGGTCTGGCTGACGTTCGCTCTGGCGCTGTTACTCAGCGTATCGAGCATGCCCAAGTTTATGGAACTGGGCCGCCCGCTGTGGCTGGCGCTGTTTTTGACCTACTGGGTGCTGGCCTTGCCGCATCGCGTGGGCATGACCACAGCCTGGGCCCTGGGGCTGCTGGCGGATGTGCTGAATGGCACCCTGTTGGGGCAGAACGCGCTGATCCTGACCCTGATTACTTTCCTGGTGCTGACTCTGCACCAGCGTCTGCGCATGTTTCCGATGTGGCAGCAGAGTACCGTGTTGCTGGTGGTCTTCGGTCTGGCCCAGCTGGTGCAGCTGTGGCTGAACGCGCTGACCGGTAGTCGCCCACCCACCCTGGAATTTGTCCTGCCGGCGCTGGTCAGTGCCTTGCTCTGGCCCTGGGTCTGCGCAATCCTGCGTGGGCTGCATCAGCGCACCGGCGTCAACTGAGCAGGCGCCTCGGCCTTGCACCATCCGACAGGGAGAAGTCTGCATGGCCACCCTCTATCTTGCCTCCGGGTCGCCGCGTCGGCGTGAGTTGCTGACGCAGATTGGTGTGCCCTTTCTCACGCAAATCGCACCGATTGATGAAAATGCATTGCCAGGTGAGTCGCCGTTCGCCTATGTAGAGCGTCTGGCACTCGCCAAGGGGCATGCCGGGCTGGCGGCCCTGGCCGATTCCGATGGCGCGGTTGTACTTGGTGCCGATACGGCTGTGGTGCTGGATGGCCGCATTCTTGGCAAACCGCGCGACCGTGCCGATGCTTTGGCGACTTTGCAGGCCTTGTCCGGACGCAGCCACCAGGTGCTCACGGCGGTGGCCTTGGTCAGCCGCGAACGCCAGGCTGCGCGGGTGGTCACAAGCCAAGTGACCTTCCGCCCGTTGAGTCAGGCGGAAATCGAGGCCTACTGGGCCAGCGGCGAGCCGCAGGACAAGGCCGGCAGCTACGGGATCCAGGGCTTGGCGGCGGTGTTTGTCAGCCAGCTGCAAGGCAGCTACTCGGCAGTGGTAGGGTTACCCCTGTGTGAGACCGCAGCGTTACTCGCAGAATTTGCTATTCCGTGCTGGCAGACAGTGCCGGTCAACAGTTAAGAGGCTGCCGCTTCAACCAAGAGTTTGGGCGGTCGCGTCATCGCGCAGAGTGGGATGCATGAGCGAAGAAATTCTGATCAATATCACGCCGATGGAATCGCGCGTGGCGGTGGTGGAAAACGGCGTGCTGCAGGAAGTGCATGTCGAGCGTACGCAGAAGCGCGGCATTGTCGGCAACATCTACAAGGGCAAGGTGGTGCGCGTACTGCCGGGCATGCAGGCGGCATTTGTCGACATCGGCCTGGAGCGCGCAGCATTTATCCATGCGGCGGAAATTTCCAGCCGTGAAGGTCCGGCCGTGGAAAGCATCAGCGCCCTGGTGCACGAAGGCCAAAGCCTGGTGGTGCAGGTGACCAAGGACCCGATTGGCAGCAAGGGCGCACGCCTGACCACGCAGCTGTCGATCCCCTCGCGCTACCTGGTGTATATGCCGCGCACCGCCCATGTCGGGATTTCGCTGAAGATCGAGGACGAGGCCGAGCGTGAGCGCCTCAAACAGGTGGTCGCCGATTGCGTGGCCGCTGAAGGCATTGAGGAATCTGGTGGTTTTATCCTGCGCACAGCGGCTGACGGCGCCGGTGCCGATGAAATCCTCGCCGATATCCGTTACCTGCGCCGCCTGTGGGAGCAGATCGCCACGCAGATGAAAGTCGGCCCAACGCCGCTGGTGATCTACGAGGATCTGTCCCTGGCGCTGCGCACGCTGCGTGACCTGGTTAACCCGAAGATCGAGAAGATTCGCGTCGACTCGCGCGAGACCTTCGGCAAGATCACCCAGTTTGTCGATGAACTGATGCCGGAGATCGCCGACCGCCTGGAGCATTACCCCGGTGAACGGCCGATCTTCGATCTGTATGGCGTCGAGGATGAAATCCAGAAGGCGTTGGAGCGCAAGGTGCCGCTCAAATCCGGCGGCTACCTGATCATCGATCCGGCCGAGGCAATGAGCACCATCGATGTAAACACCGGCGCGTTCGTCGGTCACCGCACCCTGGAAGAAACCATCTTCAAGACCAACCTGGAGGCGGCCACGGCGATTGCCCGCCAGTTGCGCCTGCGCAATATCGGCGGGATCATCATCATCGACTTTATCGACATGGAAGATGAAGAGCATCAGCGCCAGGTGCTGCGTACCCTGGAGAAGCAGCTGGAGCGCGATCACGCCAAGACCAACATCATCGGCATCACCGAGTTGGGCCTGGTGCAGATGACCCGCAAGCGCACCCGCGAAAGCCTTGAGCAAGTGCTGTGCGAACCGTGCAGCGCCTGTCAGGGGCGTGGCAAGCTGAAGACGGCGGAAACCACCTGCTACGAGATCTTCCGCGAGATTCTGCGTGAGGCGCGCGCCTATCAGCCGGAAGGCTACCGGGTGCTGGCCAATCAGAAAGTGGTTGATCGCCTGCTCGATGAAGAGTCGGGCAACGTCGCCGATCTCGAAGCCTTTATCGGGCGCACCATCAAGTTCCAGGTGGAAACCATGTATTCCCAGGAGCAGTACGATGTGGTGTTGCTCTGACATGCAAGCGGGCCTGAACTGAATGGAGCAGCTGGCGCGCGGATTTGCCTGGCTGGTGCGAGCCGCATTGGGGCTGTGTGCCTTGGCGCTGGTGCTGGCGGCGCTGTATGTCAGCCTGGGCCGCGAGCTGGTGCCACTGGTGGCCGAGTACCGGCTTGATGCTGAAGACAAGGCCCGTGAAGCGCTGGCGATGCCTGTGCAGATCGGTGCGTTGGAAGGTCTGTGGCAGGGCTTTTCGCCCGTACTGACCGCCCATGACGTGGCCGTTGGCGAGGGCGCAGGTGCTCTGCAGCTGGATCAGGTGCGGGTGGTGCCGGATGTGCTCGGCAGCCTGCTGGCGCGTCAGTTGCGCGTGGCGCGGCTGGAAGTCGACGGTCTGCAGTTGGTGCTGGAGCAGGATGCTCAGGGGCAGTGGGCGCTCAAGGGCTTGCCGCAGCGCAACCCGGCGGCACCGCTGGATCTGGCCCAGACGCTGCGTCAGCTGCAAGTGGTCAAGCGGCTGTCGCTGCTCAACAGTCAGGTCACTCTGCAGGCTTATGCACAGCCGGCGCGCACGCTGACCTATGTCAACCTGAGCCTGCTCAACGGCCCTGTGCGGCAACGCCTGGATGGCCGGCTGCTATTGCCGGATGGACAGCCGCTGGCGTTGCAAGTGCGTACCCGCCTGCGCGCCGAACGTTGGCAGGATGCCCAGGTCGACGTCTATCTGAGCCTGCCACAGAGCGATTGGGCGGCCTGGGTGCCGGCCAGCCTGCTGGCGCAGTGGCGGCTTGAGCAGCTGCAACTGGGTGGCGAAGTCTGGCTGGCCTGGGCCAAGGGCCAGGTGCAACGCGTGGTCAGCCGTCTGCATGCCCCGCAGATCCAGGCTGGTTATGCCGAGCGTGAATCGGTTGCCCTGCACAATCTGGTGCTGAATGCCTATTTCAGCCGCACCGAGCAGGGCTTCAAGCTGTTGCTCGATGACCTGGCTTTCAGCCGAGACGACAAGCGCTGGGGTGATGTGCGCCTGGCCCTGACCCAGCAAGCGGAGAGCGCAGAGTTGCAGGAGCAATGGTTGCTCAGTGCCGACCGCCTTGATCTGGCGCCGCTGCAGCCGCTGGTGGCAGCTTTGGCACCGCTGCCGGATAACGCTCTGGCGTTACTGGCGCAACTCAAGCCACATGGCACGTTGCAGAATATTCAGCTCGACTACCGGCCTCGTCTGACTGACAGCAAGCGCCTGCAGTTTGCTGCCAACCTCGAGCGCATAGGCTTTGCTGCCTACCTCGGCTCGCCCGCAGCAGAAAACGTCAGCGGCAGTATCAGCGGTGACCTCGGGCAGGGTGAGTTGCGTGTCGACAGTGAGGATTTTTCCCTGCACTTGGACACCCTGTTCCCCCAGCCCTGGCACTACAAGACGGCCAAGGCCCGCTTGACCTGGCAGCTCGACGAGCAGGCCTTCACCCTGCGCAGCCCGTATTTGCAGGTGGTGGGTGAGGAAGGGCCGGTAGCCGGGGATTTTCTGATTCGTCTGCGTCGTGATCCTGCCGAAGAGGATTACATGGATCTGCGCGTTGGCCTGCGCAATGGCGATGCACGCTTTACCGAGAAGTACCTGCCCAGTCGCTCGCCGGGCATGAGTCACGATCTGGATGCCTGGCTGAAGGCGGCGATCCGCTCTGGCGCGGTCGATGAAGGCTATTTCCAGTACCAGGGCTCGCTGAACAAGGGGGCAGAGGCGGCCGCGCGTAGTATCAGCCTGTTCTTTGCCGTGCACGATGCCGAGCTGGCGTTTCAGCCGGGTTGGCCGTCGTTGCGTGAGGGGCGTGGGCGAGTGCTGATCGAAGACAGCGGCGTGCGTGTCGAGCTGGCTCAAGGGCGGATTCTCGACAGCCGGGTGCGCAATGCCCAGGCGGTGATTGCCACCGCGTTGCCGGGTCAGCCGCCGCGCCTGTTACTCGATGCCGAACTGGACAGCAGCGTGGTTGATGCTCTGCAGATTCTGCAGCAGGCGCCCATCGGTACGGCGCCGACCTTTGCCGGCTGGACTGGCGATGGCGCGCTGGCGGGTAAGCTGAAGCTCGATCTGCCGCTGCGCAAAGGCTTGGCGCCTGCGGTTGTGGTGGATTTTGCCACGGCCGATGCGCAGCTCAGCCTGCCCAGTCCGCCGCTGCAATTTACCCAGCTGCAGGGCGCCTTCCGTTACAACACCGCCAGTGGCCTCAGCGCGCCGGATATTCGCGCCCAGGTGCTGGGGCACGCAGTACGTGCCAAGGCCCTGGCCGAGGGCGCGCGGGGCAAGGCGCGCAGCCGCATCGAGGCCACTGGGCAGATCGCCGTCAAGGAGCTGAGTACCTGGCTGGGCGTGACTCAGCCGCTGCCGGTCAGTGGCAATCTGCCGTATCGCCTGAATCTGATTCTGGACGGTGCCGACAGTCAGCTACGTGTCAGCTCCAGCCTTAAAGGTGCCGCGGTGGCGCTGCCGGCTCCCTTCGGCAAGAGCGCTGCCGAGGAGCGCGCGACGCAGTGGCGCATGAGCCTGGGCGGGCGTGAGCAGCGCTATTGGCTGGAGTATGCCGAGCTGCTCAGCCTGTCGTTTGCTGCGAGTGCGGGGCAGTTCAACCAGGGGCGTGGTGAGCTGCGCCTGGCCGATGGCCCGGCCAGCCTGCCCACCAGCCCTGGCCTGCGCGTGCGTGGACGGGTGGCCGAGCTGGATTGGTCGGCCTGGCAGCAAGCGTTACAACCCTATGCGCAGGTGCCGAAGCAGGATGCCCAGCAACTGTTCAAGGATGCCCAGCTGCGTATCGGCCGTTTCAATGGCTTTGGTATCAGCCTGGAGGCCCTTGAGGTCGGCGTTCAGCGGGACGACGCCCGCTGGGCTGTCAGCCTCGACAGTCAGCGTCTGAAAGGCACGATAGGGTTGCCGGACGAGTCCACCCAGCCCATCGCCGTGCAGCTGGATTACCTGCGCTTGCCGGCGGCGGAGCCGAAGATCGCCGATGCCCCGGAAGTGGAGAAGCCAGACCCGCTGGCCGGCTTTGACCCGACAGCTTTCCCGGCACTGGATGTGCGAGTCGCCCAGGTCTTTCAGGGTATCGAGCCGCTAGGCGGCTGGTCATTCAAGGCGCGGCCAGTCAGCACAGGCGTGCATTTCAATGAGCTGGACCTCAACCTCAAAGGCTTGAACGTCGCCGGTCGGGCCACCTGGCAACACATGGCCAACGGTGTACGCACCGCCTATAAAGGGCGTCTGGGCGGTGCTGACCTGGCCGATGTGCTGATTGCCTGGGGCTATGCGCCCACTGCCAGCAGCCGAGATTTTCATCTGGATGTGGACGGTGACTGGCCTGGCTCGCCTGCCTGGTTCGGCATGAAACGCTTCAGCGGCTACCTTGATGCATCCCTGCGCAAAGGTCAGTTCTCCGAAGTTGAAGGTCCGGCTTCGGCGCTGCGGGTGTTCGGCCTGCTCAACTTCAACTCGATCGGACGGCGCTTGCGCCTGGATTTCTCCGATCTGCTTGGCAAAGGCTTGAGCTACGACCGGGTCAAAGGTGTGCTGGAGGCCAAGAACGGTGTGTTTGTCACCCGCGAGCCGATTACCCTTGAAGGCCCGTCGAGCAACCTGGAACTCAATGGCACCCTGGACATGGCCAATGATCGTATCGATGCCAAGTTGCTCGTCACCTTACCGGTTACCAACAACCTGCCATTGGCCGCGCTGATCGTCGGGGCACCGGCCATTGGCGGGGCGCTGTTTGTCGCTGACAAGTTGCTGGGTGATCGCGTGGCGCGTTTTGCCAGCGTGCAATATGACGTGACGGGTCCCTGGCAGAACCCTGATATCAGCTTCGACAAGCCCTTTGAAAAACCTCAGTAAGCCCGGCTGACAAACGCCCAGCCGTGCAGTCTGCCGGCAGGGCTTGTAAGCTGATGGCATAGCCCTGTGTTGAGATACGACAGTCATGACCCTTGCGGTGATTCAGATGGTCAGTCAGGCCGACGTCCTTGCCAATCTGGCACAGGCGCGGCAATTGTTGGAGCAGGCTGCTGCGCAAGGGGCGCGCCTGGCGGTGCTGCCGGAAAACTTTGCGGCCATGGGCCGGCGTGATCTGGCCAGCCTCGGGCATGCCGAAGCGCTGGGTACGGGGCCGATTCTGCCGTGGCTGCGGCAGGCGGCGCGGGACCTGGGCTTGTGGATCGTGGCAGGCACCTTGCCTTTGCCCCCCGATGACCAGCCAGACGCTAAACCACATGCCTGTTCTCTGCTGATCGATGCGCAGGGGCAGCGCGTGGCGCGCTATGACAAGCTGCACCTGTTCGATGTGGATGTCAGCGACAGTCATGGTCGTTATCGCGAGTCTGACGATTACGCCTTCGGCAGCCAGGTTGTGGTGGCCGATACACCGGTCGGGCGGCTGGGCCTGACGGTCTGTTATGACCTGCGCTTCCCTGAGTTGTACAGCGCCCTGCGTGCCGCAGGCGCCGAGTTGATCAGCGCGCCAGCCGCGTTCACTGCAGTGACTGGCGCGGCGCATTGGCAGGTGCTGACCCGCGCCCGCGCCATCGAAACCCAGTGCTATGTGCTGGCTGCCGGGCAGGGTGGCACGCACCCGGGCGGGCGCGAGACCTTTGGTCATTCGGCGCTGGTCGATGCCTGGGGGCGCGTGCTGGCCGAGCTGCCACATGGCCCAGGTGTGCTGGTGGCCGAGCGTGATGCCGAGGAGCAGGCGGCGATCCGTCAGCGTATGCCGGTGGTCAGCCATAAACGATTTTTTGCGGCGGCCGAGTTGCGGCAGCCAGGTGTGCAACAGTCATGAACGAGATAAAGCAGCCATGAACACTATGTTGATGTCCGTCAGTGAGCATCTGCTGGGCCCAGGCGGCCTGAGCATTGAGCATTTGCCGGGGGTGTTGGCCGAGTTGGCCGGGCCGGGTATCGATGCGGCGGATCTGTATTTCCAGAGTCAGGTCTCGGAAACCTGGGCGCTAGAGGATGGCATCGTCAAGGAAGGCAGCTTCAACCTCGATCAAGGTGTCGGTGTGCGCGCCCAGTCCGGCGAAAAAACCGGGTTTGCTTACAGCAATGCGATTACCGCCGATGCCCTGAGCCAGGCGGCACGTGCCGCCCGCTCAATCGCCCGCGCCGGGCAAAATGGCCGTGTGCAAGCGTTCAGCAGTCCGTTGCTCAAGCCCCTGTATGCCCAGGACAACCCGCTGGATGTGCTCAGTCGGGCAGAGAAGGTCGAGTTGCTCAAGCGCATCGATGTCGCCACCCGTGCGCTCGATCCGCGGATCAAGCAGGTTACTGTCAGCCTGGCCGGCGTTTGGGACCGCATTCTGGTCGCCGCCAATGATGGCAGCCTGGGCGCGGACGTTCGCCCCCTGGTGCGCTTCAACGTTAGTGTGATCGTTGAACAGAATGGCCGCCGTGAGCGTGGCGGTCATGGTGGTGGTGGGCGCACCGACTACCGCTATTTCCTGGCGCAAACCAGCAACAATGAAGAACGAGCCATGGGCTATGCCCGCGAGGCCTTGCGCCAGGCTCTGGTCAATCTGGAGGCGATTCCAGCACCGGCTGGCAGTATGCCGGTGGTGATGGGCGCTGGCTGGTCCGGCGTACTGCTGCACGAGGCGGTTGGTCATGGCCTGGAAGGTGACTTCAACCGCAAGGGCAGTTCTGCCTACAGCGGCCGAGTGGGCGAACAAGTGGCTTCCAGCCTGTGCACCATTGTCGATGACGGCACCTTGGCCGAGCGTCGTGGCTCGCTGAGTATGGACGATGAAGGCACTCAGACCCAGTGCACCACCTTGATCGAAAACGGCGTGCTCAAGGGCTATATGCAGGACAAGCTGAATGCCCGCCTGATGGGCGTTGCGGCTACCGGTAATGGCCGGCGTGAATCCTATGCGCACCTGCCGATGCCGCGCATGACCAATACCTACATGCTGGCTGGCGAAAGCGATCCGGAAGAAATCATCCGCTCGGTGAAAAAGGGCATCTACTGCGCCAACCTCGGTGGCGGTCAGGTGGATATCACCAGCGGCAAGTTCGTGTTCTCCACCAGTGAGGCCTACCTGATCGAGGACGGCAAGATTACTGCGCCAGTCAAGGGCGCCACGTTGATCGGCAATGGTCCGGAGGCCATGAGCAAGGTGTCGATGGTCGGTAACGACCTGGCGCTGGACAGCGGTGTCGGTACCTGCGGCAAGGATGGTCAATCGGTGCCGGTGGGCGTGGGCCAACCGACCCTGAAAATCGATGCGATTACGGTGGGCGGGACAGGCAGCTAAAGACCGTCGATTGGGTTGCATGTTGTGCAGCCCAATCGATGTGTTGTTTTAGCGCAGACCGCGCTGGGTTTCGTCCAGTTCGCGGATGTATTTGAAGATTTTGCGTGACGCGGCGGGTGCTTTGTTCTGCGCCAGTTCGTGTTGGGCCTGGCGGATCAGCTGGCGCAGGTGTTGGCGGTCGGCGTCGGCATACTCGCCGACGAAGGCTTCCAGGATGTCGTCGTTACCGTTGATCAACCGGTCACGCCAACGCTCCAGGTTGTGAAAGCGCTCGTTGTACTGGCGGGTCGAGGCGTCGAGCTGGTCGAGCAGGGTGAGGATGGCTTCAATGTCCTGATCGCGCATCAGGCGGCCGATAAACTGCACATGGCGCTTTTTTGCCGCGTTGGCGGTGTGCTTGGGCGCTTCGGCCAGCGCGCGGCGCAGCTCGTCGGTCAGCGGCAGCTTGTTCAGCAGGTCGAGTTTCAGGGTTGTCAGGCGTTGCCCCAGATCTTGCAGCGCATGCAGCTCGCGTTTGATCTGGCTTTTGCTCTTCTCGCCGGAGAAGTCGTCAAGGTATTCAGACATGGTGGCGGTCCAGTGGAAAACGCCGACATGATAGCAGCAAGTTTCCAGCTGTAAGCGGATGGCCTGTGTGGCAGCGCTGTACGGCTTATCGTTCAGGAGTGTTTATGAGTGCAGTAGAGAGCGTCGGGCCCCAGGCGGTGCCGCAGTTGCAGGCCCAGGTGGAGCAGATCATTGCCGAGGCTAAAAAGCAGGGCGCGAGTGCTTGCGAGGTGGCCGTATCGGTGGAGCAGGGCCTGTCCACTGCGGTGCGCCAGGGCGAAGTGGAAACGGTCGAGTTCAACCGTGATCAGGGCTTCGGTATCACCCTGTATGTCGGCCAGCGCAAAGGCTCGGCCAGTACCTCTGCCAGCGGTGAAGCGGCTATTCGCGAAACGGTTGCGGCTGCACTGGCGATTGCCAAACATGCCTCCGAGGATGAATGCGCCGGTCTGGCTGATGCGGGGCTGATGGCCCGTGAGCTGCCGCAGCTGGATCTCTACCACGCCTGGTCGATCACCCCTGAGCAGGCCATTGAGCAGGCGCTCAGTTGTGAGGCCGCTGCGTTTGCGGCAGATACTCGGATCAAGAATGCTGACGGCACTACCCTCAACACCCATCAGGGCTGCCGGGTGTATGGCAACAGCCATGGTTTTGTCAGCGGTTACGCCAGCACGCGGCACAGCCTGAGCTGCGTGATGATCGCCGAAGGCGGCGGGCAGATGCAGCGCGATTACTGGTACGACGTTAATCGCCAGGGCGAGCTGCTGGCCGATGCCGGCAGCATTGGCCGGCGCGCCGCGGAACGCGCTGTTAGTCGTTTGGGCGCGCGCCCGGTGCCAACCTGTGAAGTGCCGGTATTGTTCGCTGCCGAGCTGGCGACGGGGTTGTTTGGCAGCTTTCTGGCGGCGATTTCCGGCGGCAATCTGTACCGCAAATCATCGTTTCTTGATGGTGCGCTGGGTCAACAGCTGTTTCCCAGCTGGCTGAAACTCGATGAACGGCCACATATTCCGCGGGCGCTGGGCAGTGCTGCTTTCGATGGCGATGGGTTGGCGACCTATGCCAAGTCCTTTGTCGAACGTGGCGAACTGCTGTCTTATGTATTGGGCACCTATTCCGGACGCAAGCTGGGGATGCCGAGTACGGCCAACGCTGGTGGTGTGCATAACCTGTTCGTCAGCCATGGCGATGAAGATCAGAAGGCGCTGCTCAAGCGCATGGGTCGCGGTCTGCTGGTTACCGAGCTGATGGGGCAAGGGCTGAATATGGTCACCGGCGACTATTCGCGCGGCGCCGGTGGTTACTGGGTGGAGAATGGCGAGATCCAGTTCCCGGTGCAGGAAGTCACCATCGCCGGCAACATGCGCGACATGTTCAAGCAGATTGTGGCCATAGGAAATGATCTGGAGCTGCGCAGCAATATTCGCACTGGCTCGGTGCTGATCGAGCGTATGACCGTCGCGGGTAGCTGATCAGCGGGGATAAAAAAGGGGCCGAGCATTCAGATGTTCGGCCCCTCTGTTTTTGTTGAGGGCTATTCGCCTTCGTCGAAGTAGTTGTTGATCAGCTCGCTGAGGGCCTGCAGCGCTTCGGCATCCTGCTCGCCTTCGGTGTGCAGGTGCACCTGCGTACCTTTACCGGCCGCCAGCATCATCACTGCCATAATGCTTTTGCCATCGACCAGGCTCTCTTGGCTACGGCCGATCTTGACCTGGCAAGGAAAACGCCCGGCGACGCCAACGAACTTGGCGGCGGCGCGGGCGTGCAGACCAAGCTTGTTGATAATGGTGATTTCGCAGGCGGGCATCGCGGCAATTCCTTAACTGAGGTCGCGGTGGCGAGTCTGAACGTTTTTCAGAATGGGCTTGAGCGTTTCACCCAGGCGGTTGGCCAGATATACCGAGCGGTGATGCCCGCCGGTGCAGCCAATCGCCACCGTGACATAGGCGCGGTTGCTGGCGGCAAAGCGCGGTAGCCACTTGCTCAGGTAGGCGAGAATGTCCTGGTACATTTCTTCGACATCGGCCTGGGCGGAGAGGTACTCAACCACCGGCTGATCAAGGCCGGAGTAATCGCGTAGATCCGGCTTCCAGTAGGGGTTGGGCAGGCAGCGCACATCGAAGACCAGGTCGGCGTCCACCGGCATGCCACGTTTGAAACCGAAGGACTCGATCAGGAACGCGGTGCCCGGTTCAGGCTGGTTGAGCAGGCGCAGTTTGAGGCTGTCGCGCAGCTGATACAGATTGAGGTGGGTGGTGTCGATTTTCAGGTCGGCCAGGTCGATGATGGGGCCGAGCAGCAGGCTTTCATCGGCAATGGCTTCGGCCAGTGAACGTGTTTCGTTGGTCAGCGGATGACGCCTGCGGGTTTCCGAGAAGCGCTTGAGCAGGGTTTCTTCATCGGCATCCAGATAAAGCACATCGCACTGGATGTGTCGGCCGCGCACTTCATCGAGCAGTTCGGGGAAGCGCTTGAGCTGACTGGGCAGGTTGCGTGCATCAATCGATACAGCAACCAGAGGGTGCAACAGTTCGGTGTGCAGCAACGCGCGCTCTGCAAGCTCAGGCAAGAGCCCGGCCGGCAGGTTGTCGATGCAGTAAAAACCATTGTCCTCAAGTACATCGAGGGCGGTGCTCTTCCCGGAGCCGGAGCGACCGCTAACGATGATCAGGCGCATGCTCAGGCTCGGTTGAGTTGGCTTTGTACGTCCACGACCACCTGATACAGGGCCTCGCTGCTTTCGGCCTGACGCAGGCTGGCGCGCACGTCACTGCGGTCAAGCATGCTGGCGATCTGGCGGAGCAATTCAAGGTGGGCGTCAGTGGCGGCTTCAGGGACCAGCAGGACAAACAGCAGGTCCACGGGGGCGCCGTCAATGGCGTCGAAATCGACTGCTGCGTCCAGGCGTAGCAGAGCGCTGATCGGCGCGTTGCACCCGGCCAGGCGGCAGTGCGGAATGGCAATGCCATTGCCGAAACCGGTCGAGCCGAGTTTCTCGCGGGCGATCAGGCTTTCGAAGATGTCTTGGCCATCCAGGTCAGGCAACTCGCGCGCCACCAGGTTGGCAATCTGTTCGAGAACACGTTTTTTGCTGCCGCCCGGCACGTTCACCAGGGAACGGCCGGGGGTCAGGATGGTTTCAAGTCGGATCATAGGAGATAGACGAGGTCAGCGGGCCATCGCGCCCTGTTGACGTTCGAGCTGTTTTTCCTTGTGTTTGATGAGTTGTCGATCGAGTTTGTCAGTCAGTAGATCGATGGCGGCGTACATGTCGTCATGCTCGGCATTGGCGACCACTTCGCCGCCGGCGATGTGCAGGGTCGCTTCGATTTTCTGCTTGAGCTTCTCGACCTCCATGATGACTTGCACGTTGGTAATCTTGTCGAAGTGGCGCTCCAATCGGCCGAGTTTTTCGGCGATGTAGTCGCGCAGGGCGTCGGTCACATCCAGCTGATGTCCACTGATGTTGACTTGCATACCGCTTTCTCCTTGTTGCCGTGTGTAAGAGACAGGCAAGAGGCCTGCCGCCGGAACACTGTGGCGTGAAAGACTCTGACAGAACGAGTCTGGCACGTGCGCTGATTGCTTAGTGGCAGTATGGCTGCTTTTGCGAAAAGGCGTGGCCGGGAGTGTTCTGTGCAGTGCGATCTGTCTTCCTTCTTTGTGCCGCCTTAGATCAATCGTTTGCGCTCGCTGGAGGGCGCTATTCCGAGGGATTCACGGTACTTGGCGACCGTGCGGCGGGCTACTTGAATGCCCTGTGCCTCCAGTAAACCAGCGATCTTGCTGTCACTCAACGGCTTTTTCGCATTTTCCGCGGCGACCAGTTTTTTGATAATGGCGCGGATCGCAGTGGACGAGCATTCGCCCCCCTCGGAGGTGCTGACGTGGCTGGAAAAGAAATATTTCAGCTCGTAAATACCGCGCGGGGTGTGCATGAATTTCTGCGTGGTCACCCGCGAAATGGTCGACTCGTGCATGCCGACGGCTTCGGCAATATCGTGTAGCACCAGGGGTTTCATTGCTTCATCGCCGTAATCGAGGAAGCCGCGCTGGTGTTCGACGATCTGCGTGGCGACCTTCATCAACGTTTCGTTGCGGCTCTGCAGGCTTTTGATAAACCAGCGGGCTTCTTGCAGCTGGTTGCGCATAAAGGTGTTGTCGGCGCTGGAGTCGGCGCGTTTGACGAAGCCGGCGTATTGCGCGTTGACCCGCAGGCGCGGCATGGCTTCCTGGTTCAGCTCTACCAGCCAGCGTTCGTTGTGCTTGCGCACGATGACATCGGGGACCACATACTCGGGCTCGCTGGACTCGATCTGCGAGCCGGGACGCGGGTTGAGGCTCTGGATCAGTTCGATGACCTGGCGCAGCTCGTCTTCCTTGAGCTTCATGCGGCGCATCAGTTGGCTGTAGTCGCGGCTGCCGAGCAGGTCGAGGTAGTCACTGGCCAGGCGCTGGGCTTCGTTCAGCCAGGGGGTTTTCGCGGGCAGCTGACGCAGTTGCAGAAGCAGGCATTCGCCCAGATTGCGTGCAGCAATACCGGCAGGTTCGAACTGCTGGATGCGGTGCAGGACGGCTTCGACTTCATCGAGCTCGATATCCAGCTCCGGGTCGAAGGCCTCGACCACTTCCTCCAGGGTTTCTTCGAGATAACCCTGCTCGTTGATGCAGTCGATCAGGGTGACGCCGATCAGTCGGTCCTTGTCGGACATCACTGCCAGATTGAGTTGCCAGAGCAGGTGGCTCTGCAGGCTTTCGCCGCTGGAGGTGCGGGTGGTGAAGTCCCACTCGTCGTCCTCACTGGCACTGCTGGGCAGGCTGCTGGCGCTGGTCTGGTAGATGTCTTCCCAGGCGGTATCAACCGGTAGCTCGTTAGGGATGCGTTCACCCCAGTCACCGTCTTCCAGGTTGTCCACGGTCTGTGTGGTTTCCTGGAAGTTGCTCTCCTGGTAGGGCGTTTCTTGCTGTTCGCTGGAGCTGGCGCTTTCGGCGCCATCGGCCATGGGGTCCGAATTGTCGAAATCGTCGCCATCTTCCTGGCGTTCGAGCATCGGGTTGGACTCCAGGGCCTCCTGGATCTCTTGTTGCAGGTCCAGGGTCGACAGTTGGAGTAGGCGGATGGCCTGTTGCAGCTGCGGCGTCATCGTCAGCTGCTGGCCCATCTTCAGGACTAGCGATGGTTTCATTGCAGACCTTATTTACCGGCGTCTATGCGCAATCCACTACAGGGCGGTTTTAAAAAAGCGCCACTAGGAAGCAAATTATATGCCTGAATTTAAAGGTTTTGCCTAGCCTTGGCTGCAGCCGGCCTGAGAAAAGCTGCGGTTACAGCCTGAACTCATGGCCCAGATAGACTTCTTTTACCGTCTGGTTGGCCAGAATGGTTTCAGCATCACCTTCGGCAATCAGTTGACCATCACTGACGATATAGGCGGTTTCGCAGATGTCCAGTGTCTCGCGCACGTTGTGGTCAGTGATCAAAACACCGATACCTTTGGCCTTGAGGTGGTGGATGATCTGCTTGATATCGCCCACGGAAATCGGGTCAACGCCGGCAAAAGGTTCGTCGAGCAGGATGAACTTGGGGTTGGTGGCCAGGGCGCGGGCGATTTCTACCCGGCGACGTTCACCACCGGACAGGCTCATGCCCAGGTTGTCGCGGATGTGAGTGATGTGGAACTCCTGCAGCAACCCCTCAAGCTCCTGCTGGCGTGCGCTGGTGTTGAGGTCTTTGCGGGTTTCCAGAATGGCCATGATGTTGTCGGCCACGCTGAGTTTGCGAAAGATCGAGGCTTCCTGCGGCAGGTAGCCGATACCGGCGCGGGCGCGGCCGTGCATGGGCTGGTGGCTGACATCCAGATCGTCAATCATCACGCGGCCCTGATCGGCCTGAACCAGGCCGACGATCATGTAGAAGCAGGTGGTTTTACCGGCACCATTGGGGCCGAGCAGGCCGACGATCTGGCCGCTGTCGATGTTCAGACTGACGTCGCGCACGACCTGGCGGCCTTTGTAGCTTTTAGCCAGGTGTTGGGCTTTCAATGTGGCCATTATTACTGCGCCTGCTGGTCGGCTGGTTTGTTCTTCGGCTGGATCACCATGTCGATGCGCGGGCGGGGTGCGGTGACATTGCTGCCTGTTGCACGGCCGGCGTTGACGATCTGGCGTTGGGTGTCATAGACGATTTTCTCGCCTTCGAAGGTGTTGCCTTCCTGGATCACCTTGGCCTGATCGATCAGTACCACGCGCTCGTTGGCCATGAAATACTGGATGGTCAGGCCGTAGGCTTTGACGATCTGCTTGTCGGCTGACGGCAGTTGTTCGTAGTAGGCCGGCTTGCCGACTGAGGTGAAGACCTCGACGTCGCCCTGGGCGTTCTGGGTGATGGTCACGGTGTCGCCAGTCACTTTCATGGTGCCCTGGGTGATCACCACGTCGCCGCGATAGACCGCAACGCCCTGCTTGTCATCAAGCTCGGCACTGTCAGCCTGGATGCGGATCGGCTGTTCGCGGTCGGATGGCAGGGCCCAGGCACTGGCACTTCCGAGTGCGGCGCTGAGGCTGAGTAGTAGGGGGAGGGTGTTAACGAGCCTCATGCTGACCTCTTACGTTGGACAGCAGGAGCATCCTGCCGTCATTCATGTACGCTTTCATTCCTTGTGCCGTGGTCACCCCATTGGCCGCGTCGATTCTAACGGCTTGCTGGGTCTGCGCATATTCCTTCTCGGGGAATACGGTCAGGCGGCTGGTGGTGAGAATGGTTGGGCGGCCTTTGGCGTCGGTGCGTTCGACGCGTACCTTGTCGATCAGTTCGACTTCGGTGCCGCCCGGCGAGACCTCGCCGCGTTCGCTGCGGATCTTCCAGGGCAGCTCGCTGCCGCGAAACAGGTTCATGTTCGGGGCGGTCATCAGGGTGATGTCGCTGGCTTTGATATGTTCGACCTTGTCGGCAGTCAACTCATAGTGCAGCTTGCCGTCGGCCTGGTACTGCACGGTATAGGTGTTGCTGGCATAGAAGTCGATGGCGTTATCGGCAGCGGCTGACTGCGGCTGCTGGTTGAAGCCATCCGGGCTGAGGTTCCAGTAGCCGAGCGCCGCAACCAGCAGGGCAGCGCAGGCGAACAGCAGGGTGTTGAGTAATTTGCGGGGCATGACTGGCCTATAGGTAAGCGGCTTGAGCGGCTTCAAGAGTGCCTTGAGCGCGCATAATCAGTTCGCAGAATTCGCGTGCGGCGCCTTCGCCGCCGCGTGCCTGAGTCACGCCATGGGCGTGCTGGCGGACGAAACCATCGGCGCTGGCAACAGCCATACCCAGACCGACGCGGCGCATAACGGGCAGGTCCGGCAGGTCGTCGCCCAGGTAGGCGACTTGCTCATAGCTCAGGCCGAGTTCGCCGAGCAGTTCATCCAGTACGACAAGCTTGTCCTCGCGGCCCTGGTACAGGTGTTGAATGCCCAGATTCTGTGCGCGCCGCTCTACCACTGGGGTTTTGCGGCCACTGATGATGGCGGTGCGTACGCCGGAGTTGATCAGCATCTTGATGCCGTGGCCGTCGAGGGTGTTGAACGTCTTGAATTCACTGCCGTCCACCAGGAAGTACAGCTTGCCGTCGGTCAGTACGCCGTCGACATCGAATACCGCCAGTTTGATTGCGCGGGCGCGCTGCTGCAGGTCGTTCATTACATCACTCCTGCGCGTAACAGGTCGCCAAGGTTGAATGCGCCGGTTGGGTGGTCGCGTTCATCTACCACGACCAGTGCGCTGATTTTGTGGTCTTCCATGATCTTCAGGGCTTCGGCGGCGAGCATGTCGGCGCGAGCGGTCTTGCCGTGCAGGGTCATGACGTCGTCGATGAGTGCGTCGCGTACATCGATGCCTTTATCGAGTGCGCGGCGCAGGTCGCCGTCAGTAAATATTCCGGCCAGGCGGCCATCATCCTCAGTGACTACGGTCATGCCCAGGCCTTTCTGGGTCATTTCCAGCAGTGCATCGCGCAGCGAGGTGCCGCGGCTGACGCGTGGCAGGCTGTCGCCGGTGTGCATGACGTTCTCCACCTTGAGCAACAGGCGACGGCCCAGTGCGCCACCGGGGTGGGAGAACGCAAAATCTTCAGCGGTAAAGCCGCGGGCTTCCAGCAGGGCAATGGCCAGGGCGTCACCCAGTACCAGGGAGGCGGTGGTCGAAGAGGTTGGTGCCAGATTCAGCGGGCAGGCTTCCTGAGCAACGCGTGCATCCAGGTTGACTTCAGCGGCCTTGGCCAGTGGTGAGTCCGGGTTGCCCGTCATGCTGATCAGGGTGATGCCGAGGCGTTTGATCAGCGGCAGCAGGGTAACGATTTCTGCGGTTGAGCCCGAATTGGAAAGCGCCAGTACGACATCGTCGCGGGTGATCATGCCCATGTCGCCGTGGCTGGCTTCTGCCGGGTGCACAAAAAAGGCCGTGGTGCCGGTGCTGGCCAGGGTGGCGGCAATCTTGTTGCCAACATGGCCGGATTTACCCATGCCGACCACGACCACGCGGCCCTTGCTGCTGAGAATCAGCTGGCAGGCACGTACGAAGTCACCGTTGATGCGTTGCAACAGGTCTTGTATCGCCTCGATTTCCAGGCGAATGGTGCGCTGTGCGGACTGAATCAGGTCGGTTGGCTGGCTCATTGAAGCTCGTGGCGGTCGGCTAAAAGTTGTCGATTATAACGGTAATGCTGCGCCTGCCCAGCATTTCGGCAGTGGGTGGGCGGTGGAATTGTGCGGCGCTTATCTCCGGCAACAAGTTCAATCTTGGGTGAGGGCGGGCGCGATGGTATAGTTTGCGGCCATTTTCGGTACGTTCGACGGCGTGTAGTGCCCTTTTCTCGGGAGGCTACGTCAGTCAGGCAAGCGTTGAGCAAGGAGTCCAGATGAGCGCCGAGAACCCGTATGCAGTTGAGCTGAAGAATGTCAGCTTCAAACGCGGCGAGCGGGATATTTTCAAGAATGTCGATATCCACATTCCCCGTGGCAAGGTCACTGGGATCATGGGGCCGTCCGGCTGTGGCAAAACCACTTTGCTGCGTTTGATCGCCGCTGAGCTCAAGCCCAGCGAGGGCGAAGTCTGGGTCAATGGAGTGAACCTGCCAGGCTTGTCGCGCAGTGAGCTGTTCGACATGCGCAAGCAGATGGGGGTGCTGTTTCAGAGCGGTGCGCTGTTTACCGACCTGGATGTTTTCGAGAATGTTGCCTTTCCGCTGCGGGTGCACACCAAGCTGCCGGAAGAGATGATTCGCGACATCGTGCTAATGAAGCTGCAGGCCGTGGGGCTGCGCGGTGCGCTGGACTTGATGCCGGATGAGCTGTCAGGCGGGATGAAGCGTCGCGTGGCCCTGGCACGAGCGATTGCTCTGGATCCGCAAATCCTGATGTATGACGAACCGTTCGTCGGTCAGGATCCAATTGCCATGGGCGTGTTGGTGCGCCTTATCCGCCTGCTCAACGATGCCCTGGGCATCACCAGTATCGTGGTGTCCCATGACTTGGCAGAGACCGCCAGCATCGCTGACTACATCTATGTAGTGGGGGATACCCAGGTGCTGGGGCAGGGTACGCCGGCTGAGCTGATGGCTTCGGATAATCCGCGCGTACGTCAGTTTATGCAGGGCACGCCAGATGGTCCGGTGCCTTTTCACTTTCCTGCGGCCAATTACCGCGACGATCTGCTGGGGGGGCGCTGATGCGCAAGACGTCTGTGCTCGAGCGGGTACGCCTGTTCGGTCGCGCTGGAATCGACGTGGTCGCCACATTGGGTCGTTCGGGCGTTTTCCTGCTGCGCGCCTTGCTGGGGCGTGGCGCTACGGGTAACAGTTTTCAGTTATTGATCAAGCAGCTGTATTCGGTCGGGGTAATGTCCCTGGCGATCATTGTCGTGTCTGGCATCTTTATTGGCATGGTGCTGTCGCTGCAGGGCTTCAGCATCCTGGCCAAGTACGGTTCGGAGCAGGCAGTGGGGCAGATGGTTGCCTTGACGCTATTGCGTGAGCTGGGGCCGGTAGTGACGGCCTTGCTGTTTGCCGGGCGCGCCGGTTCGGCGCTGACTGCGGAAATCGGCAATATGAAGTCCACTGAGCAGCTGTCCAGTCTGGCGATGATTGGCGTTGATCCGCTCAAATACATTGTCGCGCCGCGTCTCTGGGCGGGCTTTATCTCGATGCCGCTGCTGGCAATGATCTTCAGCGTGGTCGGCATCTGGGGTGGGGCCATGGTTGCCGTCGACTGGCTCGGGGTTTATGAGGGCTCGTTCTGGGCCAATATGCAGAGCAGTGTTTCGTTTCGTGAAGACGTGCTCAATGGTGTGATCAAGAGCATGGTCTTTGCGTTTGTCGTGACCTGGATCGCCGTGTTCCAGGGCTATGACTGTGAGCCGACTTCGGAAGGGATTAGTCGTGCCACCACCAAAACGGTGGTGTACGCCTCGCTCGCCGTATTGGGGCTGGACTTCATTCTGACCGCTTTGATGTTTGGAGATTTCTGATGCAGAACCGCACGCTGGAAGTGGGTGTCGGCTTGTTCCTGTTGGCCGGACTGTTGGCCTTTTTGCTACTGGCCTTGCGCGTCAGTGGCCTGACCGTGGGTAGCAGCGATAATACCTACAAGGTCTATGCGCACTTTGACAACATTGCCGGTCTGACTGTGAGGTCCAAGGTGACCATGGCGGGCGTCACGATTGGTAAGGTCACGGCCATCGATCTGGACCGCAACAGTTACATGGGGCGCGTCACCATGCAGCTGGATGATGCCGTAGACAATTTGCCGGCAGATTCCACCGCCTCGATTCTCACTGCTGGTCTGTTGGGTGAGAAATACATCGGAATTAGTGTGGGTGGTGAAGAGGAGGTGCTGCGTGAAGGCAGCACCATCCACGACACGCAGTCATCGCTGGTGCTGGAGGACCTGATTGGCAAGTTCCTGCTCAATTCGGTCAACAAAGACCAGGCTAATTAATAGAGGTACTGACTATGTTCAAAGCACTGCGTAACGGTCTGTTTATCTGTTTGGCCGCCGTATCCCTGCCATTGTTTGCGGCACCGGCCGCCCATGAGGTGGTGCAGCAGACCACCAGCACCCTGCTGGCCGACCTCAAGGCCAACAAAGAGCACTACCGCACCGATCCGGGGGCGTTCTACAGCGCGCTGGACAGCATTCTCGGTCCGGTGGTTGATGTGGATGGCATTTCTCGCGGGGTGATGACCGTGCGTTATTCGCGCCAGGCCACGCCTGAGCAGATGCAGCGCTTTCAGGAAAACTTCAAGCGCAGCCTGATGCAGTTCTATGGCAATGCTCTGCTTGAGTACAACAACCAGGATATCCGCGTGTTGCCGGTCAGCGGTCAGCAAGACCCAGAGCGCACCTCGGTGAATATGGAGATCAAGGACGGCAAGGGCACGGTCTATCCGCTGTCCTACACCATGGTCAGCCAGGACGGCACCTGGAAGATGCGCAACGTGATCATCAATGGCATCAACGTCGGTAAGTTGTTTCGCGACCAGTTTGCCCAGGCCATGCAGGACAATCGCAATGACCTGGACAAGGTCATCGACAATTGGGCCGAAACTGTTGCCAAGGCGCGCCAAGGGGCCAATGCCTCGTGAGTCAGGCGAATATCACTGAGGCCGCCCCCGGTATTCTGCAACTGGTCGGCGTGCTGGATTACCTGAGTGCCCCGGCCTTGCGTGAGCAGGGCGGGAAGCTGCTCAAGGCCAGTCAGTCCGCAGCCTGCGTGATCGATTGCTGTGGTGTGGAAAAGTCCAGCAGTGTCGGTGTGTCGCTGCTACTGGCTTTTATGCGTGACGCCAGTGCCCACAACAAGACGCTGAGCGTGCGTAACCTGCCCAATGACATGCGCGAAATTGCCAGCGTCTGTGGCCTGCTGGAAATTCTTCCGCTACAAGCCTGAGCAGGGCTTCGGTCGGCTGGGAATAATGCGGGGTTCGCAGGCGTGGGGCTTTTTTGTATGATGCTCGGCCCGCGAGCGTCGGCTCGGCAGTCGTTAATTCATGCAGTGATCGAGGTTGAGCATGCAAGCCTTAGAAGTAAAGAGTCTCCTTGAGGCTAAATTGCCGGATACCCAAGTGGAAGTCGAAGGCGAAGGCTGCAATTTTCAGCTGAACCTGATCAGTGATGAGCTGGCAGCACTCAGCCCGGTCAAGCGCCAGCAACAGATCTACGCTCACCTCAATGCCTGGATCGCCGATGGCAGCATCCACGCCGTGAGTATGAAATTCTTCAGCCGTGCCGATTGGGCCGCGCGCTCCTAAACCGAGAGAATCATGGACAAACTGATTATTACCGGCGGTGTGCGCCTCGATGGCGAAATCCGCATTTCCGGGGCGAAGAACTCTGCCCTGCCGATTCTCGCCGCGACCCTGCTCGGTGACGCGCCCGTCACCATCTGCAACCTGCCGCATCTGCACGACATCACCACCATGATCGAGCTGTTCGGTCGCATGGGTATCGAGCCGATCATCGACGAGAAGCTCAGCGTGGAAGTCGACGCGCGCGCGATCAAGACCCTGGTCGCGCCCTACGAACTGGTGAAAACCATGCGTGCCTCGATCCTGGTGCTCGGCCCGATGGTTGCGCGCTTCGGTTATGCCGAAGTGGCCCTGCCGGGTGGTTGTGCCATCGGTTCGCGTCCGGTTGATCTGCACATCCGCGGGCTGGAAGCCATGGGCGCGATCATCGATGTCGAAGCCGGTTACATCAAGGCCAAGGCGCCTGAAGGCGGTCTGCGTGGTGCGCACTTCTTCTTTGACACCGTCAGCGTGACCGGTACTGAAAACATCATGATGGCCGCGACCCTGGCCAAAGGCCGCAGCGTGCTGGAAAACGCCGCGCGCGAGCCAGAGGTGGTCGACCTGGCCAACTGTCTGATCGCCATGGGCGCGAAAATCAGCGGCGCTGGCACCGACACCATCACCATCGATGGCGTTGAACGTCTGCACGGCGCACGCTTTAGCGTAATGCCCGACCGTATTGAAACCGGCACCTACCTGGTGGCTGCGGCTGTTACCGGTGGCCGAGTCAAGGTCAAGGACACCGATCCGACCACCCTGGAAGCGGTGCTGTCCAAGTTGCAGGAAGCCGGTGCAGAAATCACCTGCGGCAACGACTGGATCGAGCTGAACATGCACGGTAAACGGCCGAAAGCCGTCAACCTGCGCACCGCGCCGTACCCGGCGTTCCCCACCGATATGCAGGCACAGTTTATTGCCCTTAACGCCATTGCCGAGGGCACCGGCACGGTGATCGAAACCGTGTTCGAGAACCGCTTTATGCACGTGCATGAAATGATCCGCATGGGCGCGCAGATTCAGGTCGAAGGCAACACCGCCATCGTCACCGGTGCCGACAAGCTCAAGGGCGCCCCCGTGATGGCCACCGACCTGCGTGCTTCGGCCAGTCTGGTGATTTCGGCGCTGGTTGCCGAAGGCGACACCCTGATCGACCGCATCTACCACATCGACCGTGGTTACGAGTGCATCGAAGAGAAGCTGCAGCTTCTGGGTGCCAAAATTCGTCGCGTGCCGGGCTAAGACCATGCTGACCATTGCCCTTTCCAAAGGCCGGATTCTCGATGACACCCTGCCGCTGCTGGCGGCGGCGGGCATTGAACCGACCGAAAACCCGGATAAAAGTCGCAAGCTGATCATCCCCACCACCCTGGATGATGTGCGTCTGCTGATCGTGCGTGCCACCGATGTGCCGACCTATGTCGAACACGGCGCCGCCGATCTCGGCGTGGCTGGTAAGGACGTGCTCATGGAGTACGGTGGCCAGGGGCTGTATGAACCGCTGGATCTGCGAATTGCCCGCTGCAAGCTGATGACCGCTGGTGCCGTCGGTGCGCCCGAGCCGAAAGGCCGGCTGCGCGTCGCCACCAAGTTCGTCAACGTGGCCAAGCGTTATTACGCCGAGCAGGGTCGTCAGGTCGACATCATCAAGCTCTATGGCTCGATGGAACTGGCCCCGCTGGTGGGCCTGGCCGACAAGATCATCGACGTGGTGGATACCGGCAACACCCTGCGTGCCAACGGCCTGGAAGCCCAGGAACTGATTGCCACGATCAGCTCGCGCCTGGTGGTCAACAAGGCTTCGATGAAGATGCAGCATGCGCGCATTCAGGCGTTGATCGACACCCTGCGTGATGCGGTCGAGGCACGACACCCCCGCTAATACCCTCAGCGCGGCATTACGTCGCGTTTGCCTATCCGTGTCATAGCCACTTTTCTCGGGCGTCCATACGGTGGGCTTGGTAGCCTAGCGACGCCCGAGCATTTGCCAATTTAAGAGGCCCGCTATGACCGCTCCTATCGCTATTCGCCGACTCAATGCCGCTGACCAGGACTTTGCCCAGCATCTGGATCATCTGCTGAGCTGGGAAAGTGTCTCGGACGACGCGGTCAACCAGCGCGTGCTGGATATCATCAAGGCCGTGCGTGAGCGCGGCGATGCGGCACTGGTGGAATTCACCAAGCAGTTCGACGGCTTGGATGTCGCTTCGATGGCCGACCTGATTCTGCCGCGCGAGCGCCTGGAACTGGCCCTGACCCGCATCACTCCGGAGCAGCGCAACGCCCTGGAAAAGGCCGCCGAGCGCGTGCGCCTGTACCACGAGCGCCAGCGTCAGGACTCCTGGACCTACACCGAAGCCGACGGCACCGTGCTGGGGCAGAAGGTCACTCCGCTGGATCGCGCCGGTCTGTATGTTCCCGGTGGCAAAGCGTCCTATCCGTCTTCGGTGCTGATGAACGCCATTCCGGCCAAGGTCGCCGGTGTGCCAGAAGTGGTGATGGTGGTGCCGACCCCGCGCGGCGAAATCAACGAGATCGTCCTGGCCGCCGCCTGCATCGCTGGCGTCGATCGCGTATTCACCATCGGCGGCGCCCAGGCCGTGGCCGCGCTGGCCTACGGCACTGAGAGCGTACCGCCGGTGGACAAGATTGTCGGCCCCGGCAATATCTACGTCGCTACCGCCAAGCGCCACGTGTTCGGCAAGGTTGGCATCGACATGATTGCCGGCCCATCGGAAATCCTCGTGGTCTGCGACGGCCAGACCGATCCGGACTGGATCGCCATGGACCTGTTCTCCCAGGCCGAGCACGACGAAGACGCGCAGTCGATCCTGGTCAGCCCGGATGCCGCCTTCCTTGATCGTGTGGCCGCAAGCATCGCCAAGCTGCTGCCAACCCTGGAGCGCGAAAGCATTGCTCGCACCTCCCTTGAAGGCCGCGGCGCGCTGATTCAGGTGGCCGATATGACCCAGGCCATTGAAGTGGCCAACCGCATCGCGCCGGAGCACCTGGAATTGTCGGTGGCGAACCCTGACGAGTACCTGCCGCTGATCCGCCACGCCGGGGCGATCTTTATGGGTCGCTACACCGCTGAAGCCCTGGGCGATTACTGCGCCGGGCCCAACCATGTGCTGCCGACCTCCGGCACCGCGCGTTACTCCTCGCCGCTGGGGGTGTACGACTTCCAGAAGCGCTCGTCGATCATCCATTGTTCGGCCGAGGGCGCGTCGGAGCTGGGCAAGGTCGCCAGCGTGCTGGCCCGCGGCGAGTCGCTGACTGCCCACGCCCGCAGCGCCGAATATCGCATCAAGCCTTAAGTCGAACCCTGTAGGAGCCAGCTTGCTGGCGATGCTTTTGAGAGCGAATCGCCAGATTGCCGGACCACAGCAAGCTGGCTCCTACGCAAAGCAGATCGAATCATTTCGAGGAGAGAGGGCAGATGAGCAAATTCTGGAGCCCCTTCGTTAAAGACCTGGTGCCTTATGTGCCGGGTGAGCAGCCGAAACTGGCCAAGCTGGTCAAGCTCAACACCAATGAGAACCCCTATGGCCCTTCGCCCAAGGCGATTGCTGCCATGCAGGCCGAGGTCAATGACAACCTGCGCCTGTACCCGGATCCGAACAGCGACCGCCTGAAGCAGGCGGTGGCTGACTATTACGGTGTGCAGACCGCTCAGGTATTTGTCGGCAACGGTTCCGACGAGGTGCTGGCACACGCCTTCCACGGTCTGTTCCAGCACGGCCAGCCGCTGCTGTTCCCGGATATCAGCTATAGCTTTTATCCGGTGTATTGCGGGCTGTATGGCATCGACTTCGTGCAGGTGCCGCTGGATGAGCAGTTCCAGATTCGTGTGGAAGACTACGCGCGGCCCAACGGCGGCATCATCTTCCCCAATCCCAATGCGCCGACCGGCTGCGTGCTGGCGTTGGAGGCGATTGAGCGCCTGCTCAAGACCAACCCGGATACAGTGGTGCTGGTCGATGAGGCTTATATCGACTTCGGCGGTGAGACGGCGATCAGCCTAGTGGACAAGTACCCCAACCTGCTGGTCAGCCAGACCCTGTCCAAATCGCGCTCGCTGGCCGGGTTGCGGGTGGGTATCGCGGTCGGCCATCCGGATCTGATCGAAGCGCTGGAGCGGATCAAGAACAGCTTCAACTCCTACCCGCTGGACCGCATGGCGATTGCCGGCGCGACGGCGGCGTTCGAGGATAAGACGTACTTCGAGCAGACGTGCCAGCGGGTAATCGAAAGCCGTGAAACGGTGGTGGCCGGGTTGGAGCAATTGGGCTTTGAGGTGTTGCCGTCGGCAGCGAACTTCGTGTTTGCCCGCCATCCGGACAAGGATGCCGCTACCCTGGCTGCCGGGCTGCGCGAGCAGGGGGTGATCGTGCGTCACTTCAAGCAGCAGCGCATTGCTCAGTTTCTGCGTATCACCATTGGTACGCCGGAGCAGAATCAGGCGCTGCTGGATGCGCTGCAGGGCCTGTAATTCGGCGCCATAAAAAAGCCGGAGCAGTGCTCCGGCTTTTTATTGCCTGCAGGTTTACGCGCGGGTTATTCGTGGTGCGCCTGGCCGAGGAAGGTCAGCGAGGTAAACAGGCCGCGCGTCTCGATATCCTTGTCGCCTTTAACAGGCAGGTCGATGGAGGCGCTGATGATGTTCAGCCCTTCGTTACGTACCAGCACCTGGGCGCGGCCCTCTGCGTCGGTTTTCGCGCTGATCTGATGCGGTGCGCCACGGTAATCGCCGACCAGTTCGACGCCGGCCGCCGGCTTGCCATCCACCAGCACGCGTACTGGTAGGGATTTGCCTGGGCCGACCTTGAGCGGGTCGACTTCGGGCAGGATGACCATCTTCAGCTGATCCAGCTTCGGCAGCTTGGCGCCTTCCTGATAGATCGCCAGGCTGTACTTGAAGGTGTGCAGCGACTTGGTCGAGTTCGGCACCTGGCTGCGGCCTTGATTGATCCACTGCTGGTCCGGCGTCAGCGACCAAGCTCCGTTGTCCAGCGCGACGCCAAGCACCGCCGGGTTTTTCAGCGGTTGCAGGCGGGCGTGGTCCTCCAGGCGCTGAACGGTGACCGGGATCATCTTGCCGGCACTGTCATAGGCCCAGGCGCCGCTGATTTTCTCGGCCTTGAAGGCGTTGTCCTCGGCGCCGTGGCCGTAGATGGTTTCGATATGACCGCGACGCTGTTCGGTCCACAGGCCGTGGGCCTGGACCTGTCCGGCGAGCAGGGCGGCGAACAGCGCAGTGAGCAGGGCAGGTTTGGCTATGTGCATGGTGGGTTCCTTGTTGGTTAGAGATTGAGGGTCAGGCTGAGGCTGAGGTTGCGTGGGTCGCCGGGCATAACCCAGACGTTGTTGAAGGCGCGCTCGTAGTACTCGCGGTCGAACAGGTTGTTGAGGTTCAGGCCGATGCTCAGGTCGTCACTGGCCTGATAGCGCGCCAGCAGGTCGACGGTGCTGTAGGCCGGTAACTCGAAATCGCTGCCGGCTTGCCCCGAGCGATCGCCCACATAGTTGAACGCGGCGCCGATGTCCGAGCCGCGCAGGCGGCCTTGCTGAAACTGATAGACCGTCATCAGACTGCCGCTGTGGCGGGCGACACCGAGTAACTTGCTGCCCACCGGCAGGCTGTTGTCTTCGGTGACCTCGGCATCGATAAAGGCGTAGGCGCCGATGATGCGCACGGCATCGCTGAGCTGACCGCTGAACTGCATATCCAGGCCCTGGCTGCGCGCCTTGCCAGCGGCGATGCTGTCGCCGGGATTGGCCGGGTCGGCGGTCAGCACGTTTTCCTTGTCGATATGAAACAGCGCGATGGTCGCCCCCAGGCGGCTGCCCCACAGGTCGAGCTTGAGCCCGGTTTCATAGCCCAGGCCCTTCTCCGGCTTGAACACCGTACCTCGGCTGCTGATGCTATTGGGCTTGAACGAGGAGGAGGCGTTGGCGAACACCCCGACCTGTGGCGTCAGCTGATACAGAAGGCCCGTGCGGGCGGTGGCGACATCCTTGTTCTGCTCATTGCTGACCCGCGTGCTGCGATTCAGCGCGGTTTGCTCATAGCGTTCGAAGCGCGCGCCAAGCAAACCGCTCAGGCGCTCGCTGAAGCTGATCTGGTCCTGCAGGTTGAGGGCATAGCTCTCGGTATGCTCGAAGAAATCGTTGGGGTTGACGATGGCCGGCTTGGCCTGACCGTACTGCGGTTGGTAGATGTTCTGGCCGTAGCCCAGGGTGGTCGCGCTTTGCGGGTACTTCTGGCTGTTGCGGTAGTTCTCGTATTCCAGCCCGGCGAGAGTCTGGTGCTGCCAGCTGCCGAGGTTGAAGCTGCCGTGCAACTCGGCCTGGGTGATGCTGTCGTTCCATTCGAAGCTGCGCTGGCGATAGAAGCGCGTCAGGGTGTCGCCTACCAGGCGCGACGGCTCGGAACTGTTGCCTTGCAGGCGACCCTGGGCGTAGTGGTTGGCCAGGCGCAGCTTCCAGCTGTCATTGAGGTAATGCTCAAGGCTGACCTGCAGCATCTGGTTGTCGTTGCGGATGCTGCCGTCGTTCGGTTCGCCCATAAACGTGGAGTCTTTCACCGCGCCCATGCGGTTGTTCACCGCCGGGATGCCACGGTCGAACACCGACTCGGTGCGGGTGAACTCGCTTTCGATCAGCAGCAGGGTATCGGGGTTCAGCTGCCAGCTCAGCGACGGGCTGACGATCTGCCGTTCACTGCCAACGTGGTCGCGAAAACTCTGATTGTCCTCCACAGCCAGGTTGACCCGTGAAAGCAGGGTGCCCTCGTCATTCAGTGGGGTGTTGACGTCCAGGCTGCTGCGGTAGCGGTCCCAGCTGCCGGCGCTGGCCTTGAGTTGGCTGAAGGCCTCGGCCTGCGGCTTCTTGCTGACGATATTGATCATGCCGCCTGGGTCGCCCCGGCCATACAGACTGGCAGCCGGGCCTTTGAGTACCTCGATGCGTTCGATGCCGGAGGCGTCCGGCGAGCTGTAACTGCCGCGGTTGATGGCGAAGCCGTTCTTGTACAGTTCGCCGGTGGTGAAACCGCGCACGCTGTAATTGAGGAAGGTCAGGCCGCCAAAGTTGTTTTGCCGGGATACGCCGCCGGCAAAGTCCAGGGCGCGGTCGATACGCGTGGTGCCCAGGTCATCGAGCACCTGCGCGGGCACCACGTTGATGCTCTGGGCGATCTGCTCAATCGGCGTATCGGTGCGCGTCGCGCTGGCCGAGCGGGTGGCGCGATAACCCTGAACCGGACCATCTGCGCGCTCCTGTCGGGCAGTGACGGTAGTGGCAGAGAGCTCAACGGGGTTATCTGCTGCAGCGGCAACAGCGCTGGGAACCAGCAGGCTGGCAAGTAAGGCGTGGGCGGCGCGCAAGGGGAAACATCCTTCTACTGTATTTAATGTAATAACATAACATTAAAGTTGAGAAGGTTTATCGATTGCGATGCACAAATTGAAAATTTTGCGGATTAGCTGCCGTTGACGGGCGGTCTGACGCCGATTTCTGCGGTCAGTTGCAGCGGTTTGCCGTTGCGCAGGATGTCGATGCGGATCTTCTCGCCCGGCTTGGCGCGCGCCACCTGATTCATCGAGCGGCGGCCATCACCGGCGGCTTCACCGTCGATGCTGAGGATCAGATCGCCGGGCTGCAGGCCGGCTTTTTGCGCTGGGCCATTTCGGTAGATGCCGGCCACCACGATACCGGGGCGACCGTCCAGGCCGAAGGATTCCGCCAGGTCCGGAGTCAGTGGTTGTACCTCGATCCCCAGCCAGCCGCGAATCACCTGGCCGTGTTCGATAATCGCCTGCATCACATCCATCGCCAGTTTCACCGGGATGGCAAATCCGATGCCTTGCGAGCCGCCCGACTTGGAGAAGATCGCGGTGTTGATACCCACCAGGTTGCCGTAGGCATCCACCAGCGCGCCGCCGGAGTTGCCGGGGTTGATCGCCGCGTCAGTCTGGATGAAATCCTCGTAGGTGTTGAGGCCCAGCTGGTTGCGCCCGGTGGCGCTGATGATGCCCATGGTCACGGTCTGGCCGACGCCGAAGGGGTTGCCGATGGCCAGGGTCACGTCGCCGATGCGGATATTGTCGGAGCGGCCGAGGGTGATAAACGGCAGGTCCGGCAGGTCGATCTTCAGCACCGCGAGGTCGGTTTCCGGGTCGCTGCCAATGATGCGAGCCAGGGTTTCGCGGCCATCCTTCAAGGCCACGACGATCTGATCAGCACCGGCGACCACATGGTTATTGGTCAGCAGGTAGCCTTCCGGGCTCATGATCACCGCCGAGCCGAGGCTGGACTCCATGCGCCGCTGCTTGGGCAGGTTGTCGCCGAAGAACTTGCGGAACTGCGGGTCCTCGAACAGAGGGTGCGCAGGTTTGTTGACGAATTTGGTGGTGTACAGGTTGGCGACGGCCGGCGAGGCCAGGTTCACTGCATCGGCGTAGGACACCGGGCCTTCCTGCATGCGGCTGTAGAACGGTGCCTGACGCACGTTCACGTCCTGTCCCGGCAAACCGACCCACTGGGGGAAATATTGCATGATCAGCAGTGCCGACAGCACGCCGACCAGCAGGGGCCAGCCGAGGAAACGCAGGGCCTTGAACATCGATCCAATCCTGAGGGTTGCCGGGGGCAGGTGCGCCCCTTAAGGTGCGCCATTATAGAGAGGTGGCTGCGAATAAAGCAGCGCCCGCACACCTGTTGATAAGGAAACACGATGGCCATAGCTCTGGCGACCCTGGTGGAAGAAGCCGACCGCTACCTCAACGCGGCGCGAATCAGTGATTACTGCCCCAATGGCCTGCAGGTCGAGGGTCGGCCGCAGGTGCGACGCATCGTCAGTGGCGTGACCGCCAGCCAGGCGCTGATCGAGGCCGCTGTGGACGCCGACGCCGATGTACTGCTGGTGCACCATGGTTACTTCTGGAAGGGCGAAAACCCCTGTATCACCGGGATGAAGCGTCGTCGCCTGCAAACCCTGCTGGCCAACGACATCAGCCTGCTGGCCTATCACCTGCCACTGGATGTGCACGCCGAAGTGGGCAATAACGTGCAACTGGCCGCGCAGCTGGGCATTACCGTGGAAGGTCCGCTGGAGCCGGAAAATCCACGCACCGTTGGCCTGATCGGCTCGCTGGCCGAGGCCATGAGCCCGCGCGACTTCGCCCACCATGTGCATCAGGTGCTGGGCCGTGAACCACTGCTGGTCGAAGGCGACGCGATGATTCGTCGAGTCGGTTGGTGCACAGGCGGCGGCCAGGGTTATATCGATCAGGCGATTGCCGCTGGGGTTGATCTGTACCTGACCGGCGAAGCGTCCGAGCAGACCTTCCACAGTGCCCGCGAAAATGGCATCAGCTTTATCGCCGCTGGTCATCACGCCACCGAGCGTTATGGTGTACAGGCTTTAGGCGATTACCTGGCGCGGCGTTTTGCCATTGAGCATCTTTTTATCGAATGCCCTAACCCCATATAGGCTGCCATTGCGGCCTTTCCTGCCGGCATAAAGCTAGATCGTTTCGATCTAACTAGGCTCCTGATTAGAAGTGGGTGCTGTGCTAGAGTGCGCCCTCGTCCACGGCCCGCCGGCCCAAACACATCGCATTTCGTGAGTAGCCATGCTCGATAAACTGACCCACCTGAAGCAACTGGAGGCGGAAAGTATCCACATCATTCGTGAAGTGGCCGCCGAATTCGACAACCCGGTAATGCTCTATTCCATCGGTAAAGACTCCGCCGTGATGCTGCACCTGGCACGCAAGGCGTTCTTTCCGGGCAAGCTGCCGTTCCCGGTGATGCACGTCGATACGCGCTGGAAGTTCCAGGAGATGTACGCCTTCCGCGAAAAGATGGTCAACGAGTATGGTCTGGACCTGATCACCCACATCAACCCCGATGGCGTGGCACAGGACATGAACCCCTTCACCTACGGCAGTGCCAAGCACACCGACGTGATGAAGACCGAGGGGCTCAAGCAAGCGCTGGACAAGTACGGCTTCGATGCCGCCTTCGGCGGCGCGCGCCGCGACGAAGAGAAATCCCGCGCCAAGGAACGTGTCTACTCGTTCCGTGACAGCAAGCACCGCTGGGACCCGAAGAACCAGCGTCCCGAGCTGTGGAATGTGTACAACGGCAACGTCAAGAAGGGCGAGTCGATCCGTGTATTCCCGCTGTCCAACTGGACCGAGCTGGACATCTGGCAGTACATCTATCTTGAACAGATTCCGATCGTGCCGCTGTACTTCGCCGCCGAACGTGAAGTGATCGAGAAGAACGGCACGTTGATCATGATCGACGACGATCGCATCCTCGAGCACCTTTCCGATGAAGAGAAAGCCCGTATCACCAAGAAGATGGTGCGTTTCCGTACCCTCGGCTGCTACCCGCTGACCGGCGCGGTGGAGTCCACGGCAACCAGTCTCACTGACATCATCCAGGAAATGCTCCTGACCCGCACTTCCGAGCGTCAGGGCCGCGTCATCGACCACGATGCTGCCGGTTCCATGGAAGAGAAAAAACGTCAGGGGTACTTTTAATATGTCGCACCAATCCGATCTGATCAGCGAAGACATCCTCGCTTACCTGGCCCAGCACGAGCGTAAAGAACTGCTGCGCTTCCTTACCTGCGGCAACGTCGACGACGGCAAAAGCACTCTGATTGGCCGCCTGCTGCACGACTCGAAGATGATCTACGAAGATCATCTGGAAGCCATCAGCAAGGACTCGAAGAAAGTCGGCACCACCGGCGATGACATCGACTTGGCACTGCTGGTCGACGGCCTGCAGGCCGAGCGCGAGCAGGGCATCACCATCGACGTGGCCTACCGCTATTTCTCGACCTCCAAGCGCAAGTTCATCATCGCCGACACCCCCGGCCATGAGCAGTACACCCGTAACATGGCCACTGGCGCTTCCACCTGCGACCTGGCGATCATCCTGATCGACGCGCGCTACGGTGTGCAGACTCAGACCAAGCGCCACAGCTTTATCGCCAGCCTGTTGGGCATCAAGCACATCGTCGTGGCTATCAACAAGATGGACCTCAAGGGCTTCGATCAAGGCGTATTCGAGCAGATCAAGGCTGACTACCTGAAGTTCGCCGAAGGTATCGCGCTGAAGCCGACTTCCCTGCATTTCGTGCCGATGTCGGCGCTGAAAGGCGACAACGTGGTAAACAAGAGCGAGCAATCGCCCTGGTACACCGGCCAGTCGCTGATGGAAATTCTCGAAACCGTGGAAGTCGCCGGCGACCGCAACTTCAACGATCTGCGTTTCCCGGTGCAGTACGTCAACCGCCCGAACCTGAACTTCCGTGGTTTCGCCGGCACCCTGGCCAGCGGCATCGTGCGCAAGGGCGACGAAATCATTGCGCTGCCGTCGGGTAAGGGCAGCAAGGTCAAGTCCATCGTCACCTTCGAAGGTGAGCTGGAGCAGGCCGGTCCGGGTCAGGCGATCACCATCACCCTGGAAGACGAAATCGACGTCTCCCGTGGCGACATGCTGGTGCATGCCGACAACCGTCCGCAGGTGGTCGACAGCTTCGACGCCATGCTGGTGTGGATGGCTGAAGAGCCAATGCTGCCGGGTAAGAAGTACGACATCAAACGCGCCACCAGCTATGTGCCGGGCTCGATTGCCAGCATCACCCATCGGGTCGATGTGAACACCCTGGAACACGGTGCGGCGAGCAGCCTGCAGCTCAATGAAATCGGCCAGGTGCGTATTGCTCTGGATGCGCCGATTGCGCTCGACGGCTATGCGCACAACCGCACCACCGGTTCGTTTATCGTCATCGACCGCCTGACCAACGGCACCGTGGGTGCCGGCATGATCATCGCCGATCCGGTTGGCGCTGGTGGTGGCAGCCACCACGGCGAGCTGGCCCATGTCTCCACCGAAGAGCGTGCCGTGCGCTTCGGCCAGCAGCCGGCTACCGTGCTGTTCAGTGGCTTGTCCGGCGCAGGCAAGAGCACCTTGGCCTACGCCGTGGAGCGCAAGCTGTTCGACTCTGGTCGTGCGGTTTATGTGCTGGATGGCCAGAACCTGCGTCATGACCTGAACAAGGGGCTGCCACAGGACCGCGCCGGGCGCACCGAGAACTGGCGTCGTGCCGCCCACGTGGCGCGTCAGTTCAACGAGGCCGGTCTGCTGACCCTGGCAGCCTTCGTCGCCCCGGATGCTGAAGGCCGCGAGCAGGCCAAGGCGCTGATCGGTGCCGAGCGCCTGATCACCGTCTACGTGCAGGCGTCTCCGCAGGTCTGCGCCGAGCGTGATCCGCAGGGTCTGTACGCAGCCGGTAGCGACAATATCCCAGGCGAGTCTTTCCCGTACGACATTCCGCTGAATGCCGATCTGGTGATCGATACGCAGTCGGTGTCGGTGGAAGAGGGCGTCAAGCAGGTGTTGGCTTTGCTGCGCGAACGTGGCGCGATCTAACGCCCCGTCCAATAAAAAGCCCCGTCCAGTGCGGGGCTTTTTATTGGGAGCGGGTTCTTGCCCGTGATAGCTGTTTTGCGTGCATGAACGAGGCGTCCCCGCCACTCCTGCAATCCCGACTCCAACAAAAAAGCCCCGGTTGTTTAGACCAGGGCTTTATGGGCGGGCGATTATTACTTGTTCTTCAAACCGTAGTTTTCATCGAGCATGCCCGGTACATCGGCGCTTTTCGGCGCGTAATCCTTGGGCATTTCGTTGTTCTTCGGTGGCGTCAGGCGTTCGCGTTTTTCGCTGGTATCTTCGGCATGCAGGGTGGCCAATAGGCGTTGGCGAGTCAGCTCGTCGAGGGCCAGGCGGTTGGCGCCGTCGGACAGGTGTTCCTGCACATCCTGATAGCTCTGGGTGAGTTTCTTCACCATGCTGGCGGTGGTGTTGAAGTGGCTGACCACTTCACTCTGGTAAGCGTCGAAACGCTCCTGCATTTCATCCAGCTGGCGCTGGGTGCGGCTGGGGGCTGCGTTGGGTGCCAGGCGAGCAATCAGGAAGCCAATGGCAATGCCTGCTACCAGGGTAATGGCGGGTAGCAACCAGGCGGTAAGCGTCTGTTCCACGAGTCCTTCCTCTCTAAACGGCTTTGCTTTACGTTAACGGCTCGAACCTGCGCTGTATACCGCAATGCAATGCCGAAATGTTTGCGGTGTTGTCTATGGCGCAGGCTGTCAGCTAGACGAGTCGACCCACTGCGAGGTCACGGAGTTCCCTGTTGCTCACCCGCGAAACCCCTCTGATGATTGCCGGCCCCAGCGGCCAACTTGAAGCCCTCTGGCTGGACACCCCTGACGCCCGTGGCGTGGCGCTGATCTGCCATCCCAACCCGGTGCAGGGTGGCACCATGCTCAATAAGGTGGTTTCCACCCTGCAACGCACGGCCCGTGACTGTGGCCTGGCCACGTTGCGTTTCAATTACCGCGGTGTCGGCGCCAGCGCAGGCAGTCACGATATGGCCAGCGGTGAGGTGGATGACGCCGAGGCCGTGGCCAGCTGGCTGCGTGCGCAGCACCCCGAGTTACCGCTGACCTTGCTGGGTTTTTCCTTCGGTGGCTTTGTCGCCGCTGCGCTCGGCGCCCGCCTGGAAGCCCAGGGTGTGAAACTCGATAAGCTGTTTATGGTGGCCCCGGCCGTGCATCGCTTGACCGCAGAAACGCCCCCGGCCAGCGACTGTCCGTTGATCCTGATCCAGCCCGAAGACGATGAAGTGATCGACCCGCAGGTGGTGTACCAGTGGTCGGCGGCACTCGGACGTGCCCATGAGCTGCTGAAAGTGGCAGAATGCGGCCACTTTTTTCACGGCAAGCTTACTGATCTCAAAGATCTGCTGCTGCCGCGTCTCTGATCTGCTGCGCGTCGGCCTGGCGTTGTTAAAAACAGGCTCGGAATGCTCATTTACACCAGTAAACTCCGCTTCCTCGCCTGTTTTTGCCTAGCCAGGCTCTAGCTCGCGAGATCATAAGATGGCTCAAGTAAAGCGAACCTGAACATGACCACTCGTATCCTTACCGGCATCACCACCACCGGCACGCCGCACCTGGGCAACTACGCGGGCGCGATTCGCCCGGCCATTGTCGCCAGCCGCGCCGCCGATGCGGATTCGTTCTACTTCCTCGCCGACTACCACGCGCTGATCAAGTGCGATGAGCCGGCGCGCATCCAGCGTTCACGCCTGGAGATTGCCGCGACCTGGCTGGCGCTGGGGCTGGATACCGACAAGGCAACTTTCTACCGCCAGTCGGATATCCCCGAGATTCCCGAGCTGTGCTGGCTGCTCACCTGTGTCGCCGGCAAGGGCCTGCTCAATCGCGCCCACGCTTACAAGGCTTCGGTGGACAAGAATGTAGAGCAGGGTGAGGACCCGGATGCCGGTATCACCATGGGCCTGTTCAGCTACCCGGTGCTGATGGCGGCGGACATTCTGATGTTCAACGCGCACAAGGTGCCGGTCGGCCGCGACCAGATCCAGCACGTGGAAATGGCCCGCGATATTGGCCAGCGCTTCAATCACCTGTTCGGCAATGGCAAGGAGCTGTTCACCCTGCCCGAAGCGGTGATCGAGGAAGACGTAGCGACCTTGCCAGGCCTTGATGGTCGCAAGATGAGTAAGAGCTACGACAACACCATTCCGTTGTTCGGCAGTGCCAAGCAGCTCAAGGATGCCGTTGCACGAGTGGTGACCGATTCCAAACTGCCGGGCGAGCCGAAAGACCCGGACAGCTCGCACCTGTTCACCCTCTACCAGGCCTTTGCCGCACCGACCCAGCAGGCGGATTTCCGCGCTGCGCTGGAAGGCGGCCTGGCCTGGGGCGAAGCCAAGCAGGCGCTGTGTAACTTGCTGGAAGCTGAGCTGGGCGAGGCGCGCGAGCGTTACCATGCGCTGATCAGCAAACCGGCTGATCTGGAAGATATTCTGCTGGCTGGTGCGGCCAAGGCGCGCAAGATCGCCACGCCGTTTCTCGGCGAGTTGCGTGAGGCTGTGGGGCTGCGCTCGTTCCGCAGCGAGGCTATCAGCACGGCTGGCGAGAAGAAAAAAGCCGGCAAGAGCGCACGCTTTGTCAGCTTCCGCGATGACGACGGCAGCTTCCGTTTCCGCCTGCTGGATGCCGCTGGCGAGCAGTTGTTGCTGTCCAAATCCTTTGTTGATGGCAAGGCTGCGGGTATGGTCAACAAGCGTCTGCAGTCCGGTGAAACACTGGATGTGCGCGAGCAGGACGGCGGTTTTGCCGTCTGGTTGGACGATGAGTGCGTGGCACAAAGCCCGTCATTCGCCGACAGCGAGGCCTGTCAGGCGGCGATTCAGCGCCTGCGTGAGGCCTTGGCTCCTCAGGAGTAACGCGTCGTTTGATGGCTGTGTGGGAGGGGCTTTAGCCGCGACTACTTGTCGCTGCGCTGCGTCGCGGCTAAAGCCCCTCCCACTGACCGGTACGCCGTCTATAAGCCGTTGCCAATCAACGGGGGCGTCGCTAAAGTGACGCCCCCGTTTTACTTGCCCGGCCAAGAGCCTGCTCAAGGCTCGCGAGCTAGAGGCATGCAAGGCAGAAACAGGCGAGAAACGTAGCGCAGCGTAGTAACAGCCAACGGCTGGCCCGTAGGGTGAGCGCAGCGAATCAAGCGGAATGTACTGGTGTACATGAGGATTACTCGTTGCACTCGCCCTTCGGGCCGCGCTGAAGCGCGTTACCCGCAAGCGGCTTACCGAGGCTGTTTCTAACGCAGCAGGCCCGACGCGCAGCAGACTTTGAACAGGCTCTTACGAATTATGACGCCCCTAGAACGTTACCAGGCTGACCTTAAACGCCCTGATTTCTTCCACGATGCTGCCCAGGAAACGGCGGTGCGTCATTTGCAGCGTCTGTATGACGAGCTGATCGCCGCCGACAAGGGCAGCGCCGGCGTATTCGGCAAGCTGTTCGGCAAAAAGCCCCAGGGGCCGGTCAAGGGCCTGTATTTCTGGGGCGGCGTTGGTCGCGGCAAGACCTACCTGGTCGACACCTTCTTCGACGCGCTGCCGTTCGAGAAGAAGATGCGTACGCACTTCCACCGCTTTATGAAGCGCGTGCATGAAGAAATGCGCACCCTCAAGGGCGAGAAGAACCCGCTGACCATTATCGCCAAGCGCTTCGCCGACGAAGCCAAGGTCATCTGCTTCGACGAGTTCTTCGTCAGTGACATTACCGACGCCATGATCCTCGCCACCCTCATGGACGAGCTGTTCAAGAACGGTGTGAGCCTGGTTGCCACCTCCAATATCGTGCCAGACGGCCTGTACAAGGACGGCCTGCAGCGCGCGCGCTTCCTGCCAGCCATCGCCCTGCTCAAGCAGCACACCGAGATCGTCAACGTCGACAGCGGTATCGATTACCGTCTGCGCGCGCTCGAGCAGGCCGAGCTGTTCCACTGGCCACTGGGCGCTGCCGCCGAGGAGAGCCTGCAGAAGAGCTTTGTCAGCCTGCTGCCCGAGCACTGCGTGGTGCAGGAAAACGAGGCGCTGATGATCGAGAACCGCGCCATTGTGGCGCGCAAGGTCGGTGATGACGTGGCCTGGTTCGACTTCCGCGAGCTGTGTGATGGCCCGCGCAGCCAAAACGACTACATCGAACTGGGCAAGATCTTCCATGCCGTGCTGTTGGCCAACGTCGAGCAGATGAGCACCGCCAAGGACGACATGGCCCGGCGCTTTATCAACCTGGTGGACGAGTTCTACGACCGCAACGTCAAGCTGATCATCTCCGCCGAAGTGGAGCTGAAAGACCTCTACACCGGCGGTCGCCTGACCTTCGAGTTCCAGCGCACGCTCAGCCGTTTGCTGGAAATGCAGTCGCACGAGTTTCTCGCACGGCCGCACAAGCCCTGAGAACAGCGATCAGCTGCGCGTCGGCCCTGCTGCGTTAAAAACAGGCTCGGAATGCTCATGTACACCAGTACACTCCGCTTCCTCGCCTGTTTTCGCCTTGCATGTCTCTAGCTCGCAAGATCGCCAGCAAGTTTTGATCCGGCGTGTTTTAGGTACAAGCAGGATAAACTCTGCGCCATCGACTTATTTCTGCGGTTAGCCCTATGACCTTTGCTTCCCTCGGCCTGATCGAACCTCTGTTGCGCACCCTCGACAGCCTCGACTACAAAACCCCCACCGCCGTGCAGGCCCAGGCCATCGTGCCGGTGCTCAAGGGGCGTGACCTGATGGCCGCCGCGCAAACCGGCACCGGCAAGACCGCTGGCTTTGCCTTGCCGGTGTTGCAGCGGTTGATGATGGAAGGGCCGCAGGTGGCCAGTAATTCGGTGCGTGCGCTGGTGCTGGTGCCGACTCGCGAGCTGGCCGAGCAGGTGCTGCAGAGCTTTATCACCTATGGCCAGCACCTGCCGCTGCGCAGTTATGCGGTGTATGGCGGGGTCAGCATCAACCCGCAGATGATGAAGCTGCGCAAAGGCGTGGACGTGCTGGTAGCCACACCGGGTCGTTTGCTCGACCTGTACCGGCAGAATGCGGTGAAATTCAACCAGGTGCAGACCCTGGTGCTGGATGAAGCTGACCGCATGCTCGACCTGGGCTTTGCCAACGAGCTGGAAAGTGTGTTCGCGGCGCTGCCGAAAAAGCGCCAGACCCTGCTGTTCTCCGCGACCTTCTCCGACGCCATTCGCGCCATGGCCGGGCAGATGCTCAAAGACCCACTGAGTATCGAAGTCAGCCCGCGCAACGCCGCCGCCAAGTCGGTCAAACAGTGGCTGATTCCGGTGGACAAGAAGCGCAAGGGCGAGCTGTTTTTGCACCTTTACCAGAGCAAGCGCTGGAGCCAGGCCCTGGTGTTTGTGAAAACCCGCAAGGGCGTGGATGAGCTGGAAGCTGAGCTGCAGCGCCATGGCATCAGCGCCGACTCGATCCACGGCGACAAACCCCAGGCCACCCGCCAGCGGGCCTTGCAGCGTTTCAAGGATGGTGAGGTCAAGGTGCTGGTGGCTACCGATGTGGCGGCCCGTGGCCTGGATATCGATGACATGCCGCTGGTGGTCAACTTCGATTTGCCCATCGTCGCCGAAGACTATGTGCATCGCATTGGTCGTACCGGGCGTGCCGGCACCACCGGTCAGGCCGTGTCGCTGGTCTGTGCCGATGAAGTACAGCTGCTCTCGGCCATCGAAACCCTGACCCAGCAGGTGCTGCAACGTATCGAGGAGCCGGACTTTATCCCTGATCACCGCGTGCCGCAGACCCTGCCCGGCGGCCAAGTGGTGAAAAAGCCGAAGAAACCGAAGAAGCCCAAAGTGGTCGGTGGCGGCAAGGGCGGCAGCCTTGGCCGCTGGATGGAGGCCGATGAGCCGGCTGCACCGTCGGTCAAGGCGGTGCGCAAGGTGCCGAGCTTTGGCGGGAAAGCAGGCAAACCCGGGAAGTTTGCCAAGTAACCTCAGTCGTAAGGTGGACAGCGCTGAGCTTGTCCACCAGAGGGGCTAAATGTTCTGGGCAATGCGCCAGAGCACGCCGCTGGGGTCGATAACCACGAAATCGCGCATGGCCCAGGGCTGGTCCTGCGGTGGTATCAGGCGCACGCCGAAGCGCTCGCCCAACTGCTCATCCAGCACCTTCTGCCACCAGGCGTCGACGTCTTCCACCAGCAGGTGCATGACGAAGTTCTCCGCCTGCCCCTTGACGTAGAAGTCCTGCAGCAAAAAGGCACAGTGATCGCCGTGGCTGAAATAGGCCAGGCCATCGCCGACCCAGCCCGGCTTGAAGCCCAGGGCTTGATAGAACGCCTGGCTCAGGGCGAAGTCGCGGGCCGGTACGAAGGTTTTCAGTTCAATGCTGTGCAACATCGGATGGTTCCTGCGCGGGTGATGTCGGACAGGCTATTACGGTTGTGCCGGCTCTCTGGCGGAGCCTGGCGAGCAGAGATTAACGGCTGGCCTGCGCCGCTTCCAGTTGCTTCTTGTGGGTCGCGGCGGCCGTCATGTCGTAAATCACCACGCAGATATGTTCCACCGCATCGCCCGCACCGCCCAGAGGCAGCAGGGTGACATTCTGGTACATGAAGTCTTCCTGGCCGGTGATCGGCTGGTAGTTCTTGAAGTGCATCAGGTAGGGGTGCTGTTCCCACAGGCTGAAGGCGCGGGTGCCCAGTGCCACGACGGTATCGACCTTGCGCCGCAGCCAGGCTTCGTCGATCTCACTGAACAGGCTGAACAGGGTTTTGCCGTGCACCTCGTCCGGGCCCAGGCCGGAATGGTTTTCCATAAAGCTGTTCCACACCTCAACCCGGTATTGGCGATCGAGCACGATCACCCCGACATCGATGCACTGCACGATATCGAGCAGCCAGTGAACCTCTTTGATATCTATCTGTGCGGGCATGGCTGAGGGTCTGCTCCCGTTTCGTTAGCGGTCGCGCCGGCGCCTGTTTTTGTGCGAGGCAAGGCGCGAGACGCGAAGTTTGGTGTTCCAAATGAGTGTCGAGAAACACAGCATCGCACAAAAACAGGCCCGGCCCTGCGGGTTGCGCGGGAAATGGCACCCGCTGTCGTTGCAGGACTTGGCAAGGGGGCGACCATTACCTGCGTCCTACGCCTAACCGGGGGGCCATTTCTCGTAGCAACGCGATCCACGAACGAAACGGGAACAGACCCTACTCCATAAGGTAGTTGAGTTTGTTGGTCAGGCGCTTGATCGAGTCTTCGGTAAACAGCAGCAACAGATCGAAGTGGATGCTGTGGGCTTCCAGGCTGTAGCTCACTTCAATGGCCAGGGTCTTGCGCCAGCGCCGCTGGTTGAGGTGGATCAGCCGCTCGATGGACGAATGCTGGCCCAGCAGTTGCGGGTGGCCCTGAGAAAAACGCACATCAATCTGCTCGGCAATCCCGGCCAGACAGGCGCCGGTCAGAATGCTGGCCAGATCCAGCAGCATTTCCGAGGTCTGGGTGTCGTCCTTGGGCTGCCAGCCCAGCAGCTTGGCCATGCCGGCCACTTCCGAATCATGGAACAGCAGCAACGCCTCGCCGGCAATGCCGTCACCAATAAAGCCCTGGCACACCGCACTCAGGCGTTCACCGCGCATGGCATCGGTGAGGGTCATATGCAGTTCGCTGACCTCGAAGATATTCACCTGCGGCACCGGCAGCTGCACAAATACGTTCAATACCTTGGCCAGTAGCGCGGCAGCGCGGCCCATGGCGACGTTGGTCACTTCGCGCAGGGCATCGCGGAAGTTGACCTTCAGCTCATCCAGCACGGCGGCCTGGGCGAGAGCGGTGGGGGTGGCCTTGGGGTCGAACAGGCCGAGTTCGAGCAGGGTGCTGCGCAGCGTATCGGGGTCGGCGGGTTTCTTGATAAAGGCCAGGGCGCCGAGTTCCTTGACCCGGCGTACGGCTTCGTCCTGAACGTCGCCGGAGACCACCACCACCTTGCAAGTCAGCCCCTCGGCGCGCATGGCTGCAAGGGTTTCATAGCCATCGAGCACCGGCATGGTCAGGTCCAGCAGCATCACCTGGCCGAGGCCCTGGCGTAGGGCGGTCAGGGCTTCCTGACCATTGGCAGCCTGGCTGATGGTCACTGGCCATTCGGGCGGTAGGGCGCGGATCAACTGCTTGCGCGCCATATTCGAGTCGTCACAGACCACTAGTGGAATCACGGCGGGAGGGTACCTGTGCGCGTGGAAGAACACCGCTCTCGGGCGGTTTTCTTCAAGCATAGCCGCTAGCGATTGTCCGCGGCGTTCTTATTCGACAGAGCGTTGTAGCCAGTTGAGTATGCTCTGGGCAGCACGACGGCCGCTGGCAAAGCAGGCGGTCAGCAGATAGCCGCCAGTCGGCGCTTCCCAGTCGAGCATTTCTCCTGCGCAGAAGGTGCCGGGCAGCGCCTTGAGCATCAGTTGCCCGTCCAGCTGCTCGAACGGCACACCGCCGGCGGTGCTGATGGCTTCATCCAAGGGCCGTGGCCGCACCAGGGTGATCGGGAGGGCCTTGATTGCACTGGCCAGCAGCGCCGGATCATTGAAGGTTGCTGCGCTGGCCAGCTCGCGCAGCAGAGCGGCTTTGACCCCGTCGATCCCGGCCTGGCGATGCAGGTGTTTGGCCATGGACTGCGAGCCGCGCGGTTTGCTCAATGCCGCTTGCAGTTTGCTCAGCGGCGTTTGCGGCAGCAGATCGAGGTGCACGCTGGCGCTGCCATGCTGATTGATCGTTTCGCGAATAGCGGCTGACAGGGCATACACCAGGCTGCCTTCGAGGCCGCTGGCGGTCAGTACACACTCGCCCAGGCGTGGTGTTGCTCCGGGCAGGCTGAGGCTGACGTTTTTCAGTGGCGCGCCGGCGAATTTGTCCCGCAGAAACGGGCTCCAGGCGCTGACATCAAAGCCGCAGTTACTCGCCTGCAAGGGCGCGATAGTCACGCCACGCGCTTGCAGCAGGCTGACCCAGGCGCCATCTGAACCCAGCCGCGCCCAGCTGCCGCCGCCCAGGGCCAGGAGCGTGGCATCCGCATTGATCAGGTGTTCGCCGACAGGCGAGGTGATCCGCAGTGCATTCTGGTTATCCCAGCCCAGCCAACGATGACGGGTATGAATCTGTACGCCCAATTCACGCAGGCGCTTGAGCCAGGCGCGCAGCAGCGGTGCTGCTTTCATATCGGTGGGGAAGACCCGGCCGGAGGTGCCGATAAAGGTGTCGATGCCCAGGTCATGAATCCAGGCGCGCAGGGCATCGGCATCGAAATCCTGCAGCAGTTCGGCTACTTCTGTCTGGCGCGTGCCATAACGCGCGACAAACGCCGGCTTGGCTTCGGAATGGGTGATATTCATCCCGCCGACCCCAGCCAGGAGGAACTTGCGCCCCACTGAAGGCATACCGTCGTAAAGATCGACCTGCACACCGCCCTGGGCCAGCACTTCGGCCGCCATCAGCCCGGCGGGGCCGCCGCCGATAATGGCAACGCGAGGGGCTGGATGTTGAGTGCGATTGGTCATGGCGGTGTCGGGCAGGAACGAAGGGGGTGCATTCTAGCCGAGGCGGCGTCCGCCTTGTCATTTGCCCCGGCTTCGGGCAGGGTCGTGAGGTGAATTTCTGACTGGAGCCCCTTATGTCTGACCTCTACCCCAGCATCGACCCCGACGGCCTGATCGAATACTCGGTGGTCTACACCGACCGCTCCCTCAACCATATGTCGCAGTCGTTCCAGGGCGTGATGAAGGATATCTCCAGCACCCTGAAGCAGGTCTACAACGCCCATGCCATGGCCATCGTGCCAGGTAGCGGCACCTATGGCATGGAGGCGGTAGCGCGTCAGCTGGCCACCGGGCAGAAGTGCCTGGTGCTGCGCAACGGCTGGTTCAGCTACCGCTGGACGCAGATTTTCGAGATGGGCCAGATTCCCTCTGAATCGATAGTGCTCAAGGCACGGCCTGTCTCCCAGGGTAGTCAGGCGGCGTATGCCCCACCGCGTCTGGCTGATGTGCTGGCGGTAATCGCCTTGGAAAAACCCCAGGTGGTGTTTGCCCCGCATGTAGAAACTTCCTCGGGGATGATTCTGCCGGATGATTACCTGCGTGCCGTGGCGGATGCCGTGCATGCGGTGGGCGGTCTGTTTGTGCTCGACTGCATCGCCTCCGGCACCCTTTGGGTGGATATGCAGGCCTGCGGCATCGATGTGCTGATCAGCGCGCCGCAAAAGGGCTGGAGTGCCTCACCCTGCTGCGCCCTGGTGATGCTCAGCGAAGCTGCCCAGGCCCGCGTCGAAGCCACACAAAGCACCAGCTTCGCCTGCGATCTGAAGAAGTGGCTGCAGATCATGCAGGCCTATGAGCAGGGCGGCCACGCCTACCACGCCACCATGCCAAGCGACGCCCTGGCGCGTTTCCGCGATGCCATGCGCGAGGCCGAAGCCATTGGTTTCGCCAAGGTGCGCGGGCAGCAGCAGGAGCTCGGTGAGCGGGTGCGTGCCTTGCTCACCAGCAAAGGCTTTAAAAGCGTCGCCGCTGAAGGCTTCGAAGCCCCCGGGGTGGTGGTGTGCTACACCACCGACGCGAGCATCAAGAACGGCAGCAAATTCGCCGCCCAGGGCCTGCAGATCGCTGCCGGTGTACCGTTGCAGTGCGATGAGCCGGCGGATTTCCAGACCTTCCGTCTGGGCCTGTTCGGTTTGGACAAACTCGGCAATATCGAGCGCACCGTGGCGACCCTGGAGCAGGCGCTGAATAAGGTGTTGGCGGGGTAGTGGGGTGTCGCAGGTGGACAGCCCCACTGTCCACCTGCGAGTTAGCCGACCTTGACCGCCTGCAGCGTGTAGCTCAGCGGCAGGCGTTCTGGCTGGTTGTTCAGCCGCCATTCACCATCCTCCCCCAGACTCATCTGACCCGGTAGCGCTTCCCAGGGGATGCTGGTGTGTTCCTCCAGCGCCGTAAGGCGCATGCCGTGGCGCAGCAGCGCGGTGATGATTTCGCCCATGCCGTGGTTCCACTCGTGAGTGGTGGTGGCGGTCAGCTTGCTGTCGCTTTCCACATAGCTGTACTCGTCATTCCAGACCTGCGGCTGGCTATGTTCAAAATAGGAGTGGACCATCTGCAGGGCATCCTGACAGTCCTGGTCGAGCGTCATCAGTACGGGATGCATTTCACGCAGAAACAGGCGGCCGCCGGGTTTCAGCAGAGCTGCGACATTGCGCGCCCACTCATCGATCTGCGGTAGCCAGTTCAGCGCGCCGATGCCGGTGTACACCAGATCATACGACTCAACGCCGAGCGCCTTGGCGGCGTCGTAGACCGAGGTCTCGACAAACGTGATGTGCTCGCCGCAGGCATTGGCCAGCTTACGGGCTTGTTCCAGTGAGGCGGATGAGAAGTCCAAGCCGCTTATCTGCGCGCCCAGGCGGGCCAGCGACAGGGTGTCAGTGCCGATATGGCACTGCAGGTGCACCGCGCGCAGGCCACGGATATCGCCGAGGCGCGGCAGATCAAAACGCACCACTTCGGATAAGTGCGTGGGCGAGGTGATAAACAGCTGAACCTGGTAATCGGGCGACGCCGCATGCAAGGCGGCGCGCTCATTCCAGTTGGCTTGGTTCAGGGCAAACGAGTCATCCATGACGCTATTCCTTTTCAGTGTGGGACGGCGTTCTTATCTAAGGCGCTCAGTATGGCGTGGGCCGCTTTGATTCGAGCTGCGTTGGGGTAGTTTTTGTTGGCCAGCATAACCAGGCCGAAATTCTGACTGGGGATAAACATCGCGTAGGCACCGAAGCCGCCAGTTGAGCCGGTTTTATTGAACAGGCTGTCGCCTGGCTCGGTTTCCGGCGGTGCGAGGCGTGTAGCGGGTTGCGACTCCAGGGCCATGGCCGGGGAATTGCCGGCCTGCAGACGCTCCAGGCTGATCGGGTAGGGGTAACGCTCCCAACCGAGGCCCTGGGTCATCTCGCCGACGCGGTAATAACCCGTCTGGGTAGTGGCGATGGCGTGCTGCAGGTCTTTATTCAGGCCGGCAGGATTCAGGTTGGCCTGGACAAAACGCAGCATGTCCTTGGCGTTGGTTTTCACCCCGTAGGCTTCGGCGTCGAGCATGCCCGGGCTGACGCGCAGCGGCTGGTTGTCCTTGCTGTAGCCATAGGCATAGCACGACATCTGCGCCGCCGGCACCTGGATATAGCTGTGCGGCATGCCGAGGGCGGGAAACAGCGTGCCTTCCATCAACGTAGGGAACGGCTGGCCCATGCTCTTGGCGGCAAGCATGCCGAGCAAGCCGATGCTGGGGTTGGAATAGCGCCGATGGGTTCCGGCGATATGTTCGGGCTGCCACTGGCGGTAGTAGCTGAGCATGCTGGCCGGGTCGGTCACGTTGTCGGGGAACTGCAGCGGCAGCCCGCCGGCGGTGTATGTGCCGAGGTTGAGCAGGCTGGCGTGTTCCAGCTGGCTGCCTTGCAGTTCGGGCCAGTGCTGGCCAGCGCTGTCGCTGAGGGTCAGCTTGCCGGTGCTTTGCGCCAGGGCGGCGAGGGTGGCGGTGAGCGGTTTGCTCAGCGAGCCGATTTCAAACAGGGTGTCGCTGCTCACTGGCTGCTGGTCGTCCAGGCGCGCCACGCCGTAGTTGAAGTAGTGCGCCTGGCCGTTGTGGGTGATCGCCACGGCCATGCCGGCAATATCGTGTTCCGCCATCAGCGGGCGAATGGTTTCATCTACCAGCGACTGCAGTCTGTCGTCTGCCTGGGCGGCAGTGGCGAATGCCAGTGCGGCCAGCAGGGTACTGAGTTTTGCGTACATGCTGTTTGAGAGTCCTTGGCAGTAAAGGTGGGCGGTATGACAGCGCGCGTGCTGGTTTTATCCCAGCCCGCGCGTTTGCCAGACCTTGGCTGCACTGTGATGCAGGATGCCGTGGCGGCGGGCCAGGGCCATGCGGTCCTTGTCGTAGCCGCCGCCGATCAGCCCGACCACGGGAATGTCACGGCTCAGGCAGTGGTTAAGCACGGCTTCATCACGGGCTGCGATACCCGCATCCGTCAGGTTGAGATAACCGAGGGCATCGTCTTGGTGCACATCGACGCCGGCGTCGTAGAGCACGATATCAGGCTGGTACAGCGGCAGCAGGTAGTTGAGGCTGTCGTTGACCACCTTGAGGTAGTCGGCATCGGCCATGCCGTTGGGCAGGGGAATGTCCCAGTCGCTGGCGGCCTTGCGCGCCGGGTAGTTCTTCTCGCAGTGCAGTGACACAGTGATCGCCTCCGGGGTGCTCTCCAGAAGGCGCGCGGTGCCATCGCCCTGGTGCACGTCGCAGTCGAAGATCAGCACCCGCTGCGCTTTACCGCTGGCCAGCAGGTAGTGGCTGATCACTGCCAGGTCATTGAAGATGCAGAACCCGGCCGGATGATCGTAATGCGCATGGTGGGTGCCGCCGGCCAGGTGGCAGGCCAGGCCGTGTTGCAGCGCCTGCTCAGCGGCCAGCAGCGAGCCGCCCACGGCGCGAATTGTGCGCTGCGCCAGAGCGGCGCTCCAGGGCAGGCCGAGGCGGCGTTGTTCCTCATACGCCAGTTCGCCACTGGCAAAACGCTGGATATAGGCCGGGCAGTGCGTCAGAGCCAGTACGTCGGTGGGGCACAGCTCGGGGCGCAGCAGTTCGGCATCGGTGCTCAGGCCGCTGTCCACCAGATGGTCGCGCAGCAGGCGAAACTTCTCCATGGGGAAGCGGTGGTTGGCCGGGAAGGGCGGGCTGTAGTCTTCGTGGTAGACCAGCGGCAGGCGCATGCTGACAGGCTCGAGCAATAGGGCTGGAAGTATGGCGAGCGCCCTGGCCTGGCTCAAGTCCGGCGCTCGATTGGCTAGAATGCTGCCATTATTGTCCACATCCATCTTTCAGTCGGGCCGACAAACTTCGGCGAAGTCTTTACCATCTCGCCCCCAGCCAGATGCGTTAACAGGAGAGCATGCATGAGTCAGGTGTTGAATGAGTTGGTCGCCCTGCTGACCCTGGAAACCATCGAAGAGAATCTGTTTCGCGGGGTCAGCCAGGACTTGGGCTTTCGCCAGCTGTATGGCGGTCAGGTGCTCGGTCAATGTGTATCGGCGGCCAGTCAGACGGTCGAGGCCGCGCGCCATGTGCATTCCATGCACGGCTACTTTCTGCGTCCCGGCGATGCCACGTTGCCGGTGGTGTATCAGGTCGAGCGCGTGCGTGATGGCGGCAGTTTCAGCACGCGGCGGGTGACGGCGATCCAGAAGGGCAAGCCGATCTTTACCTGCAGCGCGTCGTTCCAGTTCGATGAAGAGGGCTTTCATCACCAGAACAGCATGCCGGACGTGCCGGGGCCTGAAGGCCTGAAATCGGAAACAGAACTGGCGCGCCTGGTGGTGGATGCCTTGCCGGAGCGTATGCGGGAGCGCGCGGTAAGCGATAAACCGATCGAGATTCGCCCGGTCACCCTGAGCAACCCGTTCGCACCGAAGCCTAGCGAACCAGCCAAGCATGTGTGGTTCCGCGCCGCTGGCGAGCTGCCGGACGAGCCGCAACTGCACAAGCTGCTGCTGGCTTATGCCAGCGACTTCAACCTGCTGACCACTTCGATGCTGCCGCACGGCGTGTCGGTGTGGCAGAAGTTCATGCAGGTTGCCAGCCTCGACCACTCGCTATGGTTCCACGGCAACCTGCGTATGGACGACTGGCTGCTCTACAGCATGGACAGCCCCTGGGCCGGCAACGCCCGTGGCTTCTCCCGTGGCAGCATCTTCAACCGCCAGGGCCATCTGGTCGCCTCGGTCGCCCAAGAGGGGCTGACCCGAGTCCGTGAGGACTGGAAATGAGCCGTGAGGATTGGAAGTGACTTTGCGCAGTGCGAAGCACTGGGTGTTTGATATGGACGGCACTCTGACCCGGGCGGTGCATGATTTCGAGGCGATCAAACTGGCATTGGATATTCCGTTAGCTGAAGACATTCTCGGCTATCTGGCGTCGCTGCCTGAGGCGGTGGCAGCGGCCAAACACGCCTGGCTGCTGGAGCATGAGCGCGAACTGGCGCTGACCGCCGAGCCAGCACCAGGGGCGATTGAGCTGGTGCGCGAGCTGCACGGGCGTGGCTGTCGCCTCGGTATTCTCACCCGCAATGCCCATGAACTGGCGCTGCTGACCTTGCGCGCCATCGGTCTGGATGACTGCTTTGCCGTGGCGGACGTGATCGGCCGTGACGAAGCACCGCCCAAGCCCGATCCGGGCGGGCTGCTGTATTTCGCCCGCACCTGGCAGGTGGCGCCGAGCGAGCTGGTGATGGTCGGCGATTATCGCTTTGACCTGGAATGCGCCCGCGCCGCAGGAGCGCGCAGTGTGTTGGTCAACCTGGCGGAAAACCCCTGGCCGGAGCTGGCCGATCATTTCGCTGTGGATTGCTGGGCGTTGCAGCGTGCCTTATAGGGCAGGTGCAGTTGAGTAGCCTGGATAAGCGCAGCGCAATCCGGGAAGGCGGGTGTGCGTATCCGGTAATGCCCCGGCTTGCATCCGGGCTACGGCTAATCGCTGCGTCGTTTAATGACAGCAGCCCGACTCCAGATCCTTGAGGATCGGGCAGTCCGGGCGGTCATTGCCCTGGCAGCTGTCCATCAACTCCTTGAGGGTGTCGCGCAGGCTGCTGAGTTCGTTGATCTTGCGTTCCAGTTCGCTGATATGCGCGGCGGCCAGGGCCTTCACATCGGCGCTGGCGCGTTGACGGTCCTGCCACAGGGCCAGCAGCTGACTGACTTCGGCCAGGGAAAAGCCCAGGTCGCGTGAGCGCTTGATAAACGCCAGACGGTGCAGGTCCTGCGGGCTGTACTGGCGGTAGCCGCTGTCGCTGCGGCCGGCGGCGGGCAGCAGGTCGATGCTTTCGTAGTAGCGAATCATCTTCGCGCTCAGGCCGGTTTGCTTGGCGGCTTGGCCGATATTCATCAGGTTCTCCTACGGGTTATTTGTGTTGTGGCGGCTTCCAGGTTTTCAACAGCAAGGCGTTGCTCACCACGCTGACGCTGCTTAGCGCCATGGCCGCACCCGCGAGCATCGGGTTAAGCAGGCCAGCGGCCGCCAACGGAATGCCGACCAGGTTGTAGGCGAAGGCCCAGAACAGGTTCTGGCGGATCTTGTTATAGGTACGCCGGCTTATATCTAGGGCGTCGGCCACCAGACGCGGGTCGCCGCGCATCAGGGTGATGCCGGCGGCGTGCATGGCCACGTCGGTGCCGCTGCCCATGGCGATGCCGACATCGGCCGCCGCTAGTGCTGGCGCATCGTTGATGCCGTCGCCGACCATGGCCACTGTGGCATGTCTTTTCAGCGCGCTGATGATCGCTGCCTTGTCAGCCGGCAGCACTTCGGCGTGTGCGGCGCTGATGCCCAGGGCATCGGCCACGGCCTTGACGCTGCCAGGGTTGTCGCCGCTGATCAGGTGGCTGGCGATGCCCTGGGCGGTCAGCGCGGCGATGGCCTCGGTTGCGCCGGGTTTAAGTGTGTCGCCAAAGGCAAACAGACCGAGCACCTGCGGTTGCGGCGCCAACTCCAGCAGCCAGGACAGGGTACGGCCTTCAGCTTCCCAGGCCAGGGCGTCTATTGCCAGTTCGTCGTGGTGCAGAAAGTGTTCTTCCTGCAGGCGCTGGTTGCCCAGGGCCAGTTGTCGCTCGCCGATCTGCCCGGTGATACCGCGACCGGCCAGCGCCTTGCTGTGGCTGACGTCGGTGAGGCTCAGCTGTTGTTCTGTGCACTGATCCAACACCGCCTTGGCCAGCGGGTGTTCGCTGCCGCGCTGCAGGGCGCCGGCCAGTTGCAGCAGTTGTGTGGTATTGCCGTCTACTGCACGCAGATGGGCGATACGCGGGCTGCCTGCGGTCAGGGTGCCGGTTTTATCGAAGGCCACCAGGGTCACCGAATGGGCGACTTCCAGGGCTTCGGCGTCCTTGATCAGAATGCCGTGGCGTGCGGCCACACCGGTGCCGGCCATGATCGCCGTGGGCGTAGCCAGGCCGAGGGCGCAAGGGCAGGCAATCACCAGCACCGCCACGGCATTGAGCAACGCGATTTCAATTGAACTGCCCGCCAGCAGCCAGCCGAGCAGGGTGGCCAGGGCGATGAGTAGTACGCTGGGCACGAAGACCTGGCTGACTTTATCCACCAGCTTCTGGATCGGCGCTTTCGTGGCCTGGGCATCTTCGACCAGGCGAATAATCCGCGACAGCACGGTTTCCGCGCCGAGGGCGGTGGTTTCCACCAGCAGCCGGCCTTCGCCGTTGATGGCTCCGGCGGTGACGCGATCACCCGGCTGCTTGGGTTGCGGCAGGCTCTCGCCGCTGATCAGCGCTTCATCGGCGTGGCTTTGGCCTTCACGAACCAGGCCATCGACCGGGAAGCGCTCACCGGGTTTGACCACGATGGCGTCGCCCAGCTGCAGTTCAGCTAGCGCCACCCATTGCTCAACGCCAGCCTGCAGGCGCAAGGCGCGCTCCGGGCGCAGCGCCTGCAGGGCGCGGATGGCGCTGCTGGTCTGGCGCTTGGCGCTGCTTTCCAGGTATTTGCCGAGCAGGATCAGGGTGATGATCACCGCTGAGGCTTCGAAATACAGATGCGGCATGCTCCCCGCCGGGCTAGTCAGCCATTGATACAGGCTCAGGCCGTAGGCGGCGCTGGTGCCGATGGCCACCAGCTGGTCCATATTCCCGGCACGGGCGCGCAGGGCGCTCCAGGCCGCGCGGTAGAAGCGCGCGCCGAAGATAAATTGCACTGGCGTGGCCAGGGCGAATTGCAGCCAGGCTGGCAGCATCCAGTGCAAGCCAAAGGGTTCGGCAAGCATGGGAATCACCAGCGGCAGTGTCAGCAGCATGGCCAGCAGCAGGGCCCAGCGTTCGCGTTGCAACTCTGTGCTTGGCGTGGCCAGGGCTGCTTGTGAATCGCCAATGACGCTGGCGTGGTAACCGGCGCGGCTGATGGCCTGCAGCAGTACCTGGTGATCAGTGCCGCGCAGCACCTGCAGCTGCGCGCGCTCGCTGGCCAGGTTGACGCTGACCGAGAGCACCTCTGGTTGCTGCGTCAGGGCGCGTTCGATACGCCCCGCGCAACTGGCGCAGCTCATGCCGGAAAGGCTCAGCTCCAGGCGCTCGCTGGGTACGTGATAACCGGCCGCGCTGACGGCATTGACCAGTTGCTCCAGGCTGCCAGAGGGCGCTTCGACGCGCGCCTGTTCACTGGCCAGGTTGATACTGACGCTGGCGACATCGGCCACCTTGGCCAGGGCGCGCTCGACCCGCCCGGCGCAGCTGGCACAGGTCATGCCGGCAATCGGCAGATCGAAGCGAACGAGGTTGGACATGCGCAATCCTCCAGGGCAATTCCCAACAGGATCAACCTTGCCACCTTGGCAAGGTCAAGCGCCAATGCATTCACCTGTAATCCCGTCTGTACCTCTGCGGTGCGTTGCCGCACAGCCTGTACCCTGCACTTTTTATGGCTTGACCTTCCCCCGTGGGCAAGGAGGACACTGTGCGTCTATTCCAGATGAATAAGGTGATAAACGATGTCAGCAGCAAGCGTTCATACATTCCGGGTTGAAGGCATGACCTGTGATCATTGCGTCAAGGCTGTGACCGAGGCTGTGCTGGCGCGCGATGCCGCCGCCGAGGTGAAGGTGAAATTGCAGGGCGGTGAAGTACGGGTTAGCAGCAGCCTGCCCAGCGACCAGTTGATCATCGCCATTGCCGAAGCCGGTTACGGGGTCGGTTTGGCCTGATCCAGTAGTACGGCAGCGGGCCAGTCGCGAATCAGTCCGCGAAAGCAGGCGTCGACCATCGGTTCGGTGTCGCTGAGCGGGTCGAACAGATTGGGATCGCGCAGCCAGTCGTGAAACAGCCCGACCAGCAGCGCATGCACGGCCCGCGCTGCCAGGCGCGGACTGAGCCCGCTTTGCAGGCGCGGCCTGACCTGCGGGCTGTCGAACTGCTGCTCGCACAGCTCGATAAACAGGTTGATAAAGGCCTCGTGGCGTTCTTCGGCCTCGCGCAACTCTTCGGTGAACTCACAGCGGCGCAACAGGATGGTGAAAATCCGCCGTTTCTGTGCGTTGTGCACCAGGTTGGTAATGGCGTCGATACACAGCTCGCGCAGGGTCTGCAGCGGATCGTGCTCGGCGCAGCCGTGCATGCGTTCGGCCAGTTGTTCCGGCGGCAGGCGCACCTGATTGAGCATGGCGTTGAACAGGTCAGCCTTGTTGGCAAAGTGCCAATACACCGCACCGCGCGTCACTCCAGCCTGCCGGGCGATGTGCTCCAGGCTGGTGTGTGCCACGCCTTTTTCCAGAAACAGCGTCTCGGCGGCTTCAAGGATGGCGATGCGGGTTTTCTCGGCGTCTTCTTTGGTTCGGCGCATGGCAGCGTGCTGATTTCTGGCTAGGCTCAAGCTCGAAGTGTAATGAAGTTAGGGGCATTGTTCTATTTACAAACACTTGTGTATGTAACTAGCATTGCCGGTCTCACATGTTGTGCCCTGCGTGTTCTCGGAGACATTCATGCTTTTTGCCCGCCATCTGCCGGTCGCTGCCGGTGCCCTGTTGCTCGCTGTTTTGGCTTCCCCGCTGCATGCTGCTGATGCCCCGCCTGCCCCCGAGGTGGTGGTGGAAACCGTCAAGGCCGAATCGCTGCCGCTGGAACTGGAGTATTCCGCGCGTACGGCAGGCTTCCGTGAGGTGCAGGTGCGCGCTCAGGTCAGCGGCATCCTGCAGGAACGTACCTATCTGGAAGGCAGCCAGGTCAAGAAGGGCCAGGTGATGTTCCGCATCGACTCGCGCACCTATCAGGCCGCGTTGAGCCGGGCCAAGGGCGCGCTGGCGCAGGAGCAGGCGCGCTACCGGCAGACCGAGCGTGATCTCAAGCGCATCCGTGAGTTGCAGAAGAAGGGCTTTGCCAGCGAGAGCGAGCTGGACAACGCGGTCTCCAACTTCGAACAGAGCAAGGCGAACATCCAGGCGGCTGAGGCCGAGGTGCAGTCCAAGCAGATCGACCTCGACTACACCACGGTGAAGGCGCCGATCTCCGGCATCACCAGCAAGGAAACCGTGTCCGAAGGTAGCCTGGTGGTGGCTGGCGACCCCAATGCCAGCCTGCTGAGCAATATCACCCAGCTGGATCCGATCTACGTCAACTTCGCCGCCCCGGATTCCGATGTCGAAAGCGTGCGCAGCGGCCTGCAAAACGGCAGCCTGGTGCTGCCGGAAGACGGCAAGATGAGCGTGCAGATCAAACTCGGTGACGGCAGCGTCTACCCGCTGGAAGGCAAGGTCGATTTCACCGACAGCCTGGTCGACCGTGGTACCGGCACCGTGAGTGCCCGCGCCGTGGTGCCTAACCCGGATCAGAAATTGCTGCCGGGCCAATTTGTGCGTGTGCAGGTCAAGGGCCTGAGCATACCCAACGCCATGACCCTGCCGGAGCGCGCGATTGCTCAGGGGCCGGGCGGCACCTTCGTCTACGTGGTGGATGAGGGCGGTGTGGCGCGCATGCGTCAGGTCACCACCGGGCACACCGCCAAGGGCCGCTGGGTGATTGTTTCCGGGATCAGTGCCGGTGATCGGGTTATTGTCGAGGGCTTGCCCAAAGTGCGCCCGGACACGCCGGTCAAAGTTGCCGCCCCAGCCGCCAGCCAATCCTAAGGAGCGCCTCCGGTGATCTCACGCTTCTTTATCGACCGTCCGGTGTTTGCCGCGGTCATCTCGATCATCATCGTGCTGGCGGGCCTGATGGCCATGCGCACGCTGCCGATCGCCCAGTACCCGCAGATTCTTCCGCCGCAGGTGTCGGTCAGCGCCAGCTATGCCGGTGCCAGCGCCCAGGTGATTGCCGAAACGGTGGCCGCGCCACTGGAGCAGTCGATCAACGGCGTGGAAGGGATGATCTATCAGCAGTCCAACTCCGGCGGCAACGCCATGAGCCTGTCGGTGTATTTCGAGGTGGGCCGCGATCCTGATCAGGCCACCATCGACGTCAACAACCGCGTCCAGGCCGCCCTGGCCAAACTGCCGGAAGAAGTGCGCCGACAGGGCGTCAAGGTGCAGAAGAAGTCCTCGGATATTCTTCAGGTGGTCACCCTGTACTCGCCGGATGGCTCTCGCGACCCGGTGTACATCAGCAACTACGCGCTGATCAACGTGATCGACGAGCTCAAGCGCCTGCCAGGCGTGGGTGATGTCAGCCAGTTCGGTTCGAAAGACTATTCCATGCGCATCTGGCTGCGCCCGGACAAGCTGGCGCAGTACAACCTGACGCCGACCGATGTGGTCAATTCGATCCGTGAGCAGAACTCGCAGTTTGCCGCCGGCAGCTTCGGTCAGCAGCCGCTCAAGCAGGAGCAGGACTTCACCTACACGGTCACCACTCAGGGCCGCTTTACCGACCCGAAAGAGTTCGAAAACGTCATTCTGCGCACCGATGAAACCGGTGCCAGCCTGTTGCTCAAGGATGTCGCGCGGATCGAACTGGGTGCCCAGGACTACTCGCTGATGACTTCGCTCAACGGTCAGCAGAACGCCGCCTTCGGGGTCTATCTGCAGCCCGGCGCAAATGCCCTGGACACCGCCGAGGCGGTGAGCAAAACGCTGGAACGACTGTCGAAGAACTTCCCCAGCGGCATGACCTACAAGGTGCCGTACGACACCACCAAATTCGTTCAGGTGTCGATTGAAGAGGTGATCCATACCTTCTTCGAAGCCCTGGTGCTGGTGGTGCTGGTGGTGTTTATCTTCCTGCAGAACTGGCGCGCCACGCTGATTCCGGTGCTGGCCATTCCGGTCTCGCTGGTTGGTACTTTCGCCGGGATGTACATGCTCGGCTTTTCGATCAACCTGCTGACCCTGTTCGGCATGGTGCTGGCCATCGGTATCGTGGTGGACGACGCGATTGTGGTGATCGAGAACGTCGAGCGGGTCATGGCCACCGACAAGATCGGCCCGCGTGAGGCGACCATCAAGGCCATGGAAGAAGTCACCGGGCCGATCATCGCTATCGTGCTAGTGCTCTGCGCAGTGTTCGTGCCGGTGGGCTTCCTCGGCGGCCTGGCGGGGGAGATGTATAGACAGTTCGCCATCACCATTGCCGTGTCGGTGGTGATATCCGGCATCGTTGCGCTGACCCTGAGCCCGGCGCTCTGTGCCTTGCTGCTCAAGCCTGGGCACCACGAACCGGCGGCGCCGTTCCGCGCCTTCAACCGGGTTTTCGATAGATTCACCAGCGGCTACACCGCCGGTGTGCGTTTCTTCCTCAAACGTTCGGCGGTAGGCCTGCTGCTGTTCGGCGCGATGATTGCGCTGATGGTGGTGCTGTTCAACCGTGTACCCAGCTCCCTGGTGCCCAATGAAGACCAGGGTTATGTGATCAACGCCTATTTCCTGCCGCCTGCGGCTTCGCTGACCCGCACCGAGAAGCTGACCGGTGATGTGACCCAGCAACTGATGGCGCACCCTGCGGTGCAGGATGTGGTGACCTTCGCCGGCTTCGACGTGCTGACTTTCGGTACTCGCAGCAACGCCGGGGTGTCGTTCGTACCATTGAAAGACTGGAGCGAGCGCACCACTCCTGAGCTGGATGCGCGCAACCTTACCGGCCAGTTCATGGGCATGGGCGCTGCGCAGAAGGATGGCGTGGTTCTCAGCTTCAACCCGCCGCCCATTACCGGCATGAGCACCACGGGTGGTTTTGAGGGCTTTATTCAGGATCGCAGCGGCGGCACGACCGCACAGTTGGCGGCCAAGGTTCAGGCCTTCCTCGCGGCTGCGGCGAAACGTCCGGAACTGGCAGGCGTGCAGAGCACCTTCAGCGCCAACGTGCCGCAGTACTTTATCGACCTGGACCGCACCAAGGCGCGTGCCCTTGGGGTGCCGGTGAACGATGTGTTCACCGCCATGCAGGCCACCTTCGGCAGTTACTACGTCAACGATTTCAGCCTGTATGGGCGCACCTTCCAGGTCAGCCTGCAGGCCGAAGCGGAGTTCCGTAGCAAGCCGGAAGACCTGTCTCAGGTCTATGTGCGCGCCGCCAGTGGTGAGCTGGTGTCGCTGGCCAGCCTGGTCAAGGTCGAACGCATTCTCGGCCCGGATACCTATGCCCGCTTCAACGTCTACCCGGCAGCGAAGATCCTTGGCGGGCCGGCACCCGGCTACAGCTCCGGTCAGGCCCTGACTGCGATTCAGCAGGTGGCGGACGAAGTGCTGGGCAGTGACTACAGCATCGGCTGGACCGGCTCGGCCTTCCAGGAAGTGGCCTCGCAAGGTTCGGGCAGCAGTGCCTTTATCTTCGGCCTGATCATGGTGTTCCTGATCCTCGCCGCGCAGTACGAGCGTTGGACCCTGCCGTTGGCGGTGGTCACCGCCGTGCCGTTTGCGGTGTTCGGGGCGATCCTTGCGGTGTGGCTGCGTGGCATCGAAAACGATCTGTACTTCCAGGTCGGTCTGGTCACCTTGATCGGTCTGGCGGCGAAGAACGCCATCCTCATCGTCGAGTTCGCCGTGCTCTGCCGCCAGCAAGGCATGGGCATTTTCGAGTCGGCACTGGAGGCGGCGCGCCTGCGCTTCCGCCCGATCATCATGACCTCGCTGGCCTTTATCCTGGGGGTTGTGCCGTTGGCGATCAGTTCCGGTGCCGGTTCGGCCAGTCGTCACTCGATTGGTACCGGGGTGATCGGCGGCATGCTGGCGGCGACCTTCCTGGCGATCTTCATGATTCCGATGTTCTACCTGCTGGTGGAGTCGCTGGCGGCCAAAATCGGCAAAGGCCGCAAGCAGGCCGACCACGCGGCTTGATCTCTGCCCTTTGACGGGTGTGCCGCGCGAGCCCCGACCCGCTGTCGGGCTCGCGCGGCCAAGCCGTGAGTCGCCGCGTGCATGCACGGGCACACAGGGCTCTGCTGTTCTGACCTATCTGGATACCCATGCCTTTACGAATTCTGTTGATCCTTGGCGCCCTGAGCGCCTTTGCGCCGTTGGCGATCGATTTCTACCTGCCGAGCTTTCCGACCCTGGCGCGGGTGTTTGCCACGGATGTCGAACATGTGCAGTTATCGCTTGCGGCCTACTTTGTCGGCCTGGCCATCGGCCAACTGGCGTACGGTCCGCTGGCTGATCGCTTTGGTCGGCGTAAACCGCTGTTGGTCGGGGTCATGCTGTTCAGCCTGGCATCATTGGCCTGCGCCCTGGCGCCGAGCCTGGAATGGCTGATTGCTGCGCGTTTTGTCCAGGCGCTGGGCGGCTGCGCCGGGATGGTGATTTCGCGGGCCGTGGTGCGTGATCTGTGTGACCCGATCCGCTCAGCCAAGGTGTTTTCCCAACTGATGCTGGTGATGGGGCTGGCGCCGATTCTCGCGCCGCTGGGCGGTGGGCTGCTGCTCAGTACCCTGGGCTGGCCATCGATCTTTATCTGTCTGACGCTGTTCAGCTTTGTCTGCCTGCTGGCAGTGGCCCTGTGGCTGCCGGAAACCCTGGCCAAGGATGCGCCGCCAGCGCCCCTGCGCGGTGCATTGGGTGAGTACAAACGCTTGTTGGCTGATTTGCCGTTTCTCGGTTATGCCCTGACGGGCGGCTGCGCGATTGCCGGGATGTTTGCCTATATCGCCGGTTCTCCCTTCGTTTTCATCGAGCTGTACGGCATACCGGCTGAGCATTACGGCTGGTTGTTCGGCAGCAATGCCCTGGGTTTTATTCTGGTGGCGCAGCTCAATGCCTGGCTGGTAGCGCGGCACGGGCCGGCGTACTGGCTGGGCAAAACCGTGTGGTTCTACCTGGCCTGTGGCCTGGCTCTGCTGCTGGTGGCGTTGGCCAAGCCACAGGCCTTGTGGCCGCTGTTGATTCCCTTGTTCGGTTGCATTGCCTGCCTGGGGATTCTGCTGCCCAATGCCTCGGCGTGCGCCATGGCCGGGCAGGGCAGCCATGCCGGCAGTGCTTCGGCGCTGCTGGGGAGCCTGCAGTTCGTCATCGCCGCCAGTGCTGCGGCCATGGTTGGTGTGTTGCATGACGGCACGGCCTGGCCGGTGGCGGTGGTGATATTCAGCTGCGGCCTGTTGGTGGTGGGCTTCTCCCTGTTCACCCGTTGGGCCGAAGCTGCCGTCAAGGGTTAACCCGCCGCGCGCTGGCGCACTGTCGGCAGCACATGCGGGGCGTTGAGGCGTGCCTGCAGGGTGCTGACAAACTGGTGTGCCTCGTTCTCACTGCGAAAGGTGACACTCTGCTTGCCCAGACAGACCTGCCAGCCGCGACCGGCGGCGGTTTTTACCGGTTTGATCATGACGTCCATAGCCAATCTCCTCTGCAAGAGAAGGCAGACTAGACGCTCACTATGAACTTTCATTGACCTGTAACAATTCAATGACGGCTGCCGCGCCGTTGGTCTGATCAGCTCACCGTGGCGGCACTGAACTGCACGGCCAGGCCGGCCAGGCGGGTGAATTCTGTAACCAGGGCGATGTCGGCAGCGCTCGGGCGTGTCGGTTGCGGGTAGTAGATGCCAAAGGTGCCCAGTACCTGGCCGCTGTCATCCTTGAACGGTAGCGACCAGCAGGCGCGCAGGCCCGCATGCAGTGCCAGTGCCTGGTAATTTTTCCAGTAGGGATGTCGGCTGAGGTCTTCGGCGATCACCAGTTCGCCACTGCTGGCAGCATGCCCGCAGGAGCCGACTTCCAGCTCGGCCGGGATGCCGTCGATGGCCTGGCTGTAGGTTTCCGGCAGGCTCGGCGCAGCACCGATATGCAGACGCTGATGTTCGTCGAGCAGCATGATGGAAACGCGCATCTGCGGTTGCAGGCTTTCCAGGCGGCGGGTGATGCCGGCCAGGATGCTGTGCAGTGGATGCAGTCCCAGCAGTTCATCGAGTACGGCGTTGCGTGCCTGTTGCAGCTGTTGCGCCTGGTGGCGCTCATGCACATCACGCAGGCTGCCGTGCAGGCTCTGTTCCAGCGGACTGAAGTTGAGCTGCAACTCGACCCGGCGCACCTGGCCGCCCTGTGTCAGCAGCTGACATTCCAGGCGCAGGTTATCCAGTTCGCCCTTGCGTAGCGCCTGCAGTTGCTGGTTCAGCGGTACCTGACCCAGCTCCGGCATAAAACGCTGCAGTGGGCTGCCCAGGCTTTCATGGATGGGGTAGCCACTGACCTGCTCCCAGGCCGGGTTGAGGAAGCTCAGTTGCTCAGCCGCATTGGTGATAAAAATCGCGTCGCCCAGGTGCTCCACCAGGGAGCGGTAGCGGGTCTCACTGACCTGCAGTTCGTTGTCGATTTTCTTCTGCTCGGTCAGGTCGATATCGACGCAGTACAGCTCCAGCTGATCGAGGCTGTTGCGCAGCATCAGGTGGCTGGAATAGACCCAGACCAGACTACCGTCCTTGCGTTGCAACTGGATTTCCGCCGCCGGTATGGGTTGCCCACCCAACTGCCACTGGGTGATGCCACTGATGACCTTGCTGCGTGCCTGGGGCGGCACGATCAGCTCTTCCAGGCGGCGTCCCATGACCTCGTGCACGGCATAGCCGTAGAGCTGGGTGCTGGCCTGGTTCCAATAGATCACCCGGCGTTCGCGGTCGTAGCCCTGCACGGCAATGCGCGGGGTCTGTTCGAACAGTTGGCGAAAGCGCTGCTCACTCTCGCGCAGGGCGCTTTCATCACGTTTCTGCGTGCTGATGTTCTGCACGGTGCCGAGGATCTTGCCGTTGCTGTCAAACTCGCCGCGCAGCATCAGCCAGGTTCTCTGTTGCTGGTTGGGCTGCAGCAGGCGGGCGCTGATACTCAGGCTGATCTGCTCCTGTAGCAGGGCTTGCACAGCACGCTGGGCCGTGGCGCGTTCGGCTGGATGCAGCCAGCTCAGCAGTTGTTCCAGGCTGCTCTGCGCATCCTCGGCACTACGTCCGAGCAGACTCAGGGCCTCAGCGCTCCAGTGAAAACCATCGCAGTATTCCCAACTGCCGAGTGCGGCATTGCGTTGGGCCTGTTTGAGGAGCTGGCTGCTGTGCGTGAGTTCGGCCAGCAGCTGGTTTTGCGCCTGGCGGTCACGGTAGCTGACGAGAAAAATCAGCGCGGTACTGAGCAGCACAAACACCAGACCTTTGGCGGTTTGTAGCTCAGCCAGCAACGTCTCGTCGCTGACCAGCGCATGCAGCAGGTAATCGCTGCCAAGGATCCACAGTGTGCTGAACAGGATATATACGCCGGCCAGGCGCAGTGGGCCTTGAAGATCGGGTCGCATCCCTTACCGCCAGTGGCTAAACAGGTCGAGGAAAGTGGGTGGGATAGGGCCAGCACACTGCAGCAGGCGCTGCTGTGAGTCTAGCTGGCCCTTGGTCTAATGCAGGCCGCGCAGTGAAAAAGCTGCGCGTCAAACGCAGCTCTGGCGGAGTGTTGGCAGGTAGTTTTTCAACAACCTGTTAGAACCCTTCGAGAACGATCTTGCCCTTGGCCGTACCGCTCTCCAGCAGGGCATGGGCGCGGCGCAGGTTGGCCGCGTTGATGCTGCCGAAATGCTCACCCAGGGTGGTGCGCAGGGTGCCGGCATCCACCAGTTCAGCGACCCGATCCAGCAGGCGATGCTGTTCGATCATGTCGGCGGTCTCGAACAGCGAGCGGGTAAACATCAGCTCCCAGTGCAGCGACAGGCTTTTGCGCTTGAGCTGCATGATGTCCAGGGGCTGCTCCGGGTCATCGATCAACGCCAGACGGCCTTGCGGTGCCAGGGCTTCGACCAGTTGCGCGAAGTGCTGGTCGGTCTGGGTCAGGCTGGCGACGTGCGTGACCTGATTGATGCCGATGCGTTTCAGCTCTTCACTCAGCGGCTGACGATGGTCGATCACATGGTGCGCGCCCAGTTCGCGGACCCAGGCTTGGGTTTCCGGGCGGGAGGCGGTGCCGATCACTGTCAGGCCGGTGAGTTGGCGGGCCAGCTGCACCAGCACCGAACCAACGCCACCAGCGGCGACGACGATCAGCAGGCTCTGGCCCAGGTCAGTGTTGCCCTGAGTGATCTGCAGGCGCTCGAACAGCAGCTCCCAGGCGGTGATCGCGGTCAGCGGCAGGGCAGCAGCTTCGGCAAAAGGCAGGCTGTTGGGCATGTGCCCGACGATGCGCTCATCCACCACGTGCAGTTCGCTGTTGGCCCCGGCACGGTTGATCGCCCCGGCGTAATACACCCGGTCGCCGGGCTGGAACAGGCTGACTTCGCTGCCCACCGCCTTGACGATGCCGCTGGCATCCCAGCCCAGCACCTTGGCGTCACCATCGGATGGGGCGACGTTGCGGCGGATTTTGGTGTCCACCGGGTTGACCGAAATAGCCTTGACCTCAACCAGCAGGTCGCGCGGGCCGGGCGTTGGCGTCGGCAGTTCGACATCCAGCAGCGCGTCAGCGTGGTCGGCGGGCAGGGAGTGGTAATAGGCGACAGCTTTCATAAAGGGCTCCTTAGACAATGCGTTGCATCAGTTGATGATCGACCTGTTCCAGCAGGTTGCCGCAGGTTTCGCCGAAGTGCAGAAAGTGCGCGGTCTGCTGGTGCGCGCTGAGTGCGGCGGCGTCTTGCCACTGCTCAACCATGATGAAGCGGTTGGGCTGCTGTTGATGGCGGTGCAGGTTGTATTGCAGGCAACCGGCTTCGGCCTGGCTGGGCGGCACCAGCTGGCGCAGACCGGCTTCAACTGCCTCGGCATGACCGGGGAGGGCAGTGAGGGTGGCAATCAAGGTCAATGGCGTGGTCATGGCGGACTCCGGTTCAAGTGCTGCCATGCTCGGTTATTTGATTGACGAGAAAAACCGGCGGCTACTAGAGTCTCTTTCAATACTTTTTTGATAATGAGTCGCCATGCTGCGTTTCGATGACCTGCAGTTGTTTGTCACCACCGCTGACTTGGGCAACCTCTCGGCCGCCGCGCGGCGCCTGGATATTTCCCCGGCGGTGGCCAGCGCCGCGCTCAAACGCCTGGAGCAGCAGCTGGAAGCGCGGCTGTTCAGCCGTTCTACCCGCAGCCTGCGCCTGACCCCCGAGGGCGAGCTGTTTCTTGGCCATGCGCGCCTGGCCTTGCAGAGTCTGGATGACGGCCGGCAGCAGCTGGCCGGTAGCAAGGTCGGTATCAGCGGGCCGTTGCAGCTGTCTGCCCCCTCGGATTTCGGCCGCAATACCTTGCTGCCCTGGCTGGATGAATTTCAGCAGGCGCATCCGCAGGTACAGCTGCGTCTGCTGCTCGGTGATCGCGTGGCCGATCTGTTTCGCGAGCCGGTGGACATCGCCCTGCGCTATGGCGCACCGGAGGACTCCAGCCTGGTCGCCTTGCCGGTGGCTGCCGCCAACCGCCGCGTGTTGTGCGCCGCACCGCAGTACCTGCAACGGTATGGCGCGCCGCAAACGGTCGATGAGCTGAGCGAACACAACTGCCTGCTCTATATGCTCGGCGGGCGACTGCATGACCGCTGGCGCTTCAGCGATGGCAAGCGTGAGCAGGGCATCAACGTCAAAGGCGACCGGGTCAGTGACGATGCCGACGTAGTGCGGCGCTGGGCGGTCAGCGGTGCCGGGCTGGTCTACAAATCCTGGCTGGATGTTGCCGGCGATGTGCGTGCTGGGCGACTACAGGTGCTGCTACCTGAGCTGCGCGGTGAGCCGACACCGCTCAACCTGATCTGCGCGCACCGGGCGCAACTGAGCAAACCGGTATTGCTGCTGCGTGAGTTTGTGCAGGCACGCTGTGCGGAGTTGTTGGCGCAGGCACCCTGGTCGAACTAGCAGACCGTTGGAAAACTATCTACGTCGCCGATACTGCGTTAAAAACAGGCTCGGAATGCTCAGGTACAGCTCGTACATTCCGCTTCCTCGCCGTTTTGACCAGCCGGAGGCTGTTACTGGCGTAGCGCCTTGTCTCGGCTTCCTCGCCAACATTCTCCAACGGTCTGCTAAGATTGCCGCCAGCGCGCTGCGGCAATCCATCGCAGTGCGGCTTTGTCACATGCGCCCCGGAGCAATGCTAGAGTCGCGCCCCATGAAAATGACCCGTACTGACCGTCGCCTGCTGGCCTGGATGCTGTATTTCAGCGTTCTGTTCAGTGCGTTCGCCTGCAGTATCGGTCACGGCCAGATGGCTGGTCTGCAACTCAGCGGGCTGGCCAGCCAGTACTGCTCCTTCGAGGGCAACTTCGGCGCCGGTGCCGATCTGGAAGGTTCCGGTGTGGTGGCGCCCAATCCTGCCACCGGCTCCGGCTGCTCCCTGAGTTCCACCTTCAGCGCGATTATCCTGGCGGCGTTCTTCGGTCTGCTGGGCCTGTTGGCGCCCAGCCGCGCGCCGCTGCTGACGTTCTTCTTCACCCCGCGACCTGTCCGCTACCTCTGGCCCTCGGCCAACCCCCGCGCATCCCCCGTTCTGGCTTGAGTTGCTGTTGCTGCGGCCGCATTTGCGGCCGCGCTGATCACTTGAAACCAGATAAAAAACCGCGTCTGTCGGTGCTTGAAGAGCGCCCGACGGACCGAAGTTGGGGAAGTCCATGCGTCAGATATCCGTACTCAGCCTGCTGGCCGTTAGCATCAGCCTGGCCAGTTCCGCCTATGCCGAACAGCTCAAACTGGAAGACAGCACCATCGTTGGTAAGCAGCGGGGCGATACCACTGCGCCGACAATTGCCGAGAAACGCGCCGAGTTTGCGCGGATTCCCGGGGGGGCCAGTGTCGTCGATGCCGAAACCTACAAGACCGGCCGCTCCAGCTCGCCGCAGGATGCCCTGGGCCAGGCCACGGGCGTGTATATCCAGTCGCGCTCCGGCGCCGAGGAATCGCGTCTGTCGATTCGTGGCTCGGGGCTGCAGCGCACCTTCCACCAGCGCGGCATCCTGTTGATGCAGGACGGCGCACCGCTGAACCTTGCGGATGGCAGTGGTGACTTCCAGAGCATCGAGCCGATTGCCCTGGACCATATCGAGGTCATGCGCGGCGCCAACGCCTGGCGCTACGGTGCCGCCAACTTGGGCGGGGCGATCAACTTCGTCACGCCCACCGGCAAGACCGCGCCCAAGGTGCAGCTGCGCGCCGAGGCCGGCAGCTTTGATTACCAGCGCATCTTCGGTGCGGTGGCTGAAGACTTTGGCGATTGGGATGCCTACCTGAGCTTCTCCGATTACTCTCAGGATGGTTTCCGCGATCACGCACGCCAGGAAAATCAGCGCTACTTCGCCAATATCGGCGGGCGGATCAACGAGCGACTGTCGACACGCTTCTATATCAGCCACGTGGAAACCGATTCGGAAATCCCCGGCAGCCTGACCAAGGCGCAGTTGCGACGTAACCCTGAGCAGGCCGCGCTGAGCACAGTGACCGGCGATAACAAGCGCGACTTCACCCTCAACCGCATCGGCAATATCACCACCCTGCAACTGGACGGCGGGCACAGCCTGGAGCTGTCGAGCTTCTACAGCGAGAAATCGCTGTGGCACCCCATCTTCCAGGTGCTGGAAGTTGACAGTGAAGATGTCGGCGTACGCCTGACCCACAAGTGGCAGAACACCGATGGTTGGCGCTGGAGCGGTGGCGTGGAAGTGCTGCAAGGCCGTAACCAGGCAGAAAACTACGTCAACGTCGCCGGCAAGCGCGGCAACCTGGTGGACCGTCAGGTGCAGACGGCGCGCAGCCTGAATGCCTTTACCGAGCTGGAAGTGCCGCTGGCCGAAGACTGGGCGCTGATCGGCGGCCTGACCTGGCTGCACAGCGAGCGCGATATCGATGACAAGCTGAAAAGCAGCTTCAACTTCGTCGGGGTGCCGACGGGTTTCCAGGATGCGTCATTCAACCGTAGCTACAGTGCCCGTATTGGCCGGATCGGCCTGCGCCACGACTTGGCTGACGGCGTGCAACTGTTTACCAACCTCAGTCAGAGCTACGAGCCACCGACCTTCAGCGAGCTGACCGGTGGCGCTATCGTGACCGAGAACGAGGCGCAGAAGGCCACCACCCTGGAGGCCGGTATGCGCTTCACCCAGGGCAATCTGGACCTGGACCTGGCGGTTTACCGCAGCGAGATCCGCGACGAGCTGCTGGGTTACGTCAACCCGCTGGCCCCAACTCAGGTGATCACCACCAACGCCGACCGCACTGTGCACCAGGGCATCGAGTTCGGCGGGGCCTGGCAGCTGGGTGAGGTGGTGTTGCGCGGTCAGTACCTGCTCAATGACTTCCGCTTCGATAACGACCCTGCCTACGGCAACAACCGCCTTGCCGGCGTGCCGAGCCAGTTCCTCAAGGGCGAGGCGCTGTGGCAGCGTGATGGCTGGTATGCCGGCCCGACGGTCGAGTGGGTGCCGGTGCACTACGCCGCCGACCACGCCGAATCGCTGTATGCCGAAGCCTATGCGATCTGGGGGCTGAAGGGCGGTTATCGTCCACGTGAAGGTCTGGGCTTCTTCGTCGAAGGGCGCAACCTCTCGGACAAGACCTACATCTCCACCACCGGCGTTGTGGCCAATGCCCGTGGCCAGGATGCCGCGCTGTTTATGCCCGGTGACGGTCGCAGCCTGTATGTCGGCCTGGAGTGGAAACTTTGACGGCGGCCCTGCAAGCACAAGAGCTACCGCGCCTGACCTGGCGCCAGCGCCTGCTGCGGCTGATGCCGTGGCACAAGCGCCTGGCGCTGCTGGCCTGCCTGGGCATCTTCAGTTGGGCGGGTAGCGGCATGCTGCACCCGCTGATGGGCTACCTGCAGCCGCGTCCGCAAACCATGGCCACACCACAGCAGGTGTTGCCGCTGGATAACCTGCGCAGTCCTGCGCAGGTGCTCGGCGCGGCTGGTTTTGCCCAGGTGCAGGGCTTGCGCCTGCTGGTGCTGGCCGCTGAGCCTTATTACCAGGCGCGTCTGGTCGGCGAGTTGCAGCCGCGTTACTGGCATGCACGCAGTGGTCAGGCGGTCGAGCTGGCCGGCGCTCATGCCGAAAGCCTGGCACGGCATTACCTGGGCAGTGACGAGCCGCTGGCCTATGCCGGCAGCATCGAGCGTTTTACCAGCGAATACGCCTTTATCAACCGCCTGCTGCCGGTGGCGCGGGTCGACACCCAGCGTGATAACCAGTTACGCCTGTATGTCGACCTGTTCCATGACCGCCTCGGCACCCTGGTGGACGAGCGCAAGGCCTGGTTCAGCGCGTTCTTCCAGACGCTGCACAGCTTTCGCTGGCTGGATGCGGCGGGCCCGTTGCGGCCGGTGCTGATGCTGGTACTGCTGGCCTCGATTGTCTCGGCGACGCTGTTTGGTGTGGCGCTGTTTATCGCCCGTCGGCGTGCCCGTACCTTCAACCGCCGGCTGCATGGCTGGTGGGGGCTGGGGCTCGCCTTAGCGACGTTGAGCTTTGCCAGCAGCGGTGCCTGGCACCTGTTGCACAAGCAAGGTGCGCAGCCTTGGCCAGCGCCCTTTGTGCCGAGCTTTAACGTGGCCGAGTTGGATACGGCACCGGCGGCCGACTGGCTGCTGGCCGGTGAAGAGCTGTACATGCTCAGCCTGCTTGAACTCGACGGCAAGCCGATCTGGCGCGCCCAGGGGCAGCAGTTCGCCAGCATGTCCAGCCTGCACTACCTGGATGCTCAGGGCCGTGAACTGGGCAATGACACGCCACGTCGTTATGCCCAGCAGCGTCTCGATCATTACGCCAAGTCTCTGGGGTTGGGTGAGGCGCAGACGCTCACGCTGCAGCACAGCTTTGACCACGAATACGGCTTCGTCTTCAAACGCCTGCCGGTGTTCAAGGCCAGCTATGCCGATGTGCACAACACCGCGCTGTTTATTGATCCACTGGACGGTGCTCTGGCCAGCCGCGTGCAGGATGCCGACCGTGCGGAAGGTTGGGGGTTTGCCTACCTGCACAAGTGGGAATTTCTCGCAGGCCTGGGCAATGGCTACAAGCACCTGCTGCTGGGCATCGTCGCGTTGGCCCATGTGCTGTTGGCGCTGGTGGGGCTGAGTCTGCTGCGCCGCGGGCAGCACCGATGAACCGCTGCCGATCCATCACTGATTATGGCCATGCCTGGAGCTGACTATGCAGAAGCCGACGACGCCAAACATCTCGTTCTACAACCTGGCCTGGCGCTGGCATTTCTATGCCGGGCTGTTTGTGATTCCGTTTCTGATCCTGCTCTCGGTCACCGGCATCATCTACTTGTTCAAGCCGCAACTTGACCAGCTGATGTATGCCGAGTTGCTGCAGGTCACGCCTGCCGAGCAGGCCATCTCGGCGGATCAGCAGCTGGCGTTGGTGCGCCAGGCTTATCCGCAGGCGAGCATCAGCCAATACCTGCCGCCGCTGAACGCCGAACGCAGTGCGCAGTTTGTGCTGGAGGCTGAGGGGCAGAGCCTGAACGTGTTTGTTGACCCTTACAGCGCCAGGATTCTCGGCAGTCAGGACGCGCAGCTCAATCTGCAGGCCATTGCCCGCCAGCTGCATGGTGATCTGATGGTCGGCACCCTGGGCGATCGGCTGATCGAGCTGGCCGCCGGTTGGGGCGTCGTGCTGGTGGTCTCCGGTTTGTACCTGTGGTGGCCGCGCGGGCGTTCCGGTGCCGGTGTGCTGTGGCCAAGGCTGAGTGCCCGTGGGCGTTTGCTATGGCGTGACTTGCATGCGGTGACGGGCTTTTGGGGCTCGCTGCTGTTGCTGTTTATGCTGCTCACCGGCATGACCTGGACCGGCTTCTGGGGCGCGCAGTTTGCCGGTGCCTGGAACCACTTTCCGGCGGCGATGTGGGACGACGTGCCGCAGTCCGGCAAGCTCACCGGTAGTCTCAATACCAGCAGTCAGCAGACCGTGGCCTGGGCGGTGGAAACTACGCCGCTGCCGGCTTCCGATCCACACGCCGCGCATAACGGGCATGCCACTGCCGAGGCGCCTGCCGCCCCGGCCAACCTGCTGCAGTACGTGGTCGATACCGCAGCTGAGCGCGGCGTACAGCCGGGTTACAGCATCACCCTGCCGAAAGGTGAAACCGGGGTGCACAGCATCGCGCTGTTTGCCGACGACCCGCGTAACGACGCCACTCTGCATATCGATCAGTACAGCGGTGCGGTGCTCGCCGATGTGCGCTGGAAGGATTACGGCGTGGTGGCGAAAACCGTGGAAACCGGGGTGATGCTGCATGAAGGCAAGCTGTTCGGCCTGGCCAACCAGTTGCTGATGCTCGCGGTCTGCCTGCTGGTGCTGCTCAGCGCGGTCAGCGGCCTGATTATGTGGTGGCAACGCCGGCCGAGCGGCAAGCTCGGCGTACCACCGCTGCGCCACGACCTGCCACGCTGGAAAACAGCGATAGTGATCATGGGCCTGCTGGGCGCGGCTTTCCCGCTGGTGGGTGCATCCCTGTTACTGATCTGGGCGTTGGACTGGCTGCTGCTCTCGCGCCTGCCAGGGCAGCGTTTGGCCAACGGCTGAATGGATTAACCGGCGCGGGCATGGCCCGCGCCAAGGCTTCGCGTTACAACATCTGTTATGGACAGTCAGTCCACCTTTGGAGGAATACCATGTTGTTGAAAAAGACCCTGCTGATTGCCGCTCTGCTGAGCCCGAGCCTGTTCGCCAGTGCCCATGAATACACCGCCGGTGAGCTGCACATCGAACACCCCTGGTCGCGGGAAATGCCAGCCGTAGCGCCCACCGCTGCAGCCTATTTCGTGGTGCACAACAAAGGCGCCGAGGCTGACCGCCTACTCAGTGCCAGCACCCCGGTGGCCGGCAAGGCCGAACTGCACGAGCATATCCACGCCGATGGCCTGATGAAGATGCAGCAGGTGCAGAACGTGGCGATTCCTGCCGGTGGTGAAGTGAAGTTCGAACCCATGGGCTACCACGTCATGCTGTTCAACCTGAAACAGCAGGCCAAGGACGGCGAGCGCTTCCCGCTGACCCTGACCTTCGAGAAGGCCGGCAAAGTCAACGTGGAAATTGCCGTGCACAAGGATGCACCCGCCGGTGAGAAATCCCATGGCGAAGGGCACGCGCACTGATCTGTGCGCCCAGCCCTGCTGCGTTGCAGCGGGGCTGCTGTTGTTCGGTGATATTCACCGTCATTGATTTGCATCAGCCGTCCTGCTTAGGCCGTTAGTCATACTCGGCGCAGGATTCTTGAGTTGTCGTGATGCCCCGCAATCGCTCCTTCACCGCCAATTACCGCGCGAGCTGGCTGGCCCTGTTGGCCATGCTGTTGCTCAGTGTTGGGCCGTTGCTGTCGCAGCTCACTGCGCCGGCTGAACCGGCCTGGCTGACGGAACTGGCCTGTGGGGAGCATGCCGGCAGCCATAACGGACCTCTGGATCACGACGCGCTGTGGGCCAAGTGCGGTTATTGCACCCTGTTGCTCAACAGCCCGGCCACCGGCTGCGCCAGCCCGACCCTGGCGCTGGCCGCCGCGATACCCGCTGACCGGCATGCTGCACCCGTGCGTAGCGGGGTTGTTCGCTCAGCTATTTTCCCTGGTTCGCGCAGCCGCGCACCTCCTGCCTATTCCTGATCGCCATTGCCCTGTTGCCTGTGCTGGTGCCGTTGAGCGGTGCCGGCCATTCCCTGGTTCTGTCTCGATTCTGGAATACCTATGTCTACTCGTTCGCTTTTGATCAGCGCTGCACCTTTTCGACTGGCGCCGCTGTGCGTCGGCCTGCTGTTGGCCACTCAGGCGCATGCTGCGCAAACCACTGAACACGACCCGGAGCAGCATGCGCTGCAATTGCCGCCCTCGGTGGTCACCGCCGTGCAGCAAAGCTCGCCGCTGACCGTGGTGGCCGACCCCAAGGACCCACGCCAGCCGGTGCCGGCCAGTGATGCAGCGGATTATCTGAAGACCATCCCCGGTTTCTCTGCGATTCGCAGTGGCGGCAGCAACAGTGATCCGGTGCTGCGCGGCATGTTCGGTTCGCGTCTGCTGCTGCTCACCGACGGCGGGCAGATGCTCGGTGCCTGCCCGGGCCGGATGGATGCACCCAGCTCGTATATCTCGCCGGAAACCTTTGACCTACTGACCGTGAGCAAAGGCCCGCAAACGGTGATCTGGGGCCCAGGTGCCTCGGCCGGTGTGGTGCGTTTTGATCGCGAGCCGGAGCGCTTCGGCGAGCTGGGCGCGCGCCTGCATGCCAGCGTGCTGGCGGGCTCCAACGGCCGTTTCGACCAGACCCTGGATGGCGCTGTGGGCGGTGAGCAAGGCTATCTGCGGGTGACCGGTAACCGCTCGCACTCGGACGATTACGACAACGGTAACGGCGACACCATCCCCTCGCGCTGGGATAAGTGGAACGGTGACGTGGCCCTGGGTTGGACGCCGGATGCCGACACCTTGATTGAGCTCACCGCCGGCCGTGGTGATGGCGAAGCGCGCTACGGCGGCCGCAGCATGGATGGTACCCAGTTCCAGCGTGAAAGCCTGGGCCTGCGCGTGGAGCGCAGCAACCTCGGTGGCGTGCTGGATAAGGTCGAGGCCAAGGTTTACTACAACTACGCCGACCACATCATGGACAACTTCCGCCTGCGCATGCCCGATCCAAACAGCATGATGCCTGGCCCGATGGCCGCGCAGGTTGATCGCCGTACCTTGGGCGCGCGCCTGGCCGCCACCTGGAAGTGGCAGGATGTCGAGCTGATCACCGGCGTCGATGCACAGCGCAGCGAGCACCGTCAGCGCGTTTCCGACGGCGGCATGATGGGCATGCCCTATGTCGATGCTGATCGCTTCCCGTGGGACAAGGACGCGCTGATGCACAACTACGGTGTGTTTACCGAATCCACCTGGCGTCTGGCCGAGCGTGATCGACTGATCTCCGGTGCTCGTCTGGATCGTGCTTCGGCCAAGGATTACCGACCGAACTTCAGCGACATGATGGGCATGACCACGCCCAACCCGACGGCGGGCGAAACCCGCGCTGACACCCTGCCCAGCGGCTTCGTGCGCTACGAGCATGATTTGTCCGGCTCGCCGACCACCGTCTATGCCGGCATCGGCCATGTGCAGCGTTTCCCCGATTACTGGGAGCTGTTCTCCGCCGGGCTCAACGGGCCGGCTGGCGCAGACAACGCCTTCGACGGCATCAAACCGGAGAAGACCACCCAGCTGGATATCGGTATCCAGTACAAGGGTGACGCCATGCAGGCCTGGGCCTCGGCGTATGTCGGCCAGGTGCGTGACTACATCCTGTTCGACTATCGCGGTATGAGCACCCAGGCCGACAACGTCGATGCGCGCATCATGGGTGGCGAGCTGGGTGTGGCGTATGACCTGACAAGCAACTGGAAAACCGATGCCACCTTGGCCTATGCCTGGGGCAAGAACAGCAGCGACGGCGAAGCACTGCCGCAGATGCCGCCGCTGGAAGCACGCCTGGGCCTGACCTATCAGCGTGATGACTGGAGCGTCGGCGCCCTGTGGCGAGTGGTGGATGGTCAGGGCCGCATCGCAGATGGGCGCGGTAACGTCGTGGGGCAGGACTTTGGCGACAGCGCCGGTTTCGGCGTGCTGTCTCTTAACGGTGCTTATCGTGTGACCAAGCAGGTCAAGCTCAGCGCTGGGGTGGATAACCTGCTCGACAAGCAATACGCCGAGCACCTGAATCTGGGCGGTGATTCCGGTTTCGGCTTCCCGGCTGATACCCGGATTGATGAGCCCGGCCGCACCCTCTGGGCCAAGGTCGATTTCGACTTCTGATATGTCCAGTTGTGGGAGGGGTTGGGCGGCATTCCGCTTTAGCCGCGAGCTTTTTGAGTCGCGGCTAAAGCCCCTCCCACATCCGCGTGATGAATTTTTGCGGGCTAATACAGCCTTAAGGTTCAAGCGCGACAGTAGTCCTCGCAGACACACTTTCTCCCTGCACCGAAGAGGACTACACCATGCGCAAACTGCTTCTGCTGTCTCTGGTTATGGCCAGTCCGCTGACCTTCGCCGCCACCCAATGCACCACCGCCGACAAGGCGCAGTGGCAGGACCAGGACAAATTCCAGGCTGACCTCAAAGCCCAGGGCTACGAGATCAAGAAGTTCAAAGTGACCGGCGGCAACTGCTACGAAATCTACGGCTTCAACAAAGAAGGCCAGAAGGTCGAAATCTACTTCGATCCGGTCGATGGCAAAGTCATCAAAAGCGAAATCGACGGCTGATGAACGCTGCCACCACACGCCTCTGGGACCCGCTGGTCAGGTTGTTCCATTGGTCTCTGGCGAGCGCTTTCCTGGCCAATTACTTCTTCACCGAAGAGGGTGAGAACTGGCACCGCTGGTTCGGTTACTACGCCGTGGCCTGGTTGGCGGTTCGCCTGGTGTGGGGTTTTATCGGTACACCGTCAGCGCGCTGGGCGGACTTTTGGCCGACCCGGACGCGCCTGGCCGAACACCTGCGGGCATTAGTCAGCGGGCGTGATTACCACCGCATGGGGCATTCCCCGCTGGGCGGTCTGGTGATGATCGGCATGATGTTGCTGATGCTCGGCCTGGGAGTGACCGGCTTTCTGATGGAGGAGGTCGATTACTTCTGGGGCGCTGATCTGCCGTTGCAGATTCATGAATTCTGCGCCGATGGGTTGATGGCCCTGGTGGGTCTGCACATCGCAGCGGCGCTCTTTGAAAGCTACCGCCTGAAGGAAAACCTGCCGCTGTCGATGGTCACCGGCAAGCGGCGCAAGCTGGATCACTGAGGTTTGTATCTGTCGCGGCTAAAGCCCCTCCCACAATTCATACGCTCCGTGGGCGGGGCTTTAGCCGCGATGTTTTTTACTTAAACCAGCCGCGCATCCAGGCTGTTCTGCGCCAAGCGCTTGGCCTGTTCCTGGGTCATGCCCAGGCTGTCGTACAGAGCTGCGAAGTTTTCGGTGACGTAGCCGCCGAAGTAGGCCGGATCATCCGAGTTCACCGTCACCTTCACCCCGCGTTCGAGCATCTGCAGGATGTTGTGCTGGCGCATGTCGTCGAACACGCAGAGCTTGGTATTGGACAGCGGGCAGACGGTCAGCGGGATCTGCTCGTCGATGATGCGCTGCATCAGGCGCTCGTCTTCGATGGCGCGCACGCCGTGGTCGATGCGCTCGATCTTCAGCAGGTCCAGCGCTTCCCAGATGTATTCGGGTGGGCCTTCCTCGCCGGCGTGGGCGACGGTCAGGTAACCCTCGCTGCGCGCCTTGTCGAACACGCGCTGGAACTTACTCGGTGGGTGGCCCATCTCCGAGCTGTCCAAACCGACGGCGATAAACGCATCGCGGAATGGCCTGGCCTGCTCCAGGGTTTTAAAGGCTTCTTCTTCGGGCAGGTGGCGCAGAAAACTCAGGATCAAACCGTGGCTGATGCCCAGTTGTTTCTCGCCATCGACCAGCGCCTGCTTGATGCCGCGCAGCACCACTTCAAAGGGAATGCCGCGGTCGGTGTGGGTCTGCGGGTCGAAGAACGGTTCGGTGTGGATGACGTTTTGCGCCTTGCACTTTTGCAGGTAGGCCCAGGTCAGGTCGTAGAAGTCCTGCTCGGTGCGCAGCACATCGGCACCGGCGTAATACAGGTCGAGAAATTCCTGCAGGTTGTTGAAGGCATAGGCGCTGCGCAGCGCTTCAACATCATTCCAGGGCAGTTTGATCTTGTTGCGCTCGGCCAGGGCAAACAGCAGCTCGGGCTCCAGCGAGCCCTCAATGTGCAGGTGCAGTTCGGCCTTGGGCAGGGCGTTGAGCCAGTCGTACATGGTCAGATCTCGTTATCAGGCGTGGTCGCGACAAAGTTTAACCGCTAGGACAGGATTTCGCCGAATCGGTACGGCTGTTGACGATGTGTGGCGCTATGTAGGGTGGACATCGCTTTTTATGTCCACCAGCGAGCAGCGTAGTAACGCAGGTGGTGGATGAGAAAAAGCGTCATCTACGCGCCCCGATCCACCCTACGCTTGACGGTGTTATGCGTCGGCCTGTTCTTCACGCCGATACGCATAGGTATCGGCAAAGCGCGACAGCAGGTAGTCGGCGCTGGTCACACTCGGGTACTTGGGCGGGTTGGCGGCGTCCGAGCAGTTGGGCAGGCAGCTTATTTCGGTGTCCGGGTGCGGCTCGGCGAAGAACGGCATGGAGTAGCGATCCACCCCCAGCGGGCTGATCACTCGGTGCGGGGTTGAGGTGTAACGGTCGTTGCTCCAGCGCGCGAGCATGTCGCCGATGTTCACCACAAAGCTGCCGGCAATCGGCGGCGCATCGATCCACTCACCGTCACGGTTACGCACCTGCAGGCCGCCGGCGTCATCCTGATAGAGCAGGGTGATGCAGCCGTAGTCGGTGTGTTCACCCGCGCCTTGCTGTTCGACGCTGCTGGCGGTGTGGCGCGGCGGGTAGTGGATCATGCGCAGCACGCTGATTGGCTCATGAAAGCGCGTGTCGAAAAAGTCGCGGTCGATATTCAGGGCAATGGTCATGGCGCGCAGCAGGGTTTGCGCCAGCGCTTGCATATCGGCGTAGTGCTGTTCCATCAGTGTTTCCCAACCGGGCAGGTCGGGATGCCGATTGGCGCCACGCAGCGGTTTGCCGGCCAGCACCTCGGGATGATTGAGGTCCATGTGGAAACCCATGTCGAAGGTTTCCTTGAGATCGCTCGGTTTGCTCGGGTCCAGCTGCTCGGTGGCAATTGCGCCGTAACCGCGGTGATGGGCGGTCTGGGTGATGTCGATTTTGAGTTTGTCCGCAGTCGGCAGGGCGAAGAAGGTCTTGGCGGCGCTCAGCAGGTCGGCGATACGCGCCGGGCTGATCGGGTGGCCGGTGATATAGAAAAAGCCCCACTCGCGGCAGGCGCGGTCAATCTGCTCAGCCACGGTAGGCCAGACGGTTTGGTCGTCACTGTAGAGCGGGGCGATATCGATAATCGGTAGGCGGTTCATAAAAGGCTCCGGGTGGGGCGGTGCTGCGAGTCTTCTCGTACCCAGGGCAGCGAGTAAGAGCGCCCCATATTCAGGGCGCCCTTTTGATGCGGTTCTGCCGGTGAGGCAGGGACGGCATCGGTTTGATGTGTGTGAGGGGGCTTACTTCGGCAGTTCAGCCTTTACGTTTTCCACGTAGTAGTTCATCGACGCCAGTTCGGCGTTGGTCGCGGCGACGCCGGCCGGGATCTTCTCGACGCCGCTCTGGTCCTTGATCGGGCCGGTGAACGGGTGGAAGGCGCCGCTCTTGATGTCGGCGATGATCTGCTCGGCTTCGGTTTTCACATCCGCCGGCACCAGGTCGCTGATTGGCAGGCGAATAGTGTCTTCAGCCAGGCCGCCCCAGAAATCCTGTGGTGCCCACTTGCCGTCGATCACAGCTTGGGTGGATTTGACGTAGTGCGGGCCCCAGTCGTTGACGATTGAGGTCAGTACGGCTTTCGGCCCGAAGTGCGCCATGTCCGAGGCGTAGCCAACGGAATAGACGCCGCGACGTTCGGCGGTCTGGATCGGCGCCGGGCTGTCAGTGTGCTGGAACACTACGTCGACACCCTGGTCGATCAGCGCGTTGGCCGCATCGGATTCCTTGCCCGGATCGAACCAGGAGTTGACCCACACCACCTTGATCTCAGTGCCGGGGTTGTACTTGTCCAAAGCCAGCTGGATGGCGTTGATATCGCGGATGACTTCCGGGATCGGGAAGGAGGCGACATAGCCGATTTTCTTGGTCTTGGTCATCTTCGCCGCGAGGAAACCGCCGACGTAACGGCCTTCATACGAGCGCGACAGGTAGGTGCCGAGGTTCTTGTCCTGCTTGTAGCCGGTGGCGTGCTCGAAGGTCAGCTTGGGAAATTGCTTGGCCACTTTCAGCGTCGGGTTCATATAGCCGAAGGAGGTGGTGAAGATCAGGTCATAACCGCCCTTGGCCATGTTGCGAATTACCCGCTCGGCATCCGCACCTTCCGGCACGTTTTCCACGTAGCTGGTTTCAACCTTGTCGCCAAGCTGTTTGATCACCGCCTGACGGCCCTGCTCATGCTGGTAAGTCCAGCCGTGGTCGCCAATCGGGCCAATGTAGACAAAGCCGACCTTTAACGGATCGGCGGCGGAAGCGCCCAATGTGGCGCTAAAGCCAAGGGCGGCAACGAGGGTGCGCAGCAGCGGTTTTTTGCTCTTCTCGAACATGGTTGGCGGAACTCCGATGGGTGTGGGTACGTTTTTGTTAAACAGCTGCCTGTTCGATTGCAAAAAGCTGACCAACTGGACAATTAGCGCTGCGCGCCGCGTAAAAACGCAGAACCCCGCCGTGGCGGGGTTCTATTGTGGTGCTGTGCTGGTGCGGAAGGGAGTAGGTGTGCTGCCTGCTGGTGCGTGAAAGAGGCTTAGTGCCCCGGCTGCCAAGGCTTGCCCAGGGATACCGGGGCAAACAGGCGGGTCTTGATTGCATCGCGCGAGAGCAATACCAGCACCAGGATGGTCGCCACATAGGGCAGCATCGCCAGCAGGTTGGACGGGATCGACAGGCCGATGCCCTGCGCCACCAAGTGGATGATGCTGGCCAGGCCGAACAGGTATGCGCCAAGCAATACGCGGAATACCCGCCAGCTGGCAAATACCACCAGCGCCAGGGCGATCCAGCCGCGCCCAGCGGTCATGTTTTCGGCCCACATCGGCGTATAGGCCAGCGACAGGTAACCGCCCGCCAAGCCGGCCATGGCGCCACCAAACAGCACTGCCAGGGTGCGCACACGCAGCACTGGCAAGCCCATGGCGCTGGCCGCGTCAGGGTTTTCACCGACTGCCTGGATGATCAAACCGATGCGGCTTTTCAGCAGCACCCAAGCGACTAAACCGAACAGGGCGAAGGACAGGTAAACCAGAATGTCCTGGGCAAACAGCATGCGCCCGATCAGTGGTATCTCGCTGAGCAGCGGAATGGTGATGGGCTCAAACCCAGCCAGTGGTTTGCCGACCCAGGCCGCACCGACAAAGGTCGACAGGCCGACGCCAAATATGGTCAACGCCAGGCCGGTGGCCACCTGATTGGCGTTAAAGCCCAGGGCTACGGCGGCGAACAGCATCGACAGCAGCATGCCGGCGCTCATCGCCAGCAGCACGCCGAGCCACAGGTTGCCGGTACTCAGGGCGACGATAAAACCTATCACCGCGCCGAACAGCATCATGCCTTCCTGGCCGAGGTTGAGCACGCCGCTCTTCTCGCAGATCAGTTCACCGAGGGCCACCAGCAGCAGCGGCGTACCGGTGCGCACCATGGCGTAGAAAATATTGCTTAACAGGTCGAGGTCCATCGGGAGTTCCTTTGTGTATCGCTTTTGTAGGCGCGCGCATGCTCGCGCCTACAGGTTGTTTGTTAGGCCAGGGCCTCGGCGGTGGCTTTAGTTTTTCGCTGCGCCCACTTCAGCTTCAGCCGTGGCCGATAAAGAATCAGCACGTCGCAGGCGAGCAGGAAGAACAGCATCATTCCCTGGAACAGTTGGGTGATCGCCTGGGGCAGGTTCATGGTCATCTGCGCGTTCTCGCCGCCCAGGTAGAGCAGGGCCATCAACAGGCTGGCGCAGACAATGCCGAGCGGGTTCAGGCGGCCGAGAAAGGCCACGGTGATCGCCGCGTAGCCGTAACCTGGCGATACTTGTGGCACCAGTTGGCCGATGGGGCCGGCCACTTCCCCCACACCCGCCAACCCGGCTAGGCCGCCGCTGACCAGCAGGGCAAACCACACCAGACGTTTCTCGCGAAAGCCGACGAAACCAGCGGCGCGGCGGTCGAGGCCGAGCACCTTGATCTGGAAACCGAGAAAGCTCTTGTGCAGCAGCACCCACACCGCCACCAGGGCCAGCAGGGCGAAGTACAGGCCGGCGTGCAGGCGACCGTCTTCACTCACCAGCGGCAAGCGGCTGGCATCGCCGAACATCGCCGACTCGGGGAAGTTGAAGCCGGCCGGGTCTTTCAGCGGGCCATGCACGAAGAACAGCAGCAGGTTCAGCGCGATGTAGTTGAGCATGATGCTGGTGAGGATTTCGTTGGCATTGAACTGCGTGCGCAACCAGGCGGTCAGGCCACCCCAGGCAGCACCCGCCGCCACGCCGGCGAGCACCACCCAGACCAGCGCCCAGCGGCTGTCCCAGTCGATGATCTGGATCGCCATGGCGCTGCCGGCCAATGCGCCGAGCAGCAACTGACCTTCTGCGCCGATGTTCCAGATGCGCGCCTGATAGGCCACGGCCAGGCCGAGTGCGCAGAGCAAAATCGGCAGCGCCTTGACCAGCAGTTCGGAGACGCCATACCAGTCGGCCAGCGGCGCGATCAGCAGGGTGTGCAGGGTGTCCAGCGGGTCGTGGCCAAGCATGGCGAACAACAGCGCGCCGCTGCACAGGGTCAGCACGGCGGCAAGCAGCGGCGATAGCCAGAGCATGGCGCGCGATTGCTGGCCGCGCGGTTCGAGGGATAACAACATGTAAAACTCCGTCAGCTCAGGTGGGCAGCAGGGGCTGCCGTCGTGCTTGTGATAGGGGGCAGCGGGGCGAATTCGCCGGCCATCCAGCGACCGACTTCAACCGCTTCGGTTGCTGCGGTGGTGGCCAGGGGCGAGAGCCTGCCGCTGCACAGCGCGCCGATGCGATCGCTGATCTGGAACAGCTCATCGAGGTCTTCGGAGATCACCAGAATCGCCGCGCCGGCATCGCGCAGGGCAATCAGCGCGCGATGGATCGCCGCCGCCGCGCCGACGTCCACACCCCAGGTCGGGTGCGCCGCCACCAGCAGTTTGGGGTTCTGCAGGATTTCGCGGCCGAGGATAAATTTCTGCAGGTTGCCGCCGGACAGGCTGCGCGCAGGCGCATCGGCATCCGGCGTCTTGACCGCAAAGCGCTGGATGATTTCCTCCGCCAGGGCGCGCACTTTGCCGCGCTGAATCAGGCCCTTGCTCAGCAGGCCGTGCTGAAAAGCGGTGAGCAGGGCGTTATCACTCAGGCTCATGTCCGGCACTGCGCCATGGCCCAGGCGTTCAGCCGGGACAAAGGCCAGGCCCAGTTTGCGCCGCGCATCCGGGTACAAATCGGCAATCGGTTGCGTGTCCAGGCTGATGCGTTCGCGCTCGCTACGCGGCAGGCGGGTTTCGCCACTGAGCAGGGCCAGCAGCTCGTCCTGACCATTGCCGGCGACCCCGGCGATGCCGACGATCTCGCCGCTGCGCACCTCCAGGCGGATCTGGCTGAGGGTGCAGCCGAACGGGTCGGCGTTGTGCCAGCTGAGATCATCCACGCGCAGACGCGGCAGGCCGCCCGTGACTTTCGGATAACTGCTTTCCAGGCCTTCGGCATCGCCGACCATCAGCCGCGCCAGCTGCAGATCGCTGCATTCGGCCGGTATGCAATGCCCCGACACCTTGCCGCCACGCAGCACCGTGGCGCTCTGGCACAGGGCACGCACCTCGCCGAGCTTATGGCTGATAAACAGAATGCTGCAGCCCTCGGCGGCCAGGCGGCGCAGGGTGACGAACAGCTCGTCGGCCTCCTGCGGGGTGAGTACCGAGGTCGGCTCATCGAGGATCAGCAGTTTGATGTCCTGCATCAGGCAACGGACGATCTCCACCCGCTGCCGCTCGCCGATGGACAGGCTGTGCACCAGGCGGCCGGGTTCCAGGGCCATGCCGTAACGCTGGGAAACCTCGCGAATCTTCGGCTCCAGCTGCTTGGGTGTACCGGCCGCTGCGCCCATGGCCAAGGCGATGTTCTCCGCCACGCTCAGGGTCTCGAACAGCGAGAAGTGCTGAAACACCATGCCTACGCCCAGGCTGCGCGCCATGGCCGGGTCACGCATTTTCAGCAGTTCGCCCTGCCAGCGAATCTCGCCGCTGTCGGGTTGGGTGACGCCGTAGATGATCTTCATCAGGGTGCTTTTGCCGGCACCGTTCTCGCCGAGCAGCGCATGGATTTCCCCAGGCGCGATGCTCAGATCGATACGGTCATTGGCCAGGCAGCCGGGGTAGCGCTTGCTGATACCGCTCAGCTGCAAGCGTGGAACAGAAGGGGAACTGGACATGGACAGAGGCTCGGGAATGACAACTGCCCTGGCTAAAGCAAAAAGCTGGCCAGAGGGTCAGAAAGCCGCTGTGCAGGGCTGCCCGATGACTCGGTGAGAAACCATGCAACTAGGCTGCGTCAGCATGGTGCGTGCGGTCGGTGGTTGGTACGTTTTGGCGCATCGCGGGCAAGCCCGCTCCTACAGAGGACCGCAGCCGAGCCTGCGATTCTCCGTAACGCCTCTATCCCTTGTAGGAGCGGCCTTGGCCGCGATCATTCGTTAGGCCAGTTGCAGGCTCACAGCCACACCGCATCCCACAACGGGTAATCACCAATGCGCTTTACCAGGCCGGCTCGCAGCGGATTGGCGACGATATAACGAGCGGCTGATTGCAGGTCTTCATCCTGGCGCAGTGCCCGGTCGTGGTAACCCGGCTGCCAGATCGGGCCCTGTGCACCAAGGTGCTGATTGATCTGCCGTGCGCTGTTGCTTTTGATACGGCGCATCAGTTCATCAAGCGAGCCTGCTTGCAGTTGTACAAGCCAATGCAGGTGATCGGGCATTACTACCCAGGCCAGAGATGCGACCTGTTGTTGCTCATGGACTATGCGCAATTCTCTGATTAGCAAGCGGGCTAGGGTGAAGTCGCTGAATAGCGGACGGCGTTGCAGCAGGGTGGTGGTTAGCAGATAAATGCGTTCGGGTTCTGAATGACGGCCACGTCGTAGGTTGCTGCCATGGGGTTTTGCAGGCATTCCATTGCCTCTTGTGGTGTATCCGAGATTGATCGCGGGCAAGCCCGCTCCTACAAAAGCGTGTAGCGACTACTGTTCCGGTCACGCCGCACCCCTGTAGGAGCGGGCTTGCCCGCGATAATTCGTGAAGTTATCTGTAGGCTCACAGCCACAATGAGAAGCGTAGCGCAGTGCTCTTACTGCGGCCGCAACTCAATCCGCCCACGACTGATATCCGCCAGCAGCCGCTGCAGTTCGGCAACCCGTGGCGCGGGGATGGCTAGCTGTAGTTCGGCTCCACTGGCGTCGTAGCTTTCGTGCTCCAGCAGGCAGTCGAGCTCGGCCAGGCGCGCCTTGAGCAGCGGCAGTTCGGCGAACAGGCAATGGCAGCGATAGGACTCACGGGCGACCAATTCGATGCGCGGCGCGGCTTGCAGGCATTTATTGGCGCTGCCGCCGTAGGCGCGGGCCAGGCCGCCGGTGCCCAGCTGGATGCCACCGTAGAAACGGATCACCAGCACCGCCACCTGATCCATCTCCTGGGCGTCGATGGCGGCGAGGATCGGCCGGCCGGCGGTGCCGCCCGGCTCGCCGTCATCACTGAAGCGGTACTGCGCACCCACCTTCCACGCCCAGCAATTGTGGCTGGCGCTGGCATCGCTGTGCGCGGTGATAAACGCCTGCGCCTCGGCCGCGCTGGCAACCGGCGCGGCGAGGGCGATAAAGCGGCTTTTGCGAATCTCCTCGCGGTACTCGCAAGGGCCGAGCAGGGTGAAGGGCATCAGGCGTCTTTGGCGGGCGGGGTCAGGCCGCAGCCCTTGAGGATGATGGCGATCAGCTGGTCGGCGGCTTCTTCGTAATCGGCTTTCACCAGGCGCGAGCGGCCAGTGACGCGGCAGATCTGCGAGGCAAAGTCGGCGTAATGCTGGGTGCTGCCCCACAGCAGAAAGATCAGGTGCACCGGATCCACCGGGTCCATCTTGCCGGCCGCACTCCAGGCTTCGAACACCGCGGCGCGGCCACGGAACCAGGCCTGGTAATCCTGATTGAGCATCTGCGAGAGGTGCTCGCCCCCGCTGATCACTTCCATGGCGTAGATGCGCGAAGCTTTCGGGTGGCGGCGGGAGAATTCCATCTTGGCGCGGATATACGCCGCCAGCGCCTCGGCTGGGTCGTCATCGACAGTCAGGTTGTTGAAGGTGTTGTCCCACAGTTCGAGGATGTTCACCAGCACCGCCTGATAAAGCCCCAGCTTGTTGCTGAAGTAGTAGTGCAGGTTGGCCTTGGGCAGGCCAACGTTCTGCGCGATGGTGTTCATGCTGGTGCCTTTGAAGCCGTGGCGGGCGAACTCTTCCTCGGCGGCCTTGATGATCGCCTCTTCGTTTTTCTGCCGAATCCGGCCGGCAGGTTTGCTGCTCGGATCGGCTCGGTGCGCAAGTACTTCAACAGTCATGGGCGGTTCCGCAGTGGTCAGGTTTTCGGACGCCTGCACTGATACCCCAGCGCCGCCGAGGTGACAAGCGCAAGGGGCGGAAAAAGCGTTACAAGCCCTATTTAAGCGGGCTTTGCACCGTCCTTGTGCATATTTTGCGCTGTTCTGATCCGGGCCTCAGGCCTCGGCCAGGGCTTGCAGAAAGCTCTCCAGCACCAGATGCGGGCGGCGGCCCTTGCGCGTCACCGAGGCCAGGCTGATGTCGTAGAAACGGCTGGCCGGCTTGAGTACGCGCAGGCGGCCTTGCTGCACCCAGGCCTGGGCGTAATGATCGGGCAGGTAGCCGATATAGCGCCCGGTGAGAATCAGAAAGGCCATGCCTTCGCGGTCCGACGCGCTGGCGGTGCAGTTGAGCGCCTGATAATGGCTCTGCACCTCGGGCGGCAGGCGGAAGGTCGGGGCGATGGCCTCCTGAGCGTTCAGCCGCGCGTCCTCCAGCTGCTGATCATCGACATAGAACAGCGGGTGGCCGACCGCGCAGTAGAGCAGCGAACGCTCGTCGTACAGCGCCTGGTAGTCCAGCCCGGACAACGCCACGGTCTGCGGCACCACGCCGATATGCAGGCGGCCGTCGAGCACGCCTTGTTCGACTTCGCTGGGCGGGGTCATGCGGATGTGGATATGCACGTCCGGGCCACGCTCTTTCAGGCGCGCCAGGGCGTTGGTGATGCGCATATGCGGCACCGTCACCAGGTTGTCGGTCAGGCCGATATTCAGTTCGCCGCGCAGGTGCTGGTGCAGGCCGTTGACCTCAGTGCGAAAACTCTCCAGCGCCGCCAGCAGCTGCTGGGTGCTCTGGTACACCTCGCGGCCTTCTTCGGTCAGGGCAAAGCCGGCGCGGCCGCGCTGACACAGGCGCAGGCCGAGGCGTTGTTCCAGATCGCTCATCTGTTGGCTGATTGCCGAGCGGCCAATCCCCAGGGCGCTTTCGGCGGCGGAGAAACCACCGCATTCCACCACGCTGCGAAACAGCTTGAGCAGGCGAATATCAAAGTCACTGACCTGGGCCAGCGGGTCGGGGCGGCGGGTGCTCATTGTTTAGTAACCGGTTAACTAAAGATATGAAGAGTCATGTTTTCCTGACTCTAAGCCCGTGGCACCTTTGCTGGCAACAGATTCGCTTTCTCTGTGGGAGGGGCTTCAGCCGCGACAGCTGTTGAGCCTCGCGGCTGAAGCCCCTCCCACGGTACTCACATCGCTCAGTCGCCCATCCGCGAGGCCGCACCATGAACATGCCGCAGACCGAAGTCCCGTCCCTGGCCAGCCAGCTCAAGCTGGATGCGCACTGGATGCCGTTTTCCGCCAACCGCAACTTCAAGCGCGACCCGCGTCTGATCGTCGGTGCCGACGGCAATTACTTCATCGATGACAAAGGCCGCCGCGTGTTCGACAGCCTCTCCGGGCTGTGGACCTGTGGTGCCGGGCACAACCGCAAGGAAATTCAGGAAGCCGTGGCCAAGCAACTGGGCACCCTGGATTACGCGCCGGGCTTCCAGTATGGCCACCCGCTGTCCTATCAGCTGGCCGAGAAAATCACCGAGCTGACCCCGGCCGGCCTCGATCACGTGTTCTACACCGACTCCGGCTCCGAGTGCGCCGACACCTCGGTGAAGATGGCTCGTGCCTACTGGCGCCTGAAGGGCCAGCCGAGCAAAACCAAATTTATCGGCCGTGCCCGTGGTTATCACGGCGTAAACATCGCCGGCACCTCGCTGGGCGGCATCGGCGGTAACCGCAAGATGTTCGGCCAGATGATGGACGCCGACCACCTGCCGCACACCCTGCAGTCGCACCTGGCCTTCACCAAGGGCATGGCGGCCACCGGCGGTGTGGAGCTGGCCAACGAGCTGCTGAAACTGATCGAACTGCACGATGCCTCGAACATCGCCGCGGTGATCGTCGAGCCTATGTCCGGTTCCGCCGGGGTGATTGTGCCGCCAGTCGGCTACCTGCAACGCCTGCGTGAGATCTGCACCCAGCACAACATCCTGCTGATCTTCGACGAAGTGATCACTGCCTACGGTCGTATGGGCAAATGGACCGGTGCCGAGTTCTTCGGCGTGGTGCCGGACCTGATGAACACCGCCAAGCAGATCACCAACGGCGCGATTCCCCTGGGCGCAGTGATCGCCACCAGCGAGATCTACAACACCTTTATGAACCAGGCGATCCCCGAGCACATGGTCGAGTTCGGCCATGGCTACACCTACTCGGGCCACCCGGTGGCCTGCGCCGCCGGCCTGGCCACCCTGGAGCTGCTCAAGCGCGACAACCTGATCGAGCAATCGGCGGCCCTGGCACCGATCTTCGAAGACAAGCTGCACAGCCTCAAGGGCAGCAAGAACGTCATCGACATCCGCAACTGCGGCCTGGCTGGCGCGATCCAGATCGCCCCGCGTGACGGCGACCCGGTGATCCGCCCATTCGAGGCTGGCATCAAGCTGTGGAACGCCGGCTTCTACGTGCGTTTCGGTGGCGACACCCTGCAGTTCGGGCCAACCTTCAACACCACGCCCGAGCAGCTGGACTCCGTGTTCAACGCCGTTGGCGATGTGTTGAATAGCCTGGATTGATGCTTGTCTCCCCTCTCCCATGCATGGGAGAGGGGCCGGGGGAGAGGGCTGCAGCGCAAAAAGCCCCTCTCCCTAACCCTCTCCCGCATGCGGGAGAGGGGACGCCCGCAACAGGGTATGAATTTCGGTAAATGAGCCATGGCTCATCTGCCCAACGAACTACCAACGAGGAAGACCCATGACCATCGTTAACCACCTGATCCACGGCGAACTGACTGCCGGCACCGGCCGCAGCGCAGACGTGTTCAACCCGTCCACCGGCGCAGCCACCAAGAAAGTTGCCCTGGCCGACCGCGCCACCATGCAACTGGCCATCGACTCGGCCAAGAGCGCCTACCCGGCCTGGCGCAACACCCCGCCAGCCAAGCGCGCCCAGGTGATGTTCCGCTTCAAGCAGCTGCTGGAGCAGCACGAAGCGACCATCTCCAAGCTGATCAGCGAAGAGCACGGCAAAACCCTGGAAGACGCCGCCGGTGAGCTCAAGCGCGGCATCGAGAACGTCGAATTCGCCTGCGCCGCCCCGGAAATCCTCAAGGGCGAGTACAGCCGCAACGTCGGCCCGAATATCGACGCCTGGAGCGACATGCAGCCCATCGGCGTCGTCGCCGGCATCACCCCGTTCAACTTCCCGGCCATGGTGCCGCTGTGGATGTACCCGCTGGCCATCGTCTGCGGCAACTGCTTTATCTTGAAGCCATCCGAGCGTGACCCAAGCTCCACCCTGTATATCGCCCAACTGCTGCAAGAGGCTGGCCTGCCAAAAGGCGTGCTCAACGTGGTGCACGGCGACAAGGAAGCGGTGGATGCGCTGATCGAAGCGCCGGAAGTCAAAGCCCTGAGCTTTGTCGGCTCCACGCCAATTGCCGAATACATCTACAGCGAAGGCACCAAGCGCGGTAAGCGCGTTCAGGCTCTGGGCGGCGCGAAGAACCACGCCGTACTGATGCCCGATGCCGACCTGGACAACGCCGTCAGCGCACTGATGGGCGCGGCCTACGGTTCCTGCGGCGAGCGCTGCATGGCCATCTCCGTGGCCGTGTGCGTAGGCGACCAGATCGCCGATGCCCTGGTCGAGAAGATCGTCCCGCAAATCAAGGCGCTGAAAATCGGTGCCGGTACTTCCTGCGGCCTGGACATGGGGCCGCTGGTGACTGGTGCGGCACGTGACAAGGTCAAAGGCTATATCGACGCCGGCGTAGCCCAGGGCGCAAGCCTGGTGGTCGACGGTCGCGACCTGGTGGTGGCAGGCAACGAAAACGGCTTCTTCGTCGGCGGCACCCTGTTCGACAAGGTGACCCCGGAGATGACCATCTACACCGACGAAATCTTCGGCCCCGTGCTGTGCATCGTCCGCGTCGGCAGCCTGGAAGCGGCCATGCAGCTGATCAACGACCACGAATACGGCAACGGCACCTGCATCTTCACCCGCGATGGTGAAGCGGCCCGCCTGTTCTGCGACGAAATCGAAGTCGGCATGGTCGGCGTCAACGTACCGCTGCCCGTACCGGTCAGCTATCACAGCTTCGGCGGCTGGAAGCGCTCGCTGTTCGGCGACCTGCACGCCTACGGCCCGGACGGTGTGCGCTTCTACACCCGCAAAAAAGCCATCACCCAGCGCTGGCCGCAGCGCGCCTCGCATGAGGCGGCGCAGTTTGCGTTCCCGAGTAATGGCTAACAGGCCGTTGTAAAACTACCTACGTTGCCGATACGGCGTTAGAAACAGGCTCGAAATGCTCATTTACACCAGTAAACTCCGCTTTCTCGCCTGTTTCTGCCTTGTCTCGGCTGCCTCGGCTACGTTTTTCAACAACCTGTCGTAACACCCAAGGGGACTGATCGCAGGATCAGCCCCCTTTTTTGATGCAACTGAGACCTGTAGGAGCGGCCTTGGCCGCGATCAAGGTCACCACCGAATCGCGGGCAAGCCCGCTCCTACAAAAGCACCACCGTAGGATGGGTTGAGCGCAGCGATACCCATCAAGCAACAACCGCTTTACGCAACAAACCAGCCGCGCGGGCGCGGCGTTGGTGCAGTGACCGCAGGTTACGGCACCCCTTGGGTGAGCGGGTTCAGGGTTTCCTGGCCCGTAAGCCCGCTCTCCCAAGGGCAGCCCACTTCAATTATTTATGAAGAGGACTCCTAGCAATGAGCAAACCCATGATTGGCCTTCCCCTGTGCCGTTGGCAGCTGACCAGCCGTGATATCGGCTGGTTTCACCTGGTCGGTGAGAAGTACATCCACGCCGTCACCGGCTTCGGTGCCTTCCCGCTGATGATCCCGGCCTTTGGCTATGATCTGGACATGGACACCGTGCTGGATAACGTCAGCGGCATCATGTTCGGCGGCTCACTCTCCAACGTGCACCCCAGCTTCTACGGCGACGACCACCCCGGCCTGGGCCTGGCCGACAAGCCCCGTGATGAAACCGTACTGCGCCTGCTGCGCGCCTGTATTGATCGCGGTATTCCCTTCCTCGGCATCTGCCGGGGCATGCAGGAAATGAACGTGCTCTTTGGCGGCACCCTGCACCGTGAAGTGCATGAGGTGGAAGGGCGTCTTGATCACCGCGAGGTGAAGGACGTACCGGACGATGTGGCCTACGGCCCGATGCATAACGTGGCCCTGACTGAGGGCGGCGTGTTGCATTCGCTGTTCGGCGAGCGGCAGATCAAGGTCAACTCATTGCATGGTCAGGGGGTTGATCGGTTGGGTGAGGGTTTGCAGGTTGAAGCCGTGGCCGAGGATGGGCAGATCGAGGCGGTCAGTGTGATTGGGGCCAAGGCGTTTGCTGTTGGGGTGCAGTGGCATCCGGAGTATCGCTATTGGGAGAAGGCGGATTACAACGCGCTGTTGGGGGCGTTTCATCAGGCAGCGCGGGAGTATCAGGTGAGGAAGTCTGAGCGGAGGAGTGAGGCGACCTCATTAGCGTGAGTCTAAAACTCACATTGAAAGAAAAAGGCCCGCTATACAGCGGGCCTTTCTGTCGATGGCTCAACGAATTATTAGCTGGCTAATTTTGCTTTTTCTTTCATGATATGAATCAAATATTTGGCTCCTTCCTCTTGCTCGGCGGAGATCCATTCCTTTGCAAAGGATGTGCTTGATGAGAGGCTGCTAATCAATTCGCCTTCAAAGCTCATTGAAATTGATTTTTCTGTACTAAGTTCACTTTTCACATGGTTTGAGAAGAAATTAGGCTTGCTCTTCATTGGTTTCCTCCTTGACTATCATGCTGGAACTACTGTGCAGCTTGTCTATGTATATGGATAGTAGCTTGGCTATTGTGAGCATCAATACTTTATCTCGCTGTAGCGAGAACTGCTCAGGCGCAGCGCTTGTTAAAACTATCACTCCAAAAGGTTTTTGTGAAGCACCATCTGTCCCATTATCTGATCGCTGGCATTCAGAGATTGGTACTGATAGAAATGAACGGTATTGTTTTGTGTCGGACTCAGTATAGCTACTAGTTAATTCAGTGCTTTTTGATATGTCTGGACATATTTTGATTTCATTGTGAAGGAAAGATAAGCCGACATGTCCAAAGCCTGGTTGCCAGCTCCTATTGGTTTGGTTAAGTCTTTTGTCGCAGTCGCGCCATCTTATGTTCAGAAGATTGGTTTCGGGTGCGTGGATATAGAGAGCTATATTGTAAAGAGAACCCTCTTTGTACATGAACAAGTCTTCGCGATTGTCGCTGAGGGGCTTTAGTATTCTTGCAACGTGTCCGTCTGCTGTTTGTATAAATTCGCTGATGGTAAGGTTTTTTGATTTATTGAGTTCTTCAATTGCTTGTTCTAATTCTAATGTTGCGAGGTAGCATGTGATTGTTTGAAGTTGCTGGAGTTTAGAGTATTGGATTGCTTCTGGTAGAAGTACTTCGTTCAGTTTTTTGTTTTCTTCTATTATTTCTTCTGCGTCATTTGATAGAGAGTGCATTGATGATGATCTGAATATTATAATTGTGCATAAAATGTGTATGGCGGCAAAGGTTGCGTAGGAAATACCTTCTGCAAGTGTTATGTTGTTGGTTGGTATTGCTCGGGTTATTGCGGCGCCAATAATTATCGGGGCAATAAGTGTTGTCCATGTGCTAGAGGCTATTACAGATGATTTGACTATTTTGTTTTCTGTCTTTCGATTTTGTATGGCTTTATCGAGTGTTGCCTCAGTGTTCATTGTGGTTTCTCTATGTATTAGAAAAAAGGTCAGACCCGTAGGATGGGTTGAGCGTAGCGATACCCATCAATAATGGCTATCTGAAATCATCACTGCTGCGTTCGCCAACGGCTTCATCTATCCCTTCGCTACCCGCCCAATCCCCCGGCAATATCCCCGCTCGCACATACCGATGAAACGATGACCATGGCCAATCGGCTACGTGCTGTACATGTCCATGCTTGCGCGGGTTGTGGTGGATGTAATCGATATGGCGGTTGAAATCCGCCTGGTCGCGTATGCGATGTTCCCAATAACGCCTCTGCCATATTCCGCGTTCGTTTTTGCGCTGGCGACTGGCGGATGTTCGTTCACCATAGGGCAAGGCGCGTGAAAAGCCGGTTTTGATCAATCGCCAGCGCACGGCGAAATCGGCATCCCCAGCGGGCAAGGTGCATAGCGCGTGTAGGTGATCCGGCAGGATCACGATGGCATCAATTTTCCAGGGATGTTGGCGCATGACCTTGCGAAAGTTGGCGCGCAGCAGATCGATCTGTTCGGTTAATAACGCCTGGCGGCGGTCGGCTAGGTTGAGGGTAAAGAACCAGGTGGAGCCTGGTGTGTGGTCGCGGCGGTAGTCAGTCATGGCTGCAGTCCTTTGCAGAAGCCGGGTTGGCTGAGTGTAGTTGCGTGAATTGTAGGTGTTTGGGTGATGGGTATCGCGTTGCTCAACCCATCCTACGGGTGTGTTGCTTGGCGGTTGGTGTGTACCCGCCGCTTGTGTGTTGGTTGGTCTACCGGTTCCGCCCTTACGGCGGCTCACTTTTGGCAAACGCCCCAAAAGTAAGCAAAAGGTCTTGCCCCTTGCATCCGGCCCGACTTCGTCGGGTTCCCTCGCTCCATCATTGCTCCAGGGGCCCGCCGCGAAGGGCCATCCCTGGCCCATCGCGGCTCTCGCGGCATCCATGCCGCTCAACCCCTTGCGCAACGATTCCAATCGGCCTTCTGATGGGGCGTTTGGCGTCGTCTGTGTAATCGCGGATTGAAAAGCAAAAACATGGCGGGTTTCACCCGCCCTACAGGCTACGACTACGAACCCGTAGGAGTGGCCCATGGCCGCGATGCTTTTGCTTTTTTGTTTTTGCCTTTCGCTCTGTCGCCCATCAATCGCCCAAACAACGCGGTCCCCGAATCCCGTCAGGAGGCCGAAACGTAGCGCAGCGGAGTAACAGCCGCAGGCTGGCCCGAAGGGCGAGCGCAGCGAGTAGTGGAGGTGCTGTGGAGAGGGGCGTTTGGCATGGATGCCAAACGAGGAACGATGGGCCAGGGATGGCCCACCGTGACGACCCTCGGAACAGCACCGGAGCGAGGGAAGTTGAGCGCAGCGAAACCCGGATGCCGGGCGCGTTTTCTCTTTGGTTACTTTCTCTTTGCGCGCGCATACGGAGCGAAGCGCAGTAACAGCCGAAGGCTGGCCCGAAGGGCGAGCGTAGCGAGTAAAGAGAAAGTGACTCGCCGTAAGGGCGAAAAGCGTAATCCCGGTCAAGCCAGTATCAATCGGTCCAATTCATCGTTAGGTCGATGCTTTACCGCTTACTTCTGGGCCAGATTCAGCTGGTTATAGTCCTGAATAAACTCGCGCAGGATGTCGTCCAGGGCCAGTTTGGTGGATTGCTGGATGGCGTTTTTCATGGCGAAGGAGCCGCCCCAGAACATTTTGCCGCCCTGGCTTTTGCCCTCGACCTTGTAGGTTTTGGAGAACAGTTGCTGTTCGTCCGCGCTGACGTTCACCTTCAAGGTGATATAGGCGCGGAAGTCGGCGAAGCGGTATTCCTGCAGCTCGAAGCTCAGCAGCGGCAGATCACCAGTCTGGCGCGCTTCTAGGCGGCCGAAGGCTTGTTGTACGTCCGCCGATTGCAGGGTGTTGTCGAGCATCTGGCCGAAGTTGACGATCCACAGGTTGGCATGGCCCACCACGGCGGAGCGGAATTCGTAATGGTGGCTGCTGGTGGCCGGGCTCAGGGCGTAGGCGGCAGGGCCGCTGGCGCTGGGCAGTTGGCTGTCCCCGGTGTTGTTGCTCAGGTAGGCGGGGTAGTCCTCGGCAATCGGGTGCTTGATGGTGCAACCGGTCAGGGTGGCGAGCAGGGTCAGGGCCAGCAGGTAGGCAATCTTTTTCATGGCGAATCCTTGTCAATACAGCGGGTTAGTGCGCAAGGAACGGCCATCTGCTATCGCCCGTCCCTGGGCGGCGCACAGGCTAATGACAATGTGCGGTGATGGCAAATTGGCATTGATGATGTTGAGCAGCATTTGCTGCCAGGAGACGTTCAGCTGTTTGGCCCGACGCTGGCGCTGTCATACGCCTTAACTATCCTCAACAAGCGCCGATAGAGCGTATTACTGGCCAGTCAGAAGGCGAAGCCCCATGCGTATCAAATCCAAACTGTTGCTGAGCTTTCTGGTTGCAACCCTGATTCCGGTTCTGGTGGTGGCGCTGCTGACGATTCGCAATGTCACACAACAGGCCAAAGAGAACTTTCTGGTCTCCAGCAGCCTGGATATGAAGCTGGTGAACAACAGCTTCGCCACCTTCTTCGATTCGGTGGGCTACACCGTTTCCGCCCTGGCGGAATACCCCGCCGTGCAGGATGCCGATAACGGTGAGCTGACCACCTACTTTGGTGAGGCGCGCAAGCCGGGCGAGGTGGCCACTGCCAATGGTGGGCGTGAGAAGCAGATATTCGATTACTTCTCCAGCATCGGGAAGAACAACCCCACCTTCGGCTACGTGTATATGAGCGATACCAAGGGCGGCTATGTGGAGTGGCCGGGCACCGGGGATTACGGTGACTGGGACCCGCGCCAGCGCGAGTGGTACCCCATTGGCAAAGACGCCAACTTCACCCTGGCCCGCCGCGACGGTTATTACTGGGAGCCGGATGATGCGGTGTATGTCTCGGTGCTCAAGGGCTTCAAGGACAACGCCGGGCAGTTTGCCGGGGTGGTGGCGGTGGATGTGTCGCTCAAGGCGCTTACCGATATGGCGCAGAAGGTGCGCTTCGGTGAAACCGGTTTTCTCATGCTGGCCGAGGGCAGTGGTACCTTGCTGGTGGATGGCCTGAAGCCGGACAACAACTTCAAGAAGGTCAGCGAGCTGCCTGGCGAGTACTTTGCCACCATCGGCAAAACCGAGAACGGCCTGGTGGAGGTGGAGATCGACGGGGTGGCGTATATGGCCAACGTCTACACCTCACCGGAGCTGGGCTGGAAGTTTGTCGGCTTCAAGCAGGCAGACGAGATTTACGCCAGCGCCCGCGAGCTGACCTGGATCACCCTGGTGGTGTGCATCGTGCTGGTGCTGGTATTCGGCACGGCCGGGGTGGTGATCGCCAACCGTATCGTCAACCCGATCAATCTGGTGAAGGACGGGCTGCGTACCATCGCTCAGGGTGAGGGTGATCTGACCCGTCGGTTGGACCTGCTCAGTAGCGATGAAACCGGCGAGCTGGCCAAGTGGTTCAATCAGTTTATCGAGTCGATTCAGGGCATGATCCGGGTGATCAAGGAAAACGCCATCAGCATGGATGGGGTGTCCAGCGACACCAACCAGCGCACCACGGCGATGTCCGCCACGCTGCAACGCCAGTTGAGTTCGGTGGAGCAGATCGTCACGGCGGTGACCGAGATGTCGTCGGCGGCCAATGAGGTGGCCAAGACCTGCGTGCAGACCGCCGATGTGTCGGAGCAAGGGCTGGTGGCCACGCGCAATGGCAAAGAGGTGATTGGCCGCAGTACGTCCGGGGTCAACAAGCTCGGCGCGAGCATTCAGAACTCCAACAAGGTGTTGCAGGAGCTGGAGAAGGAAACGGTCAATATCAACAACATCCTTTCGACCATTCAGCAGATCGCCGAGCAGACCAACCTGCTGGCCTTGAACGCTGCTATCGAAGCCGCCCGTGCCGGCGAGCAGGGGCGCGGTTTTGCGGTGGTGGCCGATGAGGTGCGCAACCTGGCCAAACGCACCCAGGACTCCACCGAGCAGATCAACAACATCCTCAACCTGCTGGTCAACCGCATCAAGGAAGTGACGGTGAGCATGGACCAAAGCCTGGTCGAATCGGGCAAAGCCATCGTCTTGTCCGATGAGGTCATGGCCGCCTTCGAGAGCATTGAAGGCAAGGTGCAGATGATCCGCGATATGACCATGCAGATCGCCACCGCCACCGAGGAACAGCACCTGGTGACCGAGGAAATCAACCAGAACATCGTCGCCATCAACGAAGCCGTGACGCAGATATCCGCGCAAGCCGCCGAGGTGGAAAGCTACGCCCAGGAACAAAGCAGCCTGAGCAGTGAGCTGAAGCAACTGGTGGTGCGCTTCCGCACGGAGTAAGGCCGGCTGCGCTGCGCCGGTTAACGCCAATAAAAAGCCCCGCAATGGCGGGGCTTTTTGTTACCAGCGGCGGCCATAGCCGTCGTGGTGGCGGCGGTGTTGCTGGCCGTGCCAACGGTGGCGGCGGGGTGGTTCGGGGACGTAATACACCGGGCCGGGCGTGTAGTAGACCGGGCGCGGCTGGTAATACACCGCTGGTGGCGGGTAGTAGGCGACTGGCGGTGGTGGGTAGTACGCCGGTGGTGGCGGTTCATACACCTGCACCGGGCGGCTCTGGCTCATGATGACACCGCCAATCACCGCCCCCACCACCGCGCCGGCAATGGCCGCGTCGCGGTTGGAGGCCTGTGCCGGGGCCTGGCCAAGCAGCGCAAGGCTGGTCACCAGGCCTGTGATAAGGGGGATACGCGACAGCATGATGGAAACTCCTCTGCAAACCGGTCTTTCCCGGCTGCCTGTTTCGACACTGCGCGGGGCTCGGCATTGCAGCGGCCAATGTAAAGGCTGTGTAAAAGCGCTGAACGGTATTCAGCCGCGTTTGCTGTGTTCGCCAGACGCGCGTTGCAGCGAGCGGCACTGGCCCAGGTCGAGAGGGCCGACATAGGGGTTGCTGTGGCCCATCACGCAGCCAACCTGCTGGTTGCGCCAGCGCTCCCATTCGCTGACCGGGTATTGGCGGTTCCAGGCTTCGTAAGTGCGGCGGTCGAGTGTGGACAGGCGCAGTTGGTAGCGTTCGGCCATATACAGGTAGATGCGCGCCGCTGCACCGCGTGCCTGCGGCGGCGGCATGGCGGTCTTGGCCTTGAAGTTGACCACCATCGGGCAGCTTCCGTACTGCGTGGGTGTGTCGCTGAGCATGCCGAGGGCGTAGTTGGAGCGGTCGCCATTAACTTCGCCGATGCTCGGCACCAGGTTGTGCAGGTCGGCTTCGGCGGCCTTGAAGCGTGCATCGTTGCGCGCGCAATTCTTGCGCCCGCCTTGTTGCCAGCACTGGCGCTGGTGGCCGATCACCCAGGCCGGCACCACGTGTTCCCATTCCACGCGCTGGGCGCGGCGCTGTTGTTTGCGCGGGTGGTAGCCGCAGCTATCGAGATCGACACGGTTACCGCTGTAGTGACACTGGCAATAGAAGGTGGTGGGGCGTGTGGCGTAGATCTGCCAGGCGATTTTCTTGGCGGCGTTGAAGCTTTGTGGGGCTTCGGCGAAGGCGGGCAGGGCGAACAGCAGGCAAAACAGGACAAGCAGGTGCGGCATGGGCTTCTCGGCGGCAAAAAGCTGCGGATCATACCGTTAAAACCGCTCTGCAACGGGGTGTTCGTCGGGTATGCGGGTGGTGGTTCTCAACTTTTTGCCGTGACGGTGGTCTGTTCGGACACAACCTGAGCTTGTATCGCTAGGTGCTTGATTGTGCTGCAAGTCATGCCTTTGGGCAGAAAAACTGGCCAATCTGGATTTTGTTGCTAGCGTTACCCCCATCACACCGCAGCGGATGACCTCCTCTGATGAGTACTGTGCAGCGTTTACCCAGGCTGGAACAACGCGCCCACGACATGCCGAGCATGGCTCTGTCGCGGCGCAGCGGTGCTGTGGTCGGGCTGGCACTGGTCACGCTGCTGGCGTTGGGCGGTTGTGCGTCGCGGCAGGATCATCAGAGCATCATCAGTAACAGCAGCCCGATCAAACCCACCGAATTCTTCCAGAGCCACGCCGACCGCATGGCCACCCTGGGCATGCGCAATAACCTCAACAGCCTCTATCGTTTGATGGACAAGCTGTACCTGCGTAACCCACGCGAATGGCGCAAGACCGGCCTGCCTGATGCCGAGGCCGCCAAGCGTGCGGTGCACCGCGCCATTGAGCTGGATCAGCCGTTGCCGCAGTTGGGTGGCCGCACCGATATTGCCGCGCTGAGCTATGCCCTGAGCGCCGAGTACCAGGGGGACCGGGTTGGCGCGTTTATCTATTCACTGGCCAGCATGCTGATCACCGCCCATGGCGGCCGCACCGAGTACTACCTGAGCGATACGCTGGACCCGCAATTCGTGCATAACGCTGCGCGCAATGTGGAGAAGGCCAGCTGGATGCTGGCCCGGCGCACCGATGCCGAGGGCAAGCCGTGGCTGCTGTCCAATGAGATTTCTGCGGATGGACACAACCTCAGCTACGCCGTGGAGTTCGGCAAGATCGTCGCGCGTCTGGACCTGCTCACCGACGTGCTGGATGAACGCTACCGGCGTATGGGCGTGAGCTATGCCCAGAGTCTGCTGTTTATGAACTTCCTGCCGGTGCAATAACACCAGAGTCTGCGCCGAAACGGCGTTCGCCGTTCACCATTGTGTGCTTCAGTAGCTTTCTTCCAGACGTTTGTTGTTCTGCGCGTTGGCCGCTTCGATCTGTTGCTTGAGTTGTTCTGTCTGCTGTTGCAGCTGCGCTGCCTGTTCGGCTTGCAGGCTGGCGGTGGCGGCGGTTTCACCCAGGCCGCAGGCGCTGAGCAGCAAGGTGGTGGCGAGCAGAGGCAGGGTATGGCGCATGGAGGCTCCTGGGTTAGGTTCAGTGCCAGCGTTTATAGATGGCATCCAGGCTACCAGCCTGGCGCAAACGCTCAAGGGCTGCTGCGAACTGCTCGGCACGGGCGCGGTCACCCTTGGCAAAGGCCACATAGCGCGGCATTTCCACCAACGGGCGCAGCAGTATGCGCACGTCCTGTTCGGCGCGCTGCTCGCGGACGAAATACATCAGCTGTGCGCGATCACCGACGATGATGTCGATGCGTCCGGCAAGCAGCATCGACACCAGCTGGCGTGGGTTCTGTGCGCTGGTGTCACGGCGCAGCTCAGCTTTGTCGAAGTCGGATTGATAGGCGTAGCCGCGTACCTGGCCAAGTACGTAGGGCAGCAGGTCATCCAGGTTCTGCCAGTCATTGATGGCTGTCTTGCCGGTGGTCATAAATACCGTGGAACCGGTACGGATCGGCCCGACCAGTTCATATTGCTGCATGCGTTCGGGTGTGCCGGCGAACTGAAAGGCCATCGCCACTTCGCTGCGGTCGAGCATGCGCTTGACTCGCTCCCAGGGGTACAGCCGCAGGTTGTAGGGGATTTTGGCTTCCTGCAGGACCGCTTCCACCAACTCGACATCCAGCCCGCGGGGTTGGTCATCTTCGACGGTGACAAAGCTGTAGGGGGCAAACTGCTCATCGCCCACCACCTTCCAGTCCTCGGCCTGCAACGCCCAGGGCATCAGCAACAACAGACACAGCGCAGCAATACGCATGGCGTCCTCCGTGGAGCTTCAGCGAGCGGAGTGCTCGTTATTGATGCTAGGCCAATTGCGCGGCATGTGCGGCGGCTGCACCGCAGTTTTTCAGCACAGCTGACCTAGCCACTGCTGGTGCGGAGGGGTCAGCCGAGTTTGGCGATAAAGCGGTCGACTGCCTGGAGCAGGTCCTCGTAGGAGGTGGAGTTCATGACGAACACGACAAAGCCTTCGATGTCCTGATTTTTCAGTTCGAAGCGGATATGAATAAGCATCACCACATGGTTCTGCACCCGTGTGCCGAGCACCTTGCGTGTGTCGCCGGAGTCCACCGTGGGCATGCTGCATTCGAAGGGTGTGTTGGTCATTTCTGCCAGGGAGGCCAGGCAGGCGTTGAGCACCACATTGCCGACTTCCATCAGTGCGTCACGCTGCACCTGCAACAGTTCGGTGCCGGGCGGGACATCACCGATCAGCACCTTGACCATTTCCAGGCTCTTGTCCTCGGGAAAGATCAACAGGGCATTGCCGGAAAACATGCCGCTGAAGGGCTGGCGGATGCAGTACATCGAGGCGCTTTTCTTGCCCAGGTGATCGGTGACTTCGCTGACGGTAACGAAATGCAGCTCGGGCACGCTGAGCAGCACTTCGTCCTGGAGCATTTCGCTCATGGCGGCGGCAGCGCGACCGATACCGATGTTGAACATCTCGCAGAGCACATCCGTTTGCATGGTTGATAGCTTGAGCATGTCACTCTCCCAGCGCTTGCAAGAGCGCCGGCCCCTTGTCTGCGGTAATTGGCTTGGCCAGGAAGGACAGACCGAGTTCTTGGATCTGCGCCTGGGTGGCGGCCTGGATATTGGCGGTCAGCATGACGATGCGGATGGCCGGGAATTCCTGGCGGATCACGGCAGCGGCTTCCAGGCCGCTGATGCCCGGCATGTTGAGATCCATGCTGATCAGGTCAATCGTCTGTTGGCGGCACAGGTCAATCGCGGCCTGGCCGCTGGCTGCCTCGAACACCGACCAGTCCGGCTGCAGGCTGGCGAGGATGCTCTTGGTCATCATGCGCGAGACCATGCTGTCGTCGACGATTAGAAAATTCTTTGCCATGGCGGTCAAATCTCCACGCGATTGCGGCCAGCTGTTTTGGCGCGATAGAGCGCATCATCCGCTGCGACCAGCATCTGTTCCAGGGTTGTTGAGTGGTGTGCGCTGAATACTGCTGCCCCAATCGAGATAGTCATCGGCACTTCGCCTGCGGCACTTTGCACCGGACGTTCGGCTACGGCCTGGCGCAGGCGCTCGGCGCTTTCCAGCATCTGTTCGCGGTCGGTGTGCGGCAGCAGCACGGCGAATTCCTCGCCGCCCATGCGGCCGATGATATCGGCTTCGCGCAGGGTTTCACGCAGGGTGCGGTTGAGGCTGCAGATGGCTTCATCGCCCACCGCGTGACCATAGGTGTCGTTGATTTTCTTGAAGTGGTCGATGTCGATCATCAGCACGCTGCAGGGGTGGTCGTAGCGTTTGCAGCCGTCGAGTACCTGCTCACCGAACTTGAAGAACGCACGACGGTTGTACAGCTGGGTCAGCGAGTCGGTATTGGCCTGGGTTTCCAGCAGGTCGAGCAGCTTGCGGTGTTCGCTGACATCAAAGCCCCAGAGCAGGTGAGCCAGCTTGCCTTCTATTTCCACCAGCTTGGCCGACAGCGAGCTCCAGTAGGGCCTGTGCGGCATGACCTGGGCTTCCCAGTTGTCGACCCGGCCATACTGTTCCAGCTCGTCGACAAAGACTTCGCCCTTGTGCGTGTCGACCAGCAGGTCTTTGAGGAACAAGCGATCGGGCGCGGTGTTGAGGCCGAGCTTGTCGAGCAGGGTTTTGTTGATAAACAGCACATCGCCGGATTCAGCATTCACCAGTGCCGCTTCGCTGGGACTGGCATCGAGGATAAACATCAGCAGGGCCTTGCTTTCGGCCAACTGGCGGGTGCGCCGGCTGACGCGGAACTCCAGGCGTTTGTTCAGTGATTCGAGGTGCGCGGACAGGCGTTTCATCACCTGGCGGTCTTTGATCAGCTTGACCACCAGGACGCTGATGCCGACCAGCAGGGCCAGCAGAATCCAGTTGAGCATGGCGAAGCGTTGATGATGGGTGATGCGATTCTGGTCCTGGGCATTGGTGCTGGCGATATGCACGGCGAGTACGACATGGCGCATGCTTTCGGCCAGGTTATCGGTTTGTGCCGCCACTTCGGCAGCCACCTGCAGCGGGTTGGCGCTGTTCTCCAGACGATAGCTCCAGGTGTCGAGACGTTCGGTGATGGTGTTGAAGGTCTGCTGCGCATTCGGCAGCAGTTGAATGAGGGTTTGCGGTGTTTGCGGCGACAGTTCGCTGGGGCTGAGCATGCTGCGCAGTACTTCAAAGCGCACCGCCAGTTCGTCGATGGCATCCTGCGGATCATCGGCCGTGCTGGCCTGCCGCGCCACCCGGGCGAGGTTGTGCAGCTCCAGGGTGATGTTGGTGGCGTGCCAGAGGTCATGGTGTTGATTGGGCGCGGCGGAGTTGTTCATCTCCAGTTGGGTAATGCGCAGGGCAAACAAGGTGGCTGCTGCCATGAGAATCACGGCAACCAACAAGCCTTCAGTCAACCAGCCACTGGGCCTGGTTTTTTTGAATAACATATAGAGGAATGACTTATTCAATGTGGATTTCATTTATTTGCCACACTGAGCGGTTTATATAAGTTTGTTGGTTAAGCACTTTGAACCTGTCGAAGGGGTATATCAGAATAATCGGCCCCTTTTCGCGGATACTCAGGTTTTTGCCATCTCGTCGGTAGGCCACTAGCGGGTCATAGTTCTTCAGGTCGTCGAGCGGCACGCTCACGTAATAACCATTCAATGCCACCACGCGGACCGATTTGGCGCTGCGACCGCTGAGTTTGATCAGCTCGCTCATGCTGACCCCTTGCCAGCTATGGCTGCCCTTCATACCCAGCGATTCCGGCAGTTCCAGGGTGCGCGTGGTTTGCGGCAGGTTGTCGAGGTCTTGCAGGGTCAAGCGGGTTTTACTGGCGGCGCCCTGGGTATCAGTCCAGTTCAGGGTCAGCAAGGTTTTGCTGCGTACCGGCAGTGGCGTTTCTGTGGCGCTGGCGAGCATGGACGTGAGCAGCGTCAATATGGTTATAACACCGATACAACCAATAATAGATCGGGTCTGCATTGTTGAATCTGCCTTGGTATTAAGCGCCAGTAATAATCTGAGTAACTTTTATAGGTTTTTTATTGTGCTGGAGCCGTACTGCCGATAAACGTGTCGTCCTGCGTATGGCGCCAGTGGTTAGCCATTGTAGCCAGAAGGGTAGCCCAGGATTGCAAACCCGGTAGTTCGACTAGGGGCTCGGTAATATCCCGCAGCTGCCTGTTCGGTAGTTTTACCGATGCGTGAGCACAGGCTGATTTTCGAGGGCGCAAGAAAAAGCCCCGGTTGCAGGCCGGGGCTTGGTGGTGCAGCAGGCTGGATCAGACCTTGCGCACGAACTCGGACTTCAGCTTCATGGCGCCGATGCCATCGATCTTGCAGTCGATGTCATGGTCGCCATCGCACAGACGGATGCCTTTGACCTTGGTGCCAACCTTGACCACCAGGGACGAGCCTTTGACTTTCAGGTCTTTGATCACGGTGATGGTGTCACCGTCCTGCAGCACATTGCCCACCGAGTCCTTGATTACGCGCGCGTCATCGGCGGCATCAGCCGGGCCCGTGGCTGACCACTCGTGGGCGCACTCCGGGCAGACCAGCTGGGTGCCGTCTTCGTAGGTGTATTCGGAGTTGCATTTGGGGCAGGGTGGCAGAGTGCTCACGGCGGGTCCTTGGGGTGTTGGTGAATAAAGGCCGCATATTGTATAGGGTTTTGTCGCTGTTGTTTCAGTGCCGATCCTCGGGTGGCCAGTTGAGGGGGCAAACCCGCCGACGCATAAGGATGGGCATAACCGGGCTTCCCGTTCTGAGTTGCAGAAGTAGAAGACCCCATTCAGCCTGAGATGACGCCGCAATCAGCGCGTTGTGTTGGCAGGGGCAGGAACACCGCGCCCGCGTCAGTGACGACGGTTGGCGCGGTGTGTCGCTGGATCAGAAATGCACTTTTACCAGCAGGCTGGCGGTGTTCTGGTCAGTCGGGCCGACAAAGTTGTCACTGACGAAACCGCTGTCCTTGATGCCGTATTTGTCTTTCCAGTAGTCGTACTCGATCCCCACATACAGCTGCTTCTCGCCCCAGCTCATGGCTTTGCCCAGGTCGTACTTGATCTGCGGGTTGAAGTGCAGGTTGGCGTGGTAGCTCTTGTCGTTATCCACCACCCAGTCCATGAACCCGTCGATGACGATGTCGGATTTGCCTACTGGAATGGTGTAGCTCCATACCGGGGTGATCTGCCAGACGTTATCGCCATCGCGTTTGCCATCGGTCGTGCGGTTATAGAAGTTCAGCGAGAAGTAGTCGAAACCGGGGATCGCCAGATCAAAGCCCGGGCCGATCAGGTAGGACTCGACGTCGTCTTCACCGAACTCGTAGGTGGTGGCCAGCAGCACATCCTTGATCGGACCGAATTCCAGTTTGCTATTGAACAGCTTGCCGAACGACAGGCGTGGCGAGAACTCACCGTAGAAGGTGTGACCGTCGCCTGCGCCGTTGGTGGCGTCGGTGTTGTACTTGATGGTGTCGACGAAGAAAAACAGGTCACCGAAGCTCCAGCCGCTGACGTGCTCAAAGGTCACTGTCTGCTGGATTTCCGGATCAATCTTGTAATCCTGGCCATACAGGTAGGTCAGGCTGTTGTTCTGCCAGTGCAGCAGGTCACCTGCCATGGCCTGGCTGCCCGCCAGCAGCCCAGCGGCCAGGGCCAGAGAAGAAAGAGTGCGGTTCATCGAATGGTGCTCCCCAAGTGCTGAATCATCGTTTTAAACCTGTCTGAGTGGTCAGGCTGGCGGTGCTGGAGCAAGAACAAGGCCAAGTCCTGTATTTGCTCACCTGCACACCACGCAGGGCCTACAGTGGCAGTGCGGGCGCGCACTTTAGTGGCTTTGGCGAGGATGTAAATCCCTGGCGTGCACCGATAACTGACCGGCTGGACAGTTTTGGCCTTATCTTGGTGCGTGTACTGCGTTGTTGGGGCGTTGTGCGGGGTATGGTATTAACCCTGTAGCGCGCTATTTTCCGGCACGATGTTCACATCTACCCTACATTTCGCCTCAGTAACTGGCTGATTGTTCGCCTGTTGGCCCTCGCGCAGAATGCGCCGCGCGCTGGGGGCTGGTCAGTCGGATCACAGCGTTGCACGATAACAATGCCAAGCCAGGGAGCGGTTTCAGCCAGTTGTAGCGGGGTGAGTCCCGTTTGAGGAGTCTGGAAATGTCTGCGCGGGTTGTATTGGTCGATGATCACGAACTGGTGCGAGCGGGTATTCGCTCGCTGTTGCACGAGGCCGGTTATGCCGTGGTGGCCGAAGGCAGTGATGGTGATCAGGTCGAGGCGCTGGTTGAACAGTATCAGCCGGATGTTCTGCTGCTGGATCTGACCATGCGCCGCTGCTCGGGGCTGGAGGCGCTGACCATGGTGCGCTCGCGCTGGGCTGAGCTGCCGGTCATTTTGTTGTCGATGCACGACACCCGCGACTATGTGCTCAAGGCCATGCAGATGGGCGCCAGCGGTTACCTGCTCAAGGATGCCGCCGTCATCGAGTTGCAGCTGGCCCTGCAATCGGTACTCGGTGGTCATCGCTATTTAAGTCCGCGCGTGGCCGGCCAGGTAATCGATGCCGCTTCCGGGCGTAGCGGCGAAGACCCGCTGGAGTTACTCACCAGTCGCCAGCAGGAGGTGCTGTACTGGCTGGCCAAGGGCAAGAGCAACAAGGAAGTGGCGTTTATCCTCAACCTCAGTGTGAAAACCGTTGATACCCACCGCGCTCAGATCATGGAGCGCCTGGCCATTCGTGATCTGGCTGGTCTGGTGATGTACGCCCTGCGCCGCGGCATCATCAAGCTGGACGAGTGAGTCGACTCTTTCGGCCTCGGTAGATTTACCTGTGTGCCCCGGTAAATCACTGATAAGACTTTTGACGTCAATTTTATAAGCTCACCGCGAGCGATGGCAGTCGGCCATCTGCTGGCGCCTCGCCATTATCCAGGTGAGTGGTTCGCTGATGGCTCAAGCCTGGCCTATAGTTTTTTCGGCGCAGGGTTTCTGTGCGTGGCCGTGCCGGTTTGTGCGGTGATTTTCTTCGTCAGTACCGAGAACTCCCATGATCAAGCATCCGCGACTGTTTGCTTACGTTTCGCGTCCCTGGCTGGTGGCCGGCGCGCTGCTGTTGCCCGCCGCTTGCCTGTTGCTGGCCGGTGTCTGGTGGCAGGGCTTGCTGGCGGCCGCTGTGCTGCTGTTGTGGTTATGGCTGCTGATGGCCAGCCCGGCGTTGCCGCAGGTAGAGGTTGAACCGCAGGTTTCCGTGCAGGCGCTGACCCAGGTGCAGGGCAGCCTGACGGCTTTACGCGAGTTGCTGGATGCTGTGCTGCCGCTATGGATGCGCCATATCGATCTGGTCAACGGCCAGACATCCAGCGCGGCAGGCGGCCTGACGGACAAGTTCATCAGCATGAGTCAGCAGATCAATCAGGCCCTGGACCTGGGCAGCAGCGAAGAGGGCGGTGGGGTGTTTGACGTGCTGCGCAGCGCTCAGGTCGAGCTGCCGCAGGCGGTCAAAGCGCTTGATGACACCCAGGGCGAGCGGCAGCGCTTTCTGGTGGAGATTCGCGAGCTCAGCCGCTTTGTCACCGAGTTGCACGGCATGGCTGAAGATGTGGCCAAGATCGCTTCGCAGACCAACCTGTTGGCCCTCAATGCGGCCATTGAAGCGGCGCGCGCCGGTGAGGCCGGGCGCGGGTTTTCGGTAGTGGCCGATGAGGTGCGCAAGCTGTCGTCGATGTCCGGCGAGACCGGTACCCAGATCACCGAAAAAGTCCAGGTCATGGGCCGCTCCATGGAGTCCATGGTGGCCCGCGCCGAGCAGATGGACAGCAGCAGTCGCGACAGTATCGAGGCGGCAGAACGGATTGTCGGCAAGGTGCTGGGCGAGCTGGGCGATGGCGTGGCGCAGTTGGAGCAGCGCCTGCAGATGCTTCAGGGCAACAGCCGCGAGGTGGAGCAGACGGTCAATGCCGTGCTGGTCGACCTGCAGTTTCAGGATCGCGTCAGCCAGATCATCTCCCATGTCAGCGAGGACATGCAGCGCCTGCGCGACAGCCTGGGCGAGCCGGTTGTACCGGCCAGCCGCGACTGGTTGCGGCGCCTGGAGTCGAGTTACACCACCCTGGAGCAGCAGCGCGTACATAGCGGTCAGCGCGCGGCCAGCGTGGAGCAGTCCTCGGTCACCTTCTTCTAATTCAACCTCAGGACAACAGGACGCACGGATATGGGAAAAACGGTCTTGGTAGTGGATGACTCGACCAGTTTTCGGCAGGTCGTCGGTATTGCCCTCAAAGGGGCCGGCTACGACGTGCTGGAAGCCTGCGACGGCAAAGACGCGCTGAGCAAGCTGGATGGGCGCAAGATCAACCTGATCGTTTCGGACGTGAACATGCCGAACATGGATGGCATCACCTTCGTCAAATCGGCCAAGCAGCTGCCCGCCTACAAGTTCACCCCGGTGATCATGCTCACTACCGAAGCCGGTGAGGCGAAGAAAGCCGAGGGCAAGGCCGCCGGTGTGCGCGCCTGGGTGGTCAAGCCGTTCCAGCCGCCGGTGTTGCTTGATGCCGTCTCCAAACTGATCCTGCCCTGAGGATTCAGCCGTGGCCGTGATAAACAGTCGGGAAGAAACTGGACGGTACATCTTCGAAGTTGCAGGTGAATTCAACATCTACCACGCCGTCCAGCTCAAGGATGACCTGCTCGGTCTCCTGGGCCGCCACGACAGCCTGGAAATCGACCTCGGCGCTGTAGAGGACTTCGACAGCACCGGGGTGCAGATTCTCTTGCTGCTCAAGCGCGAAGCGCAGCGCCAGGGGCGTAGCCTGACCTTTATCCAGCACTCGCCCGCAGTGCGCGAGGTGCTTGATCTGCTCAACCTGGTGGCTGAGCTGGGCGATCCCATGGTGATCCCGCTGGATGCTCGCGGAGGTCGACCATGAACCTTGATCAGGCCCGTGGGGCCTTGGTGCAGGAAGCCCGCGAACTGCTGGTGGACATGGAAGATGCGCTGCTGGAGATCGAAAGCGACGGCTACAACGCCGAGCGAGTCAATGCCATCTTCCGCGCCGCACACACCATCAAGGGCTCGGCCGGGCTGTTCGGCCTGGAGTCGTTGATCAACTTCACCCATGTGGTGGAGAGCCTGCTCGATCAGGTGCGCAACGGCGAGAAGAGCATGGACGGCAGCATGCTCTCGCTGCTGCTGACCTGCGGTGACTATATCGGCAGCCTGATCACTGCCGTGGAAGACCGCAGCGAGGCCATCGACCCCAACCCCGAGCTGCGTGCCCACCTGCTCAGCCAGCTCAATGAATACCTTGAAGAGGCAGTGGTTCCTGCACTTGCCGCCGAACCGCCGCCGAGCAGCGAGGCCGCGCAGCTGCCTCGGGTTGCACCGAGCGGCAAGGTTGATGTGTTGAGTGGCGAAGAGGTGGGCAGCGATCTCTGGCATATCTCCCTGCGGCCCAACAGCGATGTGCTGCGCAACGGTATGGAGCCGCTGTCGTTCCTGCGTTACCTGAGCAAGCTGGGGCGTATCGTCTACCTGCATACCCTGACGGACAGCATTCCGCTGGCGGACAGTTTTGATGCCGAAAGCAGCTACCTGGGCTTCGAGATCGAGTTCGAGTCACAGGCCAGCAAGCAGGACATCGAAGATGCCTTCGAATTTATCCGCGAGGACAGCCAGCTGCTGATCCTGCCGCCGCACAGCAAGATCGAGGCCTACCTCAACCTGATCGTCAGCCTGCCCGAGTCGCCGCGCAAGCTCGGCGAAATTCTGCTCAAGAGCGGCGCTTTGACGGCACACGAACTGCAGCGGGTGCTGGCCTTGCAATCCGCCGCGCCGCAGCCAGCACCGCCACTGGGCACCCTGCTGGTGGAAGAACAGCTGGTGGCGCCACCCCTGGTGTCGGCCGCACTGAGCAAGCAGAAACAGTCCGATGACAAGCGCGTGCACGAACAGGTGTTTATCAAGGTCGAGGTCGGCAAGCTGGATGAGCTGATCAACCTGGTCGGCGAGCTGGTGATTGCCGGTGCCGCCGCCAGCCTGTCGCTGCGCCAGGGCAGCCCGGCCGCCATGGCCGAAGCCAATGAAGCCGTGGCTACGCTGGTTGAACATATCCGTGATGCCTCGCTGTCGTTGCGCATGGTGGCCATCGGTGAAGTGTTCCAGCGCTTCCCGCGGGTGGTGCGCGATATCAGCAAGGAGCTGGACAAGGACATCGAACTGCTGATCACCGGCGCGGACACCGAGCTGGACAAGTCGATGGTGGAAAAGCTCGCCGACCCGCTGATGCACATCGTGCGCAATGCCATGGACCATGGCATCGAGCGTTCGGCCGAGCGCCTGGCCGCCGGCAAGACTCAGCGTGGCGCGCTGCGCCTGAATGCCTACCACGAGTCCGGCAGCATCGTCATCGAAGTTACCGACGACGGCCGTGGTCTGGACCGTCAGCGGATTCTCGCCAAGGGCATCGAGAAGGGCCTGGTGCAACCGGACCAGGTGCTGACGGACAGCGAAGTCTACCGGCTGATTTTCGAAGCCGGTTTCTCTACCGCCGAGGCCGTGACCAACCTGTCCGGGCGTGGCGTGGGCATGGATGTGGTGCGCAGCAATATCGAAAAGCTGCGTGGCGAGGTCGAGGTGCTCAGCCTGTTTGGCCAGGGCACCACGGTGCGTATTCGCCTGCCGCTGACCCTGGCGATCATCGACGGCTTTCAGGTGCGGGTGGCCGATGAAGCCTTCGTCTTGCCGCTCGATCAGGTGGTCGAGTGCGTTGACCTGGGCCAGCAGGCCGACCTGCATGACCTGCTCAACCTGCGTGGCGAGCCGCTGCCTTATGTGCGCCTGCGCAGCCTGTTCGGCCTGCCGCCGAGTGTCGGTGCGCGCGAGAGCCTGGTGGTGGTGCAGTTCGGCAGCAACCGCGCCGGGGTGGTGGTGGATCAGCTGGTCGGTGAACTGCAGGCGGTGATCAAACCCCTGGGACAGATTTTTGCGCAAAACAAGGTGCTCAGTGGCTCCACCATTCTCGGTGACGGGAGTGTGGCGCTGATTCTTGATGTCGCCCATTTGATTCAGCGTGCCAGTGCAGCCGCTGAGAACTCAGTCAGTACCAACCTCCAGCGTGTAGACGGCTCTGCCGCCGTGGTACGGACGCTATAACAATCAGGAGAAGAAAATGTTCGACAAAATGAAGGTGGCGACCCGTCTGCTCCTGCTCGCAGGGGTGCTTATCCTGTTCCTGCTGCTGATCGGCGTGCTGGGGATTTTCGGCATGCGCGAATCCAATGCCGGCATGGAGACGGTGTACAACGACCGGGTGGTGCCGCTGCGCGATCTGAAAGTGATTTCCGATAACTATGCGGTGAACATTGTCGACATCGCGCACAAGGTGCGCCTCGGTGCGCTGAGCTGGCAGGAGGCCACGCGCAGCGTGAACAAGGCTGAAGAGGCCATTCAGCAAAGCCGCAGCAACTACCTGGCGACCCAGTTGGTGGGTGAAGAACAGGTGCTGGTGGATGAACTCAAGCCGCTGCTCAAGGCCGCCGACGAAGCCAATGCCCAGCTGCTGCGGATTCTCGAAAGCCGTGACCAACTGGCGCTGGAGCAATTCATCAGCGGCGAGCTGTACCAGAAAATCGACCCGGTTACCGACCGTTTCGGCAAATTGGTCGACGTGCAATTGCAGGTCGCCAAGGTCGAGTACGACCTGGCTCACGATCGCTATGACCAGATATTTACCGCAGCCGTGACCTGTATCGTGCTCAGCCTGGTGCTGGCGATTGTGCTGGGTGCGTTGATCACCCGCAGTCTGCTCCGTCAGTTGGGGGGCGAGCCCTTTACCGCGATGGATTCGTTGCAGCGGGTGGCCGCTGGCGACCTGACCGTGGAAATTCAGCTCAAGGACGGCGACCAGGGCAGCATGCTGTTCAGCTTGCAACAGATGGTGCTAAAGCTGCGCTCGATCATGGGTGATGTGCGCATGACTGCTGACTCCCTGGCTTCGGCCTCCGAACAGGTCGCCGCCTCGGCCCAGGCGCTGAGCCAGAATGCTTCGGAACAGGCGGCCAGCGTCGAGGAAACCAGTGCCTCGGTGGAAGAAATTGCCGCCACCGTGGCGCAGAACAGCGAGAACGCCAAGATCACCGACGGCATGGCCAGCCAGTCCTCCAAGGACGCCGTGGAAGGCGGTGCAGCGGTGCGCGAGATGGTCAACGCCATGCGCCAGATCGCCGGCAAGATCGGCATCATCGACGACATCGCCTACCAGACCAACCTGCTCGCCCTCAATGCGGCGATTGAAGCTGCGCGTGCTGGTGATCACGGCAAGGGCTTTGCCGTGGTCGCAGCGGAAGTGCGCAAGTTGGCTGAGCGCAGCCAGGTGGCCGCGCAGGAAATCGGAGCGGTGGCCAGCGATAGCGTGACCCTGGCTGAACGCGCCGGGCAGTTGCTGGAACAGATGGTGCCGTCGATTCGCAAGACGGCCGACCTGGTGCAGGAAATCTCCGCCGCCTCGCGCGAGCAGAACACTGGCCTGGAGCAGATCAACCTGGCGGTCGGGCAGTTGGCGCAGATCACTCAGGTCAATGCATCGGCGTCCGAAGAATTGTCTTCGACCTCCGAGGAAATGAGCGGTCAGGCGGTGCAACTGCAGGAAATGATTCAGTTCTTCCAGCTGGCGGAAGCGGCGGCGCGACATGTGCACAGCACCCCGAGCGGACGCAGCCGCCCGGCGGCGTTGAGCAAGCCGACTCAGCCGCTGCGCCGTCATCTGCAGGATGATCAGATCGACGAGTCGGCCTTTACCCGCTTCTAGGAGGCTGCCTGATGAGTACCTTGCCAGCCCATCTCCAGGGCCGCTCGGCGGCCCTGGTGGAAACACCGCTGACCCAGCAGTTTCTGACTCTGACCCTGGGGCAGGAGCTGTTTGCCCTGCCGATTGAGCACATCCGCGAGATCATCGAATTCGGCGGGCTGACGGAAATACCGCTGATGCCGAGCTTCCTGCGCGGGGTTATCAACCTGCGTGGCGCGGTGGTGCCGGTGATCGACCTGGCTGTGCGTTTCGGTCGTGAACGTACGGCCATCGCCAAGCGCACCTGCATCGTCATCGTTGAGGTCGAGCAGAATGACGGTCTGCAACTGCTCGGCATCATCGTCGACGCGGTCAACGAAGTGTTGGCTGTGGAAGGTCATCAGCTGGAAAACCGTCCGGCCTTTGGCGCGCGCATTCGTGCTGATTTTATCGCCGGTATCCTTAAACACCACGAGCAGTTCGTGGTGGTGCTGGATATCCCCCATGTGCTGTCACTCGATGAGCTCGCCGAGTTGGTGGGTGGTCTTGAACAGACGGATGCGTGAGGCGTTATGGCTGATGGCGGTGGAGCAATGAATCTGGGTACGCAGGTTGCGCTGAGCGAACCGGAATTTCGCCAGTTGCAGGCGCTGTTCTACGAACGCGTGGGTATCCAGCTGCCACCGGTGAAAAAACCGCTGATCTGCGGCCGTTTGTCCAAGCGCCTGACCGCGCTGGGGCTGAGCAGCTACCAGCGCTATTACCAGTACCTGACCTCGGCGCAGGGAGCGGCCGAGCTGGAAATTGCGATTGACCTGATCACCACCCACGAAACCTATTTCTTCCGCGAGCCCAAGCATTTCGAGTTTCTCCAGCAGCGGATTCTGCCGGCCTGTGCGGGGCAGGCGGACTTTCGTGCCTGGAGTGCCGCCAGCTCCACCGGTGAGGAGGCCTACACCCTGGCCATGCTGCTGCATGAGGCGCGCCCGCACCTGGGCTGGAGCGTGCTCGGCACCGACATCAGCCGCCAGGTGCTACAGAGTGCGCAGCGCGGTCTGTACCTGATGGAGCGGGGCAGCAAGATCCCCGCGCATTACCTCAAGCGCTACTGCCTCAAGGGCAAGGATCAGTACAAGGGCTACTTTCTGGTGGAGCGCGGGCTGCGTGAGCGGGTCGAGTTTCAACAGGGCAACCTCAACCTGGCGGCCCCCGAGTTGGGCATGTTCGACCTGATTCTGCTGCGTAACGTGCTGATCTACTTCGATCAGGACACCAAGCAGCGGGTGCTGAACAATGTGGTGCAACGCCTCAAACCGGGCGGTTGGCTGATGGTCGGCCACTCCGAAGCGCTGCATGACACCGGCCTGCCGATTGAGCTGGTGGCCTCGTCGATCTACCGCAAGGTGGCAGCATGAGCCGCAGCTGCTTTCTCAAGCCGGGCGAGCTGTATTTCGGCGGCGGTGATGTGCGAGTGGAAACTCTGCTGGGGCCTTGCGTATCCATCGTGCTGTGGTTTCCCGAGGCAGCCAAGGGCGGCATGTGTCACTTCCAGTTACCCGGTTTGCGCCGGGTCAGCGAGCACGCGCGGGATCTCGATGGCCGTTATGGAGTCGATGCCTGGGTCTGGTTGAAGCAGCAGATGCGCGTGCATGCACTGCGGCTGGAGCAGGCCCAGATCAAGCTCTTTGGTGGTGCGCGAAGCCTGAGCAAACCGGGCTCGCACCTGCGCACCGACATCGGCGCGCAGAACATCGCCTTTGTCGAAAACCTGATCCATGAACTGGGCGTGCCGGTGGCCGGGCGTGACCTGGGCGGTGAGGGCTGCCGCTTTCTGCGTTTCGAGTTGGCCACCGGTGAAGTCTGGGTGCGCCGTGGCGCGGCGCTGAGTATCGAATCGCTTGAGGCATTGCCGTAATGGCTATCAAGGTGATGATTGTCGATGACTCCGCAGTGATGCGTGAGGTCATGCAGCAGTTGCTGGCACCGCACAAGGACATCGAAGTGATCGGCGCGGCGATGGACCCGCTGCTGGCCTTGCAGAAAATGAAGACCGTGTGGCCGGACGTGATCCTGCTCGATGTGGAAATGCCGCGCATGGACGGCATCACCTTTCTGCGCCAGATCATGGCCACCCGTCCGACGCCGGTGGTGATCTGCTCGACCCTGACCGAGAAGGGCGCTGCGATTACCTTGCAGGCGCTGTCTGCCGGGGCGGTCGAGGTAATCACCAAACCCACCATGGGCCTGCGTGATTTTCTCCAGGACAGTGCCCAGGAAATGCTCGCAGCCATCCGCACTGCTGCCAAGGCTCGGGTGCGTGGCGCGCCGGTGCCAACACGGGATGCTTTGCCGGAGCAGGCGGCGGTTGATGCACTGCTTAGCCCAGCCGGGGGCGCTGCGCTGAGCGGTGGTCTGCACAACCAGCGCACCAGCGAACGTATCGTGGTACTGGGCACCTCGACTGGCGGCACTCAGGCGCTGGAGCAGGTGCTGAGCCAGTTGCCGCGCAGTGCGCCAGCGATTGCCATCGTTCAGCACATGCCGGAGAAGTTCACCCGCAGTTTTGCCGAACGCCTGGATTCGTTGTGTGCCATCGAGGTGCGTGAGGCGCAGAGCGGCGACCGGCTGATACCGGGCCTGGCGCTGATCGCTCCCGGCGGCAAGCACATGCTGATCAAGCGCAGTGGCGGGCAGTATCTGGTCGAAGTCAAGGACGGGCCGCTGGTCAGCCGGCATCGGCCCTCGGTGGATGTGCTGTTTCGCTCGGCAGCAGTGCAGGCCGGACGTAATGTGCTGGCCGTGATCATGACTGGCATGGGCGATGATGGCGCGCGTGGCCTCAAGGAACTGCACGAGGCGGGCGCCCGCACCTATGCTCAGGATGAAGCCAGCTGTGTGGTGTTCGGCATGCCGAAGGAAGCAATCAAACTGGGTGGTGTGGATCAGGTGATCGCGCTGGATGACATCCCGAACGTACTGATGAGCTGGAGGTAGCGGGTGGAAGAGGCAGTCAACAGATTTCCCCAGCATGTGCTGGTGATCGATGACAGCGAGCTGCAACGCCAGTTTACCGCTGAGCTGTGCAGTGAAATGGGTATCGAAGACATCCTCCAAGCCGTGGATGGCTTCGACGCGATTGCCCAGATGAAAACCAACCCACAGATTCAGGTAATCGTGCTGGATCTGGAGATGCCTGGCATGGATGGCGTGCAGGTGCTGCACGAAATGGCGCGCCTGGAGCTCAATCATTCCGTGGTGGTGGCCAGTGCGCGGGAAAGCGTGCTGCTCAACGTGGTGGAAAGCATGGGCCGCAGCCTGGGCCTGCATCTGCTGGGTGTGCTGCAAAAGCCCATCAGCCATGAACAGCTGGCGGCCAGCCTGAGTCGCTTTGCCGTGCAGGCTGTGCAGGCCGAACAGTTTTCCGCACCGCGCGCGCTCTGGCCGCAGCTGACCGAGGCCGATGTGCAGCGGGCACTGCGCGAGCATGAGTTCGTCGCCTACTTTCAGCCCAAGGTCACTCTGGCCAATGGCCGCCTGAAAGGGGTGGAAGCGCTGGTGCGCTGGCAGCACCCGGTGCATGGCCTGCTGGCGCCAGGCTTGTTCGTGGAGATGATCGAGCGCAGCCACTACATCTCGGAAATGACCCTGCAGATGCTCGACATGTCCCTGGCGTACTGCCGGCAGTGGCATGACGCTGGCCTGCCTCTGAGCTTTTCCTTCAACGTATCGGCACGCTCATTGGCGGACTCCAAACTGGCCGATGAGATCATTGCGCGGGTGGTCGCCAGCGGTATCGCGCCGCAATACGTGATCCTGGAAATCACCGAAAGCGCGATCATGACTGACCTCAGCATCACCCTCGGCACCCTGGCGCGCCTGCGGCTGAAGGGCTTTGGCCTGTCGGTGGACGATTACGGCACCGGCTTCTCCTGCATGCTGCAGTTGTCTCGCGTGCCGTGCACCGAGCTGAAAGTCGACCGCGCTTTCGTCAATGGTGCCAGCGACAGCCAACACCTGCGCATCCTGCTGGAAAGCGCCCTGGATATTGCCAGCAAGCTCGGCCTCGGGGTGGTCGCCGAGGGGGTGGAAACCCAGCAGGACTGGATGCTGCTCAGCGACCTGGGTTGTGGCGAAGTGCAGGGCTATTTCGTGGCCAAACCCATGCCGGGGGATGCACTGCTGGCCTGGTGGCGTGGTAACGAGGCGCGCTTGCGCGGCCTGGTCGCCCTGCACGCTTCAGGAAATAACTGATAGGCCGATAGGCATTAAGCCAGGTGCAATACCTCTCCCATTGCTGTTGTGAGGACGTCCCATGTTCAGTCATATGACGGTGAAGTTTCGTTTGCTGTTGCTTGCGCTCCCTCCCTTGCTGGTGCTGATCGTGCTTGCCGTGCTGTCGCTCGGGCAGATGAGCAGCCTTAACAAGGGCATCGACAGCCTCTACGTTGACCGGGTGGCGCCGATGCGCCAGCTGACCAACGTGACCAACGGCTATGCCAATGCGGTGATCGACCTGGCGCATAAGTACCGCGCTGACCTGATCGATGGCGCAACCTTCCGCCGTGAGGTGCAGGACTCCTTACAGCGGGCCGACACGGCCTGGGCCGAGTATCTGGCCACTTCCATTCAGGGTGAGGAGGCGCGCCTGCTGGAAGTGGCCAAGCGCGCTCAGCCGGCGGTGCGGCAGTTGATTGATCGACGCCTGCAGCAGATTGATGATGGTGTGCTCAAGGCGCAGGACAGCACCAGCTTCAACCGGGAAATCTACGCCGCCTATGACCCCCTGCTCGAAGCCTTTGAGGCCCTGTTCGATTACCAGGTCAGCGTGGCCAAAGCGTTCAACGAGGAGGCCGAGGCCGACTACCAGGCGCTGGTCAAACTTTATGTGATTGGCAGCGTGCTGGTGGTGTTTGTGCTGGCGTTGCTGGCCCTGGCGATCTACCACTCGATCAGTCGGCCGCTGGGTCATATGCACAGCGTGATCAGTGAAATCGCCGAGCAGGCCGATCTGACCCGACGCGTTACGGTGGAAGGCGATGATGAACTGGCCAGCACCGGACGCGCGTTCAACAGCATGATGGAGCGCTTCCAGCGTCTGGTGGCTGATCTGGGTGGGGCTGTGGAGCAACTGGCGTCGTCCTCCGAGGAAATGAGTTCCATCAGTCAGCAGGTCAGCCACTCGGCCAGCGCTCAGGAAGAGCAGGTGATCATGGTCGCCACGGCGATCAACCAGATGAGCGCGGCGATTCAGGAGGTGGCCGGCAATGCCCTCAGCGCTGCACAGCATGCCCATGAGGCCGACAGCAAGGCGCGCGCCGGCAGCAGCACGGTGCGCAGCAATGTACAGGCCATGCAATCGCTGTCCGGCAAGGTCAACAGCGCGACCCAGGTGATCGAGCTGCTGAACACCCAGTCGGAAAATATCAGTCAGGTGCTGACGACTATTCGCGGTGTGGCTGAGCAGACCAACTTGCTCGCGCTCAACGCAGCTATCGAGGCGGCGCGGGCGGGTGATGCCGGGCGTGGTTTTGCCGTGGTGGCGGATGAGGTGCGCAGCCTGGCGGGCAATACCCAGCGCGCCACGGAGTCGATTCGCGGGATGATCGACGAGTTGCAGGGCTCGGCGCGGCAGGCGGTCAACGCCATGGAAGAAGCCCGTGGTCAGGCCCAGCACAGTGCGGTTCAGGCTGAGGAGTCTGGCACTATCCTGGAGGCCATTACCCAGGCAGTAGAAACCATTGCTGACATGAATGCGCAGATTTCCACTGCCACCGAAGAGCAGACCTCGGTGGCCAACGAGATCAACGAAAACATCACGCGCTTTCAGGGCGGTATCAGTGAAGTGGGCGAGGGCGCGCGACAAAGCTCAATCGCCAGTCAGGAGCTGGCCGAGCTGTCAGTGCGCCTGCAGCGCCAGGTGTCGGTGTTCCGCGCCTGATCGATCAGGCCTGGAGGCGGGTCAGTGTTCGTCGCTGACCGGCTCCAGGCTCTGCAGAACCACTTGCTCCAGGCTGTTGCTGGGTTCTGTCGGGGTGCCGACCAGTTCGCCGACCAGCTGCCACTGCCGATCCAGCTCGGTGTTGATGGCCAGCATGCGCTCGATCATCTTGTGCGCGGTGGCGTGTACGGCGCTGTCCTGGGTATTCAGCAACTCGAACGACATGGCCGTGATGGCCGCGCTCAAATGCGTAAGGGTGCGGGTCGACAGACTGAGCAATTCAGTCAATTGCGCTTCCTTGGCGGTCATGGCCATCTCCTGATGATTCCCGCACTGAGCTTAGCCTGAGACTGGCCTGCTCGGCTATTCACTCCATCGCCTGGGTTGTACCGCCAGGCGCGCCGGTTGCTGGCGCGCACTCCGTCGGCTGTTGTGCGCAATGCGGGTGGTTGTGCTTTGCTCAAATAGGCGGGTTGAGTAATTGGGTGCAACCATGTTGTGTGTATGAGTTGTACCTGTCGTCGGAAGGTGCAGGCTTTTTTAAAACAGCCGTTTTACCTCGGCAGATCGGGTTTTCCCTGCGGGCAGCGCCAGGCTTGAGGGCTGCCGCAGAGAGATGGAGTTATGGGGTGGCTGGTGGGTTGCTCAAGGCGCGCCTTTGTTTGGTTGCACCTAGTTGCACCTTGCGCCTCTGGAGGTTTAATCTCTCGCCAGTTTTTTGTGCCCCGCTCGCGGTCATCGTCACTTTTCAGGGCCATGACGGGCGCGGTCAACATTGCTCCCGGTGCTTCTTTGCCGTGCTTCAGCTCATAACAGGACAAACCAATGGCTACCACTACCCTTGGCGTAAAGCTCGATGATGCAACCCGTGATCGCCTCAAGCAGGCTGCGCAGTCGATTGACCGCACGCCGCATTGGCTGATCAAGCAGGCGATCTTCAATTATCTCGAGCAGATCGAGGGTGGCCTGACTCCGGCCGAACACTCCGGTCTGGCCGCTGTGGCCGGCGAAGAAATGGTGGAAAACCTGACCGAGCAGGGCCTGCAGGTGTTCCTCGACTTCGCCGAAAGCATCCTCCCGCAATCGGTGCTGCGTGCGGCGATTACTGGCGCTTATCGCCGTCCGGAAACCGAAGCGGTACCGATGCTGCTGGAGCAGGCGCGTCTGCCCAAGGACATGGCCGAGGCGAGCAACAAGCTGGCCATGGGCATTGCCGAGAAGCTGCGCAACCAGAAGAACGCCGGCGGCCGTCAGGGCCTGGTGCAGGGTTTGCTGCAGGAATTCTCGCTGTCCTCGCAGGAAGGCGTGGCGCTGATGTGTCTGGCCGAAGCGCTGCTGCGCATTCCGGACAAGGCCACCCGTGATGCGCTGATCCGCGACAAGATCAGCAACGGCAACTGGAGCCAGCACCTCGGCAACAGCCCGTCGATGTTCGTCAACGCCGCCAGCTGGGGCCTGCTGATCACCGGCAAACTGGTGTCGACCCACAACGAAGCCGGCCTGGTGACGTCGCTCAACCGCATTATCGGCAAGGGCGGTGAGCCGCTGATCCGCAAGGGCGTGGACATGTCCATGCGCCTGATGGGCGAGCAGTTCGTCACCGGCGAAACCATCGCCGAAGCCCTGGCCAACGCCAGCAACATGGAAAGCAAAGGCTTCCGTTATTCCTACGACATGCTCGGTGAAGCCGCGTTGACCGATGAAGACGCCAAGCGCTACCTGGCGTCCTACGAGCAGGCCATCCATGCCATTGGCAAGGCCTCCCATGGGCGTGGCATCTATGAAGGTCCGGGCATTTCGATCAAGCTCTCCGCCCTGCATCCGCGCTACAGCCGCGCGCAGTACGACCGGGTAATGGACGAGCTGTACCCGATCCTGCTGGGCCTGACCAAGCTGGCCAAGCAGTACGACATCGGCCTGAACATCGATGCTGAAGAAGCCGATCGCCTGGAAATCTCCCTCGATCTGCTGGAGCGCCTGTGCTTCGACCCGGCCCTGACCGGCTGGAACGGTATCGGCTTCGTTATCCAGGCTTACCAGAAGCGCTGCCCGTATGTGATCGACTACGTCATCGACCTGGCCAAGCGCAGCCGTCATCGCCTGATGATCCGTCTGGTAAAAGGCGCGTACTGGGACAGCGAGATCAAGCGCGCCCAGGTCGAAGGTCTGGAAGGCTACCCGGTGTACACCCGCAAGCCGTACACCGACATTTCCTACATCGCCTGCGCGCGCAAGCTGCTGGCCGTGCCGGAAGCCATCTACCCGCAGTTCGCCACCCACAACGCCCACTCGCTGTCGGCCATCTATCAGCTGGCCGGGCAGAACTACTACCCTGGCCAGTACGAGTTCCAGTGCCTGCACGGCATGGGTGAGCCACTGTACGAGCAGGTGGTAGGTAAGGTCGCCGATGGCAAGCTGAACCGTCCGTGCCGCATCTACGCACCGGTGGGCAGCCATGAAACCCTGCTGGCTTACCTGGTGCGTCGTCTGCTGGAAAACGGCGCGAACACCTCGTTCGTCAACCGCATCGCCGACCACAGCATCTCGATCAAGGATCTGGTGCTCGACCCGGTGCAACAGGTCGAGCAGATGGCCGCGCAGGAAGGCGGCCTCGGCCTGCCGCACCCGCGTATCGCTCTGCCGCGCGCCCTGTATGGTGACGCCCGCTTGAACTCCGAAGGCATCGACCTGGCCAACGAACACCGCTTGGGTTCGCTGTCCTCGGCGCTGCTGAGCAGCACCAACACGGTTTACAAGGCCATGCCGCTGCTCGGTTGTGATGCCCCTGAGTTGGGCGAAGCACAGCCGGTGCGCAACCCGGCCGATCACCGCGACATCGTCGGCCATGTGTACGAGGCCAGCGAGCAGGATGTGCGCAATGCCGTGCTCTGCGCCGTGTCCAGCGGGCAGATCTGGCAGTCGACCCTGCCGGCCGAACGCGCCGCCGTGCTGGATCGCGCCGCTGACCAGATGGAAGCGGAAATGCAGCAACTGATGGGCTTGCTGGTGCGTGAAGCGGGCAAGACCTTCGCCAACGCCATCGCCGAAGTGCGTGAAGCCGTGGACTTCCTGCGTTACTACGCGGCGCAGGCACGTACTCATTTCAGCAATGACAGCCACCGCCCGCTGGGCCCGGTGGTGTGCATCAGCCCGTGGAACTTCCCGCTGGCGATCTTCAGCGGTCAGGTCGCCGCTGCCCTGGCGGCCGGTAACACCGTGCTGGCCAAGCCGGCCGAGCAGACTCCGCTGATCGCCGCGCAAGCCGTGCGCATTCTGCTCGAAGCCGGTGTGCCGAGCGGCGCCGTGCAACTGCTGCCGGGCCGTGGCGAAACCGTCGGCGCCGGCCTGATCGGCAACGAGCGCGTGCGTGGCGTAATGTTTACCGGTTCCACCGAAGTGGCCGGGATCATCCAGCGCAACCTCGCCGGTCGTCTGGACGCCCACGGGCGTACTCTGCCGCTAATCGCTGAAACCGGCGGCCTCAACACCATGATCGTCGACTCCTCGGCGCTCACCGAGCAGGTGGTGGTCGATGTGGTGGCCTCGGCCTTCGACAGCGCCGGTCAGCGTTGCTCGGCTCTGCGCGTGCTGTGTGTACAGGAAGACGTGGCGGATCGGGTGATCAACATGCTCAAGGGCGCCATGGCCGAATACAGCCTGGGCAACCCGGAGCGGCTGAGCACCGATATCGGTCCGGTGATCGACGCGGAAGCCAAGGGCAATATCGATCAGCACATCGAGAAGATGCGCGAGAAGGGCCGCAAGGTATTCCAGACCGCCCGCGCCGTGGCTGACGACATCAAGCGCGGTACTTATGTCATGCCGACGCTGATCGAGCTGGACAGCTTTGACGAGCTGCAGCGCGAGATCTTCGGCCCGGTGCTGCATGTGGTGCGCTACCCGCGTGCTGAACTGGGCAAGCTGCTGCAGCAGATCAACGACAGCGGTTATGGCCTGACCCTCGGTGTGCACACGCGCATCGACGAAACCATCGCCCAGGTGGTCAACACCGCCAAGGTCGGCAACCTGTATGTGAACCGCAACATGGTCGGCGCCGTGGTCGGCGTGCAGCCGTTTGGCGGTGAAGGCCTGTCCGGTACGGGCCCGAAAGCCGGTGGCCCGCTGTATATGTACCGCCTGCTGGCAACCCGTCCGCAGGACGCCGTGGCCAAGCAGCTGCAGCAGGAAGGTGGCGAAAGCCAGCGCCCGGCCGAGCAGGCCAAGGTGATCCAGGCGCTGCAGGAGTGGGCGGCCAAGCATGAACCGAGCCTGAGTGCCCTGAGCGCGCAATACGTTGAACTGGCGCAGAGCGGCACCGTGCAGATGCTCAACGGCCCGACTGGCGAGCGCAACAGCTACAGCCTGCTGCCGCGTGAGCACGTGCTGTGCCTGGCGGACGAGCGCAGCGACCTGCTGGTGCAACTGGCGGCGACCCTGGCCGTGGGTTGCCAGGTGCTGTGGCAGGAAAGCGAGCTGACCCGCGAGCTGTTTGCCGCGCTGCCCAAGGCCGTGCAGCAACGCATCAGCCTGCTCAGCCAGTGGAGCGAGAGCGAAACCGTGTTCGACGCCATCCTCCATCACGGTGATTCCGATCAGCTGCGCGAAGTTTGCCAGCTGGCGGCTCAGCGTCCCGGCGCAATCATCGGTGTGCATGGTCTGCACAAAGGTGAAACCGATATCCCGCTGGAGCGTCTGCTGATCGAGCACGCCCTGAGCATCAACACCGCAGCCGCTGGTGGCAACGCCAGCCTGATGACCATCGGCTAACAGGTTCTACGAGCATCCCACCTCGACTGGTTCGCCGGCCGGGGTGGTCGGCAACACCGGCTTCACCCTCAGGCACCTTGCCCAGGTGCCTGATGCTGCTCTGCAGCGCCCGTCGTACACCCGGCAACGGAGGGTTACCCACCCGGTACGATGCGTTTCTTCCCTTCTGGCATTTCGATGCGCTGCGCTCGCCTACCCGGCGGCGCAGGAACGGAGCTACCCGCTCCGTTCCACATCGGCCGCCTGCTGTTTCTCCTTATCGGTCCCAGCCTGATCTACCACTGCCCTTTGAGTACCTCGCGGGTGACGTTACGAACGGCCACCGGGTAATCGTGCTGCATGTACCACAGCGCCGGATGATCACCAGGCGATAGCGCGCGGGCCTGTGGGCTGAGGTTGGTGCGCAGCAGCAGGATCACATCACTGCTGACCCAGGGATGGCGATACCAGTAGTGATGGCCGACGATATCGAACCCGCGCTCGGCATAACGGCCCGACACATCCAGCAGGTTGACGTTGTCCAGGTGCTGACGCTGGGTGAAGCGATGCAGGCTGGCCTCGGCCTGACTGCTGCCAATCCGTGGGCCACCGGGCATCAGCAGGTGGGCGTATTGCAGGGCATCGTCCTGGTCGGAGACGGTGATCATCACCTGTTCGGCGATCCTGCTGATACCGGGCAGGCGTTGCTCGAACAGTTCTTCCGGCACATCGGCAGCGGCGAAGACCACCGCGCCAATGCGGTAGCGCGTTTGCAGCTGGGTTCGGCTCAGCTCGGCGTGTCGGGCTGCCAGTTCCTGCAGGGCCAACGAGGTGACGCGTCCGCCTGCGCTGTAGGCCACCAGATTGATGCGTTCGGCATGGCTATGCTGGGCCAGCAGTTCCAGCAACTGACTGAGCGCGTGGCTGGCCTGGCGTGCGCGCTCGACATCGACGCCGAGCAGGTAACTCAGGATGTTCTGGTGCGAAGGCCAGGCAAACGCCAGGCCGACGAAGTCGCGCCCGGCAAAATGCACCAGCTCACCGGTGAGCTGGTTGGCGTTGGCGAAGTCCACTTTCGCCCCGTGCACGTAGAGGATGATTTCCTTGTCGCGCGCCTTGCTCAGCTGCAGGTTGAGCGCATCCATATACGCCTGCACGTCTGCTGGCAGTGCCCCAGCGTCAGCGCTGTGCAGTGGCAGGTGGGCGTCTTCCCGAGCTTGCAGCAGGCTCAGTGGCAGGTCGCGAGCGCGGATTTCGCTAAGGGATGCGTTGCGCAATTGCGGCCACAGGTCGTCGCTGCCACCCAGGCGAACGCTGGCGCTGCCCAGGTGCAGCCGCTCGCTGACCTGATTGCCATAACCGCTGCTACTGGGCGCACGGTTGGTGGCGTAGAACACCGATACCTCCGGCACGCGCTCCGTCTCAGGCAAGTGCGCGAAAGGGTCGATGGCTGCCTGGTAGTAGATCACCGGGGTGGACATCAGTGTCAGCGGTTTGGCTGCGCCGCAGCCGGCCAGCAAGGCAATCAGGGTGGTGGCAAACAGCAAGGGCCAAGGATGCACGGCGGTGTTCTCATGGAGTGAATGGGTTCAGGCTAGCGCGCCCTGTCGCGGAAAGGCTAGTCAGAGCGAAAGCGCGGTGTTTGCCGTGGCTTTATTTATCCGTTGAGTAATCGGCTAATTCATGCGCAAATATACCCATGGGGGTATATTTCTTTGGAGGCGTTATGCGACTGATTACGGCTGTTCTTTTGGGTTCACTGAGCACTGCAGCCTCTGCTGAGACGCTGCCTGAGTTGACTGCGGAAGGCGCGGCGCTGGTCCCCGCTTTTCAGCAGCATCTGTTGGCGACGGTCAAGTCGGCGATGCAGGCTGGTGGGCCGGCCAAGGCGGTTGAGGCATGTCAGCTGCTGGCACCGCAAATCGTGGCAGAGCACAGTAAAAGTCCGTGGAAAGTTGGGCGAACGGCGCTCAAAGTGCGCAATCCGGAGAATTCCGCCGATGCCTGGGAGCGACAGGTGCTGGAGCAGTTTGCCGTGCGCGCCGCCGCAGGTGAGCCGGTGGCCGAGTTGCAGCATGCCGAGATGGTCCAGGGTGAGTTCCGCATGATGAAGGCGATTGCCACCGGCGAGCCTTGCCTGGCATGTCACGGCAAGCAGATTGACCCCGCGCTTGCGGCGCTGATTGATGTACGCTACCCGGACGATCAGGCCCGTGGTTTTGCTCTCGGCGAGCTGCGTGGGGCCTTTACATTGCGGCGTCAGGTAGAAGTTGGAAATGATTGATCCGGAACGAGTGCAACACCGTGATGCGCTGCTCAAGCGCCTGGCCCGTGTCGAGGGACAGGTGCGCGGTATTCAGGCCATGATCAAGCGCGGTGATGAATGTGAGGCGATCGCCCAGCAGTTCAGTGCCGCGCGCAAGGCTCTGGATAAGGCCTATCAGGAGATGCTGATATGCCTGGCCGAGGATGCCATCCTCAATCCCGAGCAGAGTAATCAGGACAAGCTGGCCCAGGTAAGAACCATCTTCACCAAATACACCTGAGTGCGCTGCCCGTCGGGCAGCGCAGCGTCGGCAGACTGCGGCACTGACCTTAGAGTGTTTGTGCCCGCCACAAGATGGTGTAGCCCAGTGTCATCAGCAGCCACCCGGCCACAGGGTGGAACAGGGTTTTCCAAAGCCTGCTGATGGGATCGAAACCTACCCCGTGAATAAAACCACTGGATATCCCGAGCATGGTCAGCATGATCAGGCGATGGTTGTAGTGACCATCGTCGGTGAGCATCGCAGCGGGGTGAATCAGGAATATAAGCGTCAGCGGGGTTGCCAGCAGCAGCGATACAGCGCGGCTGCCGCTGCGCTGCAGCCAGGGCCGCGTGTCACTCGTCACCCTGCACCTCTTCGTCGAGGTTCTGCGTTGTTTCCAGCCACAGCGCATTGATGATGCCGAAGCTGCAGGCCAGCAACACACCCAAGATCCACGTGAAGTACCACATAGCGTTCTCCTTTGTCTGGGTAGGCGGCGCCGCCCGCTATCAGGCCGCGCCGCCGCGGTTCAATACAACCCGTGCGGGTTGGCTTCGATGGTCTGATCGGTCAGGCGGCCCCACATGCGCGTGTAACACCACAGGGTGTAGCCAAGGATCAGCGGCACAAAGATGCAGGCGACCACGAACATGATGCCCAGGGTCTTCTGACTCGATACCGCATCCCACATGGTCAGGCTCGACGCCGGATCAATGCTTGATGGGAAGACGAATGGAAACAGGGCAAAGCCGGCCGTACAGAGGGTGCCGATAATGGCCAGGCTGCTGCCGACAAACGCCAGGGCGCCCCGATTGCTCTGGGCGCCGAGTAGCGCCAGCAGGCCGCCGGCAAAACCCAGCAGGGGGACAATCATGGTCAGCGGATAGCGTGTGTAGTTGGCCATCCAGCCGGGGTTATTGGCGCTTACCTGTTTGGCCAGAGGGTTGATGGCACCACCCAGGTCAACTCCGCCGTCGAGTGTCATACCGGCAATGCCGCTCGCCAGCCACACGCCAGCGGCCGCAAAGGTCGCCATGTACAGCAGTGCACACAGGCGGGTTGCTACACGGGAGCGGGCATGCAGTGAAGCGTCGGTGCGCATCATCAGCCAGGCACCGCCGTGCGCGCTGAGCATGCTCAGGCTGACCACCCCCGCCAGCAGGGCGAAAGGATGCAGCAGGTCGAAGAACGAGCCTTCATAGCTGGAGCGCATCAATTCATCGAGGCGGAAGGGCAGGCCGAGAAACAGATTGCCGAAGGCTACGCCAAACAGCAGGGCCGGTGCGGCGCCGCCGACAAACAAGGCCCAGTCCCAGGCCGTGCGCCACCGCGTATTCTCCAGCTTGCTGCGGTAATCGAAACCGACCGGCCGACAAAACAAGGCAAACAGGACGGCCAGCATGGCCCAGTACAAGCCGGAGAAGGCGACGGCATAGACCATCGGCCAGGCAGCAAACAGTGCCCCCCCGGCAGTGATAAACCAGACCTGGTTGCCATCCCAGTGTGGGGCAATGGTGTTGATCGCGACCCGGCGTTCGTTGTCGGTTTTACCGACGAAGGGCATCAGGGCCATGGCGCCCATGTCAAAACCATCTGTCAGGGCGAAGCCAATCAGCAGTACGCCAACCAGCACCCACCAGGTCAGTTTCAGGGTTTCATAATCAAACATGCTGGGCTCCCGAGGTGTTCATGACAGTGGCGTGGTTATCACGTTCAAAGTGATAACGGCCGGTGTGCAGGCTCGATGGCCCGAGGCGCGCGAACTTGATCATCAGGTACATCTCGATCACCAGCAGCACGCTGTAAAAGGCAATCAACGCCGCCAGCGAGCCCCAGACATCGGCCGCTGAGAGCGATGAGGCGGACAGGTGCACCGGCAGCACCTCGGCAATCGACCAGGGCTGGCGGCCATGTTCGGCCACAATCCAGCCTGTCTGAGCGGCTATCCACGGCAATGGCAAGCTGAACAGGGCGAACTTGAGTAACCAGGGTTTGTTCTCTGCGTTGCGTTTGACCGAGGCCCAGGCGGCAAGGAAGAACAGCAACAGCATGAGAAAGCCCGAGGCAACCATGGCACGGAAGCTCCAGAACATGGTGCCTACGTGCGGGATGGTATCCAGCGCGGCCAGGCGGATCTGTTCTTCAGTGGCGTCGACAACGGCTGGGGTGTATTTCTTCAGCAGCAGGCCATAGCCCAGGTCGTGTTTAACCGCGTTGAAGGCGGCAATGCGGTCCGCGTCTTTATTGCCAGCGCGCAACGCTTCGAGTTGGGCGTAGGCCAGCATGCCGTTGCGGATGCGCACCTCATGCTGGGCAATCAGGTCCTTGATGCCGGTGACTTCCTTATCCAGCGAGCGGGTCGCGATAATGCCCATCACATATGGAATCTTCACGGCATAGTCGGTGCGCTGCTGTTCCTGATTAGGCAGACCGAACAGGGTGAATGCCGCAGGGGCTTCTTCGGTTTCCCACTCGGCCTCGATGGCGGCCAGTTTGGTTTTCTGCACATCACCGATTTCATAGCCGGACTCATCGCCGAGGATGATCACCGACAGCGTGGACGCCAGGCCGAAGACGGCGGCAATGGCGAACGAGCGGCGGGCAAACGCCATGTCGCGTTTTTTCAGCAGGTAGTAGCTGGAGATGGCCAGCACGAAGATCGCCCCGGTGACATAACCGGCCGATACGGTGTGCACGAACTTCACCTGAGCGACAGGGTTGAACAGCAGGGCGCCGAAGTCGGTCAATTCCATGCGCATGGTTTCGAAGTTGAACTCTGCGCCTACCGGGTTTTGCATCCAGCCGTTGGCGATCAGAATCCACAGCGCGGACATGTTCGAGCCGATGGCCACCAGCCAGGTCACCGCCAGGTGCTGCACCTTGGTCAGGCGATCCCAGCCAAAGAAGAACAGGCCGATAAACGTCGACTCGAGGAAAAACGCCATCAGTCCTTCGATGGCCAGTGGGGCGCCGAAGATGTCACCGACATAGTGGCTGTAGTAGGCCCAGTTGGTACCGAACTGAAACTCCATGGTCAGCCCGGTGGTAACGCCCAGCGCAAAGTTGATGCCGAACAGTTTGCCCCAGAACTTCACCATGTCCTTGTAGACCTGTTTGCCGGTCATGACATAGACCGACTCCATGATCGCCAGCAGAAAGGCCAGCCCCAGGGTGAGTGGCACGAAGATGAAGTGGTACATCGCGGTGATGGCAAATTGCAGCCGCGAGAGATCAACGACGGATTCCGAGATCATCTCGGTTTCTCCTCAGCAGATGGTGATGAGTGGGGGGCAGGTGTGTTGAACAGATGGGCATCCAGGCGCGCTGTGCCGTTTGCCGGTACCACCGGCTCGGTGAACCAGATCGCCTTGATGCTGAAGAGAATCACCAGTTTGAGCAGCAGAATGACGCTGATCTCCCGAACCAGCGGGATCTGCCAGGGTGACTTGGGGTCTTTGGCGGTCATCTCGGCACTCCGTGCGCCTGAAACGGGCGGCAGTTAGGTGATGCTCAATAGTACCCGTAGGGGTATCCGGCTCTGATTGATGTAAGTCAGCCGAACGTTAAATGTTCAGCAAACACAGCCTTGTTGGAGTTGTCTGGTGAATGCCCCGGAACCCAGGGCTGATGCATCGGTGGCCTGCAGGCGTCGTTGTTGGAAACCACGCTGCCCGGTGACACCTGCACTGCGACGCTGCTGTGCAGCGCGGAGCTCATAAGGCTCACTACGCCGCTAACTGTGCTCAGTCGAAGCTGGGCAGGCTGGGGCAGGAAACTGGTTTTTCAGCGGCAACCCAGGCTTCGAAACCGCCTGCTATGGACAGCACCTGCAAGTAACCCATGGCTTGCAGCGACTGTGCGGCGAGGGCTGAGCGGCCACTGTTCTTGCAATAGAGCACCAGTTTGCGCTCACGTGCGGCCAATTCAGGGTCATTGCTCAGCTTGAACTCCAGTAGACCGCGAGGAATGTTGATGGCGCCTGGTAGATGGCCGGCATGAAATTCATCGGCTTCACGCACATCGATCACCACGTCTGCGGCTTGCATGGCCGCGTCGGCAGCCGTTATCTCGATCTCATGAATACAGGCTTTGGCAGCCATCACCAGGTCGTGGGCAGTTTTCATCAGGGCTTCCTGTTCAGTTGGGCGACAGCAGGCGTTGTTTGCAGTGTTTCCGGGGCGAGGGTTTGCAAGGCAGCAAACTGGCTGATAAATACCTGGCCGGAGAGCGCATCGAGAAAGCTGGAGCGGCGTAGCTGATCCATGACCGGGCCTTTGACCTCAGACAGATGCAGCTGTACGCCAGCCATCTGCAAGCGCTCGACAATCGCTTCCAGTGAGTCCAGTGCGCTGGCATCAATCAGATTGACCCCCGAACACATCAACACCAGATGACGCACCTGAGGGCGGCTCGCAATCAGCTCGCCAATGCGGTCTTCCAGATAGCGTGCATTGGGGAAGTACAAGCTTTCGTCAACGCGCAACGACAACACGCTGGGCGACTCGATCACGGCGAAGCGCTCGACATTGCGAAAGTGTTCGCTGCCCGGCACCTGGCCGACGACCGCCATATGCGGCTTGCTGGTGCGCCAGAGAAACAGCAGCAGCGACAGGCCCACGCCCAGCAGAATGCCGGTTTCGACGCCAATCAGCAGAACACCGAAGAGGGTTGCCAGCTGGGCGGCACCGTCCTGGCGGGAAAAGCGCCAGGTCCGTTTGAACGAAGCGAGATCGACCAGGCTGAGCACGGCGACGATGATGGTCGCAGCCAGTACGGCATGTGGCAGGTTGTGCAGCAGTGGCGTCAGCAGCAGCACGCTGAGGGCAATACCCACTGCGGTGAATACGCCTGCCATGGGCGTTTGGGCCCCGGCGTCGTAGTTGACTACCGAGCGCGCGAAACCACCGGTAACGGGGAAACCGCCACTGAATGCCGATGCCACGTTAGCTGTACCGAGGCCGAGCAGTTCGTTATCTGGCTGAATGCGCTGACGGCGTTTGGCTGCCAGTGTCTGGCCGACTGAGACCGATTCTACGAACCCGACCAGACTGATCAGCAAGGCCGCAGGCAACAACTGCATGGCCAGGTCGAGATTCAGCGTTGGCAGGGTCAGCCCTGGCAAGCCTTGGGGAATATTGCCGACCACTTTTACGCCGGCCTGATCCAGGTTGAACCCTGTTACGCCAACAATCGCGACAATGATCGCCAGCACCGGCCCGGCTTTGGCGAGGTTGCCGGCGGCCGTGGCAGTCAGCCCCAGGCGTTGCAGCAGCGGTTTCAGCTGTGCCCGAGCCCACCAGAGCCAGGCCAGGCTGAGCAGGCCGATCAGCAAGGTGGGCGCGTGAACGGCAGGTAACCCCAGCCAGAGCTGCGGGACCAGTTGCAGCAGACTGTCGCCCGATGCCGAGATGCCGAACAGGTGCTTGAGTTGGCCAATTGCAATCAGAATGCCGGAAGCACTGATAAAGCCAGAGACCACTGGGTGGCTGAGAAAATTGGCCAGGAAACCCAGGCGCAAGAGCGCCATGGCGCTGAGCAGTAAGCCAGACAGCAGCGCCAGCAGCATGGCTGCGCCGATGTAGGCAGCACTGCCGATGAGAAATAAGGGCTCCAGTGCTGCTGCGGTCATCAGCGAGACCACGGCCACCGGTCCTACCGCCAGGGTGCGACTGGAGCCGAACAGGGCATAAGCCAGCAGCGGCAGGATGCTGGCGTACAGACCCATCACCGGCGGCAGCCCGGCCAGCATGGCGTAGGCCAGGCTCTGTGGGATCAGCATCAGGGTGACGATGACGGCGGCCAAAGCATCCTGGGCGGCGCTGCTGCGGTTGTAGCGGCGCCCCCAGTCAATGCATGGCAGCCAGTGGCTCAGTTTCATTTACCCGGTTCCTTGCCGAAATCACAGGCTGCTGGGGCTTCCACGGCGGCTGGCTCATGCGGCAGGCGCTTGGGTTCGGCCAACCATTCGCGGCCACGTAGCATCATGTCGAAGTAGATGCTGGGCATCATCTTCACTTTGAGGTCCCAGGCCAGCCGCCGTGGGATGGCCGGGTCCAGGGGGAAGGTCGGCAGCAGCTTGCCGCCATAGCCAAATTCGGCCAGCAGCACTTTGCCGCGCTCAACCGTCAGTGGGCAGGAGCCATAGCCATCGTAGAGTGCGCGAGGGCCTTTACCTGTGAGTACCGAGATGACGTTTTCCGCGACTACCGGTGCCTGTTTGCGCACGGCTGCTGCGGTTTTGGCGTTAGGCGCGGCGCAGACATCGCCGAGACTGAAGATGTTGCCAAAGCGTGGGTGACGCAGCGTTTCCGGGTCGGCCTCGACCCAGCCATCGGCATTGGCCAGTGGGCTGTTGCGGATGAAGTCAGGCGCGCATTGAGGCGGTACGGCATGCAGGAAATCGAAGTCCTTTTCGATTACCTGAGCGTTGCCGGCAGCATCGACTTGCTTGAACCAGGCTTTGTGCGCAGGGCCGTCTACCGCTGTCAGGGTGGTGTTGAAATTCAGCTTGGCGTTGTAGCGCTCGACATATTTCATCAGCGGTGGGACGAAGGTGGGTACGCCAAACAGTACCGCGCCCGCCGAGCAGAATTCGACATCAATGGCGGGTAGCACACCGTCCTTTTGCCACCAGTCGCAGGACAGGTACAGGGCTTTTTGCGGCGCGCCAGCGCACTTGATAGGCATTGGCGGCTGGGTAAACAGCGCACGTCCCTGGCGCAGGTTCTGCACCAGTTGCCAGGTGTAAGGCGCCAGTTCGAACTGGTAGTTGGAGGTCACGCCATGTTTGCCCAGCGTCGACTTGAGCCCTTCAATGGCATCCCAGTTCAGCTTCAGGCCGGGGCAAACCACCAGTGCGCGGTAACCGATACGGTTGCCATCTTCCAGCACCGCAGATTGCTGTTCGGGTTCAAAGCCAGCCACTGCGGCGCGAATCCATTGCGCACCATGCGGGATGCAGCGGGACATGGGGCGTTCGGTACGGTTGCGGTCGAAGATGCCCGCTCCCACCAAGGTCCAGCCGGGCTGGTAGTAATGCTGCTCACGGGGTTCAACAACAGCAACGCGTAACTGCGGCGAGCGCCTGAGCAGGCTGGCAGTGACCGCACAGCCCGCCGCGCCACCGCCTACAACCAGCACGTCGTAGCGCTGCGTAGGCGTGGGCGCGCGTTGCGGCGCCGCTTGCGGGGCATGTTGCCAGCGCTGTTCCAGGCGGGGGGCCAGACCGCTGAGGTCATAGCCGCAGCTGCGGGCGGTTTCAAGCAGCGCCAATGGATCCAGATGATGGGCTTCGCTTAGCGCCCACAGGCTGGTCGAGCGGGTGCCGGTACGACAGAACGCCAGCACCGGCCCCCGTACCTGATTGAGCAGTTCGGCAAACGCGCTGACGTTCTCATCGCTGATCTGTCCCGAGACCACGGGCAGGTAATGGTATTCCAGGCCGCTGGCCTGGGCGGCAGCCTGCATGTCGGACGAACTGGGCTGGCCTTCGCCTTCATTGTCTGGACGGTTGTTGATGACGCTGCGAAAACCGGCCGCTGCCAGGGTGCCCATGTCTGCCGGTTGCAGTTGGGCAGCGACAGCGATAAAGGGGCTCAGGTGTTTTAGCGTGTCCATGGACAGTTCCTCAGAGCACGTCGAGGGGGATTTTCAGGTAGCGGGTTCCGTTGTCCTCGGCGGGTGGCAACTGGCCGGCGCGCATGTTTACCTGTACCGACGGCAGGATCAGTGTTGGCATGCCCAGGGTGGCGTCACGGGCACTGCGCATGACAACAAAATCGTCCTCACTGACACCTTCGTGCACATGCACGTTGTGTGCACGCTCTTCAGCCACGCTGGTCTGGTTACGGAAGTCTTCGCGTCCTGGTGCCTTGTAGTCGTGGCACATGAACAGGCGCGTTTCGCCAGGCAGGGCAAACAGTTTACGGATCGACTGATACAGCGTGCGTGCATCGCCGCCAGGGAAATCGCAGCGGGCTGTGCCGTAGTCCGGCATGAAAAGCGTATCGCCAACAAACCCGGCGTCGCCTATCAGGTACGTCATGCAGGCCGGTGTATGGCCTGGGGTGTGGATGGCGCGTGCCTGAATATTGCCCACTTGGAAGGTATCGCCATCCCTGAACAAGCGGTCGAACTGACGGCCATCGGTAGCGAACTCAGTGCCGGCATTGAACAGCTTGCCGAAGGTGTTCTGCACGATGGTGATATTTTCGCCAATAGCCAACTGGCCACCCAGTTCACGCTTCAGGTATGGCGCGGCGGACAGGTGATCGGCATGCACATGGGTTTCCAGCAGCCAGTCGACCTGCAGGCGCTGATCTTTCACGAATTTGATCAGCCGGTCGGCACTGCTATGCGATGTACAGCCGGACGCGGGGTTGTAGTCCAGCACCGAGTCGATAATCGCACAGCGTTGGGTACTGGGGTCGGTGACCACATAGCTGTAGGTGAAGGTGGCAGGGTCAAAGAATGTTTCGACGACGGGTTGCATGGTTGTGCTCCTCCTGTATACCCCATGGGGTATTTAGGTTGAGCGTATCTTCTTTTTGGTTCTATGCATAGATTTTTTAGGAATAAACGCGTCCGCTCTTGTCAAGCTGCGCAATATGGTGGCCCGGGTATTCGAGAAGGATGGAGTGATGTGCTGTTCGACCGGCGCAGTCTGCGTGGTGCATGGCCACTTGCAGGTCGCACTCGGCCTAGGCCAGCAAGTTGTGAGCGTGGTGTATCGGTGTGGCGGCGGCGTCGGTAGGTGAGAGCCTGTTGATCAGCGAAAAGCAGCCCCCGTAGGCATTGCACCTGCGGGGGCTGATGTTTACGCGAGGTCGAAGCGATCCGCGTTCATCACTTTGTTCCAGGCCGCGACGAAGTCATGCACAAACTTCTCGCGACTGTCGTCCTGGGCATACACCTCGGCATAGGCACGCAGGATCGAGTTGGAGCCGAACACCAGATCGACGCGGGTGGCCGTCCATTTGGTGGCACTGCTCTTGCGCTCGACGATGGCATAGCTGTTACGCCCGGTAGGCTTCCAGTTGTAGGCCATGTCGGTCAGGTTGACGAAGAAGTCGTTGCTCAGCACACCGACCCGATCGGTGAACACGCCGTGCTGGCTGCCACCGTGGTTGGTGCCCAATACGCGCATACCGCCGATCAGCACGGTCATTTCTGGCGCAGTCAGGCCCATCAGTTGCGCGCGGTCGAGGAGCATTTCCTCCGGTTGCACCACGTAGTGCTGCTTCTGCCAGTTGCGGAAGCCATCGTGCAGCGGCTCCAGCACCTCGAACGACTCAACGTCGGTATGCGCCTGACTGGCATCGCCACGTCCGGCGGCAAACGGCACCTTAACGGTCACGCCGGCGGCTTTAGCGGCTTCTTCGATGGCCAGGTTGCCACCCAGCACAATCACGTCAGCGATGCTGGCGCCGGTTTCGCGGGCGATTTTTTCGTACACCGCCAGCACCTTGGCCAGACGAGCCGGCTCGTTGCCTTCCCAGTCCTTCTGCGGGGCCAGACGAATGCGCGCACCGTTGGCACCACCACGTTTGTCCGAGTTACGGAAGGTGCGGGCGCTGTCCCATGCGGTACTGACGCGCTCGCTGACCGACAGGCCGCTGGCCGCGATTTTCGCCGCCACGGCAGCCACGTCGTAATCGCTGCGGCCGGCGGGCACTGGGTCTTGCCAGATGAGGTCTTCAGCCGGCACATCCGGACCGATATAGCGGGCTTTCGGGCCCATATCGCGGTGCGTCAGCTTGAACCAGGCGCGGGCGAACACGTCCGAGAAGTAGGCCGGATCCTTGTAGAACCGCTCGGAGATTTTGCGGTACTCCGGGTCCATCTTCATCGCCATATCGGCGTCGGTCATGATCGGGTTGCGGCGGATGCTGGGGTCGTCCACATCCACCGGCTTGTCTTCTTCCTTGATGTTGATCGGCTCCCACTGCGAGGCGCCGGCCGGGCTCTTTTTCAGTTCCCAATCGTAGTTCAGCAGCAGGTGGAAGTAACCGTTGTCCCACTGGGTCGGGTTGGTGGTCCAGGCACCTTCAATACCGCTGGTCACGGTGTCGCGACCGACGCCGCGGCTGACATGGTTGTTCCAGCCCAGGCCTTGCTCTTCAATATCCGCACCCTCGGGCTCAGGGCCGAGGTTCTTCGCATTGCCGTTGCCGTGTGCTTTACCCACGGTGTGACCGCCAGCAGTCAGGGCTACGGTTTCTTCGTCATTCATAGCCATGCGGGCGAACGTGATGCGCACGTCATGGGCGGTTTTCAGCGGGTCGGACTTGCCGTCCACACCTTCCGGGTTGACGTAAATCAGGCCCATCATCACTGCCGCCAGCGGGTTGGCCAGGTCGCGCTCGCCGGAGTAGCGGCTGCCTTCGCTGCCGGTTGGGGCCAGCCATTGTTTTTCCGAACCCCAGTAGATGTCTTTTTCCGGGTGCCAGATGTCTTCGCGGCCAAAGGCGAAGCCGAAGGTCTTCAGGCCCATGGATTCATAAGCGATGGTGCCGGCCAGGGCCAGCAGGTCAGCCCAGCTGACGCGGTTGCCGTACTTTTTCTTGATCGGCCAGAGCAGGCGACGGGCTTTGTCCAGGTTGGCGTTATCCGGCCAGGAGTTGAGCGGAGCAAAGCGTTGGTTGCCGGTGCCGGCACCGCCACGGCCGTCGGCGATACGGTATGTACCGGCGGCGTGCCAGGTCAGGCGAATCATCAGGCCACCGTAGTGGCCCCAGTCTGCAGGCCACCAGTCCTGGCTGTTGGTCATAAGGGCGGTAAGGTCGCGCTTGAGCGCAGCGGCGTCCAGTTTTTTCAGCTCTTCGCGGTAATTGAAGCCCTGACCGAGCGGATTGGACTTGCTGTCGTGCTGGTGCAGGATGTCGAGGTTCAGCGCATTGGGCCACCAGGCGACGCTCGATTGATCATTGGCCGTGTTGGCACCGTGCATAACGGGGCATTGGCCGGCAGTGCTTTGGCTTTTCGGGTCCATATCAAGCTCCTCAGGTTTTGATGCTCGGCTCAGAAGCGGGTTGCTGAAGGCTGAGCATGTTGTCGACTGCGCCATGGATCATCAGGCCAGTCGTCTATCGATTCGCCATTGAGGTTAGCAGCTAGCGTTTTACAAATGAGCGCTAAGGGGATTCGTATTCTCTATGGGTTCGTTAGCCAAAATTATTAGTCTGCCGTTTCGTTAAAAAGTCAGGCCGTTTCTGGCAGCGCATTCGCGAGTTGATGTGAGCTGTTGACGCCAGTGAGGTTGTGAAAACTTTATTGAGAGCGGCGCTTGAGCGGTTTTACCTGGCTGGCGCCAGCGAGATGGAATCCACCACGTTCTCGATCCCAGGCGCTCAGCCATGTTGCTGACTGGTGGTGACAAGACTGGCGATGGTCGTAGGTATGGAGTCAACGCGCCATTGTCTGGCCGTTTAGAAGAAGATCGGAAGCAGTAAGCTGACTCCGTACACCTGAATCTCGCTAGATCGCCGCGTAAGGCATCTGGCCGGTGCCAGGCTGCCTTTGATTTTGAGCGGATTGAGAGAGTTGATGACCTTCGGCGCTGAGTCAGCATCCTTGAAACTTTCCGACGCCCAAAGAAAAACCCCTGAGTCTCTCTAGGAAAATCAGGGGTTTATTTGGGTCGGGGGGATTTGAACCCATTCCAAACACCACGCAATAAACCGCTAAAGTCCGCTAAACCAAATAGATCAGAGGGTTACGAGTTGCGCTATCCCGCATTGATCGGCTTTGCCTTGCTGTGACTGTGACACTTTTGGGACACCCTCATTTACGCTAGAAAAAACCTTTAGTTAGGCCTACCTTGATTCGCAAGTTTTTTATTGCTTGCCTTAAACAGAGTAGTTTCTACTGAGTTACTTAATATTCAGATTTTTTCGAGTTTCTTAAATTTTTATTGCATTGCTTCTCTTTTGGGTATTACTTTATTAGATATTTTATTCAGCTCGACTAGGCTCGGCTTATCATTTCCAAACTCATGTTTTGCATAGCCTACCTTGAGAAGATACTTAATTTCGCTAAGCTCTATTTCTGATGCGAAAGAATACTTGTAGTTGTTCGCAAGTACACCTACCGTGTCATGTAAGTAAAATGAGTTTTTAGGTGTCTTGATCATGTATTGCTCTACATGTTTCTTCCATTCGGTTGGTCGTTCTGAAATCAATAGCAAAATTAATTGATGCCTTATGATTTCATCCGTCTCTGAACTTATTCCGTCGAATAGGAGAGGGCCAAGTTTGTTTGAGAAGAGATCGTGCTTAAACATTTTTACTACGTTTATAGGATTCGCTAAAAATATATTACCTATTCTTTGTTCTGGAGTGTCACCAAAACCTTCTGCGAGTATAAAGTTCTGGCCTTCAAACGCAGCCTCACCTCTTGTTGCAAGCATTGGTGCTAGCGCGAATAATATGCATGATATCTGACGCCAGCCACGTGTTATTTCTTTAAGTAATGCTCGTTTTATATCCGGATCAACATAATCGCTGTTTCGCAAAGCTCTGGAGCTTGCTTTGATTTTTTGTATTAAAATTGTTAGTGAGTATTCTTTTAAGATATTTTGAATGCCTTGGTCGTATGGTCTTAGTTGATTGTATCCTTGGTCTGCATATTCATCTTTTAGGTACTCAGGTAAATTTGAATTAAGCACGTCGTCGTTTAAAATACTTTTTAATTGAGATACAGCTTCTTCCGACGGGTTCCATTCTACTTCTGATAGAGGATTCAAATCTGCCGGGAGTCCTGTTTTGCTATCTACTATTTCGCATGTGGATCTCAAATCTTCAATTAGAACTTGAAGCAAGTCGCCGCGGTTACGATCTATGCCAGTGTAGAATTCAATTATTTCTGGAAATGATATGTAGCTTTGCTCTGTTAGAATATATTTCCTGAATTCGACGTTTGAGTACATTCTCCTAGCTGCGAAGTAATATATCCAGTATGAGGCTCTGAAACAGAACTCCGACTCTATTCTTGTTAAGATATTGTTATTATATAGAGTGTCAAAGACAACGGAGACTTCGAGGTGTAATAGCTTTTCCTTGCAAAAGCGGTCTATTTCATCAAGGAAATCTATTCTGCTAAATCTGTATTTTTTTTGCCGTATCAGCTTTTCACAAAATCTTCCAAGCACATACTCGCAGTCTTTCAAGTCTGGACGGGTTTTGTATGCAGGTAAATCAGCCATGTTAAATAGAACAAATAAGACCATTTCAATCATCTTTGTCCTGTTTACAGGGCTTTCGTCAAAGTTGTTTTCTGATACTTTTAATAATGTTATGCAGTTTAAAGGTGTTCTGTGGATATTCAGGACTTCAAGGTCTTTTATTACTTTCTCTAAAATTACGTTTTCGTCGCCGATGTTTTTTTCGTCGTTGTAGTTGCAAACAACTTTTCTTATCTGGTTTCTTGGTAGGGCGAGAAGATGTAGTGTCTTGAATTCTCTATTTATATTCTCGCTCTTCTCTTCTGACTTGAAAGATGAGTCATCTATTGTTTGCATTACTATTACTGGGGTTTCTGGATACTCATGACAGAGGTTTCTCAGTAACTTTTTTGAGCCTGGCTCTAAGTTATTCCAAGAGTCAAGTACTATGCAGTTTGGTTCTTTATCTGAAATGTTGAGTTTTCTTAGTTCTTTCTCTACACATTTTCTTATGGCGTCTCTTTTAGCTGTTCTTGCATCTAAATATACCCATGTTGAACCTTTCTTCCATGACTCAAGTACTAGGTGGTGTGCAAGGCTTGTTAGTCCAAATTGTGGTGGTGCTTTAATTATTGTTGATTCAGGCTCTTCTATTATCTCCGCTACATTTACTCTTGATGCGAAATTTTCTGTAGCACTTTTAGAGATTTCATTCGATTTGCTAAGTACAGGATCAACCCATATCGTAGGCTGGTTAGAGAATAATTTTAAGGAGTCACTTAATCTAGAGCTTAGTTCTTGATATACAGATTCAAATTTAGGATATTCTTGATTTTTTTCATCTATAGAATTTGGTTTTTCGGTGATGTTTTTTTTTCCCAGTTTTTCTGAGAAAAAACTGTGCAAATGTGATCTTAGTTTTCTTTCGAATTCTACTGTTCCTGAGTAGCTATGATATAGCCCCCCTAGTGCAGCAACTTTTTTCTTAAAGTCTCTAACTTTTTGAACTTGATCAAGATCAAGAGTGTTTACATCGGCTAATGCGGAATTAAAATACATCATGATTTCAACATCGCCTTTTGATTTACATTTTTCAAAAGCTTGTTGAAATTCTTCTTCTGTTCCTGATTCTGCCCTTGGTGTTGGCGCCCCAAATCTATTCCACATTATTCCAATAAAAATTTGGTACTCATTAAGTAATTGTTTGTTAATGACGTCTTGCCCGTCAGAGCCAAAACTAGGCCGGGCGTCTTTTTCCCATCTCTTTGATTCGATTCTAAAGTTTAGTGTTTGGCCTAAAGTGCTATTTATTTCTCCAAAAATACGATCACATACATCGCGTTCTTCAATAGTGTCGCCTGGAGATGCAATAAAGCATTTATAGATATCTACGTTCATTTTTCGGCACCTATTCGTCCCTGAGTTTTATAAACCAGCGCTTTGCCACTTCTTTTCTGATCTTTATCCCCATTTTTGTTCGACTAATTCCGAGTGCTCAGCCTGATCATACTCAGGACTCGTTTGTCCTATTTCTGGGGCGATGTGACCGCTTGCTAGCCATAGTGCATATTGCGGGTAGATTTTGACCAGCACATCTATTTCCTCAGTACTTACTCTCACTACCCCTTTGCTCACACTTCTCCATCTCTCGTAGTCCCCGCCGTGCGCGCTGGTCTTCTTTGGGCCTAGCTTTTTCAGTAATAGCCGCGCTCTATCTGCTGTTGTTGTCATATAGAAAACTATAATTGGGAAATTATTGACCAATGAACCGCTGTGGTAAATAATTCCTCTGTGGTTAAATATTTCCCATTGCGAGTGGGTTTAATGCCGAACATAGTGGATTAAAGCTTATGGATACGGAAGGTCTCGACCCTCAAAAGCTGCACGGTGCGCCACCCCTGATGCCCTGGCCAAAGTTCGCCGAGTGGATCGGCATGGGCGATGAGCCAATCGTCGTCCGCACCTGGGTGGAACGCGGCTACCTGCCTTCTAAGAAGGTGGGCAAACGCACCATGGTTAACGTCGTGCGGCTGGTGCAGCAGCTGCTGGATGAGGAGTAGGGCACATGAGCCGAACAGACCCGCAATTCAAGCTGCGTGTGCCGCCAGCACTGCGCCTCCAGATCGAACAAGCCGCCCACGCTTCACGCCGCTCGATGAACGCTGAAATGGTCGTGCGCCTGGAAGCCAGCTTCGCCAAGGAACAGCCCCTGCAGGAGAAACCCCATGATCAGTGATGACAGCCTGGACCTGTGCAGCGTTAAGACCTTCGCCGAGATGAGCGGCATATCAATTGAGGAAGCAATCGACTGGGTGGACAACGGCACCGTCCCCAGTATGCGGCTGGCCGACTTCCGCATGGTCAACCTCGCCCGCCTGCGTGCCGATCTGCTCAAGGGTAAAACCGAGTTCAAAGCGGGGGACTACAGCCATGCCTAGCCCAACTCATACCCTGGATGCCGTTACCGCTGTTGGCTACATCGGCAAACCTGTCCACGTCGAGCTTGAGTGGGACGGTGATCCCGAGCCTATGTGGCGTTTCAAGCACATCGTTGGGGTTGTCTTGCCCGTCCATGGTGTTAACGACATCGGGTACTTTCTGACTGTTCCTGTCATCGGCAGCGCTGATTTCCCGGATGAAACCTACTTCGACTCCATCCGCACCATCCGCACTCTTCCGGTTATTCGCAGCCGTGCCCGTTGCACATCAGGCAAGGTGCTAAGCCGCCTGCCTCTGCCTCAGCTGATCCAGGGCCAAGCCAAGTCCATGGAAGGAGAGCGCCACCATGCGTAAGCCACGTATCCAGCTCGACACGGCTACGGCCCTGAGCTTCGTCGGTAAGACCGCGCTGGTCGAAACCACCTGGGACGCTGAGCCGGAGTCTTTCTGGCAATGCATTCACATCGTCGGTGTGCTTCTACCTATGCCGGACATGCAAGGTGCTCCGTGCTTCCTGGGCGTTGAGATCAGTTCCAGCACACGCAACCCGAACGAGTTCTATTTCGAAGATATCTGCACTATCAGGGCGATACGGCACCGCGACCGGCAGCGTTCCGGCAACGTACTGGGCCGTATGTCCCTGACCCATTCTGACGGGTCAAGGGCCGCGCTCCCGGCTCGTCGGAACAGCTCCACCGTTCCGTCGAACGGAAGCACGGGCGCAGCGCACCCTTGACACGGTGTGCCTATGAACAGCCTGACAACCGGAGTGTGGGGTAGCTTCACCACCCCATGCTCCCGAGCCCTCGGCGGCAAGAGCGGGATGACAAGGGCAGCGCCCTTGGTGTGCTTCTCCCGGCCCGCACCGCTGCATTTCGCAGACTGCATGCACATGCTGTTTCTGGTGCTGCTCAGCGCCTTCCTGTGGTTTGCCAACCTGCCTCCCGATGGTCGCCCGCAGGTGTTCCCCATCACCCTGGAACAAGCCTGCCATGCGCAAAAGCCAAGCCCAGGAACAGACCCCATAACCCTGATTGAGCAAGAGCTGTGCGCCACGGCTGTCGTTCGTTCGCACGCCGAGGCACGAGGCGCGCGAGCGCGCGACAGCGGTGAGGCGCGTACTCGCGAGCGCGGGAGTGGCTCGGTTCAGAACGACGGCGCGAGCGAGGCTCGCGCCGGTGCGCTGACGTCCCTGTAACACGTCAGATAACAAGACATTAACTCCCGCATTACTCAGCATTAGGTGACTAAATGGCAACCGTTAAAGACTTCAAACGTTTGAACGTCCTGACAGCAGAGGAAGACAGGGGCGGACGCTTGTTTGTCGATCCGGGCAACTACAAGCTGGTCGATCTGTCCGGCGTTCGCTTGCTCCGTTGCGGCGTCGATACCGTGCGCCAGCTATACCGGGGCATGATCCGCCCGGAAATCATGGCGCTGTTCGACAAGCCGGGCACCTTGGTGGATTTTGCCGGACAACGCTGGCACGCAGGCAGGGTAGGGCGTGACTCGGGCTATCAGTACAAGCTGCAGAATGCTGACCTCGGGATCATCCTCTTGGTTAAGAACTTCAACGCCAAGCTAGAGAACATCGGCCCACACCTGAAAATCGAAGTGTCGCCCCATGCAATCGACAGTCTGTCGCCTGACCGCCTGCAGGCCCGGTTAGATTTCTACGCCGGCCAAGTGCTGACCCATGTTGAACTTAACCAGTGTGCGGTTCACCTTGCGCTTGATCTGCAAGGCTGGACGCCTTCGGCTGATCTGGTGGCGCGCATGCACTGTAGGGCACGCACACACCGCGACATCAGCGGCATCAATGAAATCAACTGGGCCACTAAATCCAGCGTTTACGGACGCGGGGAAACGTCCATGTTCGGCTCTGCCAGTGGCGTTCAGCTCTGCATTTACAACAAGACCGAGCAAGCCCGCGCCGCTGACAAACTCGACTATTGGGAAACCGTTTGGAAGCGTCGTGACAGCTTCGACGATAACGACCCGGACAATTACAACCCGGCCCAAGACGTGTGGCGCGTTGAGCTTCGCTATCACCATTCGATCATTCAGCAATTTGCGAGCGGCTCAGTCGATCTGCACACCGGCAAGGTTATCGACACATCGTCGTTTGACGGCCTAGCAGCCCACCTTGACGGCCTTTGGCGCTATGGCCTGTGCCAGTTCAAGTTGATCTGCAGAAAGGGCTACTACGATCCGTTTTGGACGATGATTCGTGATGACGTCCGCGTCGATCTGCCGGTTGATTCGCTACTGGATGACACCGAGTACAAGCGCCATTACAAAACCTCGCGCGGCTTCTCCGGCAAGAACGTGGAACTCTTCCTGGGAAACTTCGTAAGCCTGCTGGCACGGGAGCGAGTGGGCGCTAGACGAGCATTTCACACCCTCAAGGATTGGGACTGCTGGCCTGTAATCCGTGACCACTACGCCTCAAAGGGCATGGACGAAGACAAGCTCTATAGGCACATCAAAGGCATCCTTGAAGAACGCCATGTCCGGTGGGGGCGTGCAATATGAGTGTTAAGCGTCGCGAGGATGGCCGCTGGCTTGCAGATGTTCAGCCTATTCGTGGACAGCGTTTCCGCAAGCTGTTTGATACCAAGGCTGAAGCACTCCGCTATGAGATTTTCATTCAGTCCAACAAGGCCAAGGATGCTGGCTGGAATCCCAAGGCATCAGACCGGCGCAAGCTCTCGGAACTGGTCACGCTCTGGTATGACCTCCACGGCCACATGCTCAAGGATGGCTTTCGCAGAAAATCCAAACTTGATGCTCTTTGCGTTCGGCTTCGCAATCCGGTTGCTGCCAAGCTGGATGCTTCGGTTTACGCCCATGATCGGCGCGTCCGCTCTGAAAAGGGCACCAGTCCAAAGACCCTCAATAATGAGTTGGGCTACCTGCGTGCTGTCTTCAATGAACTGCGCGGCCTTGGTCAGATCGACTACGCCAACCCACTGGAACTGGTGAAACCATTCCGAATTGATGAGCGTGAATTGTCCTGGCTCACAGATGATCAGGTAACCATTCTGCTGGACGCTATCCGCAAACACTCGGACAACCCTCATGTAGAACCAATCACCTTGCTTTGCCTTGCCACTGGCGCGCGCTGGTCTGAGGCAGAAGGGCTAACCCCAGCAAGGTTGCGTAATGGATCGGTTACTTACAGCAAGACCAAATCCAGCCGCGTCCGAACTGTTCCGATTGATCCGACCCTAGAGACATTCATAAGGGCGCACTGGAAGCGTCATGGCCCGTTCACAGGCTCAATCAGTTCGTTTCGTCGTGCCTTGGTTCGGTCAGGAATTCAGCTGCCCAAAGGACAGGCCAGCCACGCCCTGCGCCACACCTTTGCCAGTCACTTCATACAGAAGGGCGGAAACATCCTCACCCTGCAAAAGATTCTGGGTCACTCCAGCTTGGCTATGACCATGCGCTATTCACACTTGGCCCCTGAGCATCTGGCCGAGGCAGTAAGGTTGAGTCCGTTGGCTGGAGTTTTTGGAATAGGAAAGTTTTGATCGCATATCGAGTTGGGCAATACTACGTTTACAGCTCAACCCTTGGCGGGCCGATTCAGTTCAGCCTCAGCCTTGGGTGAAGAGACCGGCTTTTTAGCCGGTTTTTTCGTTTCTAGGGCAGGTGTGACACTTTCGGGACAGTCGCTATCCCCAGAAAGCAAAAACCCTTGAAAATCTCTAGGATAATCAAGGGTTTAGGCTATTTTCATTTGGTGGAGCCGGGGGGATTTGAACCCCCGTCCGCCAGTTCTCCACTGTCGGTACTACATGCTTAGCCGTGTCTATTGAGTTAATCCGCAGCCGCCCGACGGGCAGGGTGCTTTGGACGAGTTGTGTAAGTTTTAGCCGCTTCGTCCACAACGTACTACGCGGCGATCCTGTTCTGCATGACAATCACTTCAGGTTTACAGGCATCCCCTAGTGATCGCTGGAGCCGAAGCTACCAGAAGGACTAGTCGCGCCGCTTACGCAGCGAGAGCGTAGCCCTCGTAGTTTTCGTCATTGGCAACTATAGAAAGTTGCAACAGTGGATTTACGACTTCTGTTACCAAGTCGGCATGCACCTCGAGCTTCGCTACCGGCGTCGAATCCTAATCGACCCCAAAGCTTTTGCTGCTGGTACTGGGACGCGAGTTTACGCCAAAGGTTCCACAGCGTCGACCCGGCATTTGTCTGCGGACGCTCCAGGTCGTTGCCGGCTATGATTGCCACCTGCATAACCGACTGTTCTGAATGAGATTGCCGTATGCCGCGTTCACCGCGTTATCCCCTGCGTCAATGGATCTGGCGCGCGTTTGTGCAGAGTGCCCTGATCCCGCTGATTCTGGTCGAGTCGGTGTTGATCACGGTGTATCTGCTGAGCAACGCCGCCATTCGTGATGCGCAGATCGAGCATTTGCAGGAGAGCGCGCTGGATGACCTGTCGGCTGCGGTGATGCGTGAAGGTCAGGTGATCGACGGGCGTTTGCGTTCGGTGGAAGCGCAGGTGCAGATTTTTCGTGATGCGGCGCTGAATGCCCTGCTCAATCAGGGCTTCCAGCCAGATGAGTTGGAGCGCCAGCGTCATGCGTTGACGGACAACGGGGTGTTCTATACCCGCAGTGACGATGGTCGTGCGGCATCCTTTTATGCCAACAGCACGCCTGTGGCGCAGCAGGACCATGCCAAGGCGCTGCGTCTGTCGCAACTCGATCCGTTGATGCGCTCGATCCAGGCGGCCAACCCACGGGTGGCGGCGGCCTATTTCAATACCTGGGACAGCTACAACCGCATTTATCCCTTCTTTATGACGCCGGAGCAGTATCCCCATGACATGGTGATACCGGATTACAACTTCTATTACCTGGCGGACGCCAAGCACAACCCCGAGCGCAAAGTGGCCTGGACCGATGTGTATCTGGATCCGGCGGGGCTGGGGTGGATGATGTCGGCGGTGGCGCCGGTGTATCGCGATGATTTCCTCGAAGGTGTGGTGGGGTTGGATATCACGGTTGGGCAAATGCTCACAGAAATCGGTGAGTTGGATGTGCCCTGGAACGGTTACGCCATGCTGGTCAGCCGTGATCACAACATCATGGCCCTGCCCAGTGCAGGCGAGGAGGACTTCGGTCTGCGCGAGCTGACTGAGTACTCCTATGCCGAGGCCGTGCGTCGTGAGGTGCTCAAGCCTGAGGACTTCAATCTGGCCAAGCGTGCCGGCATGCAACCGCTGCTGGAGGCCATGGCAGCTGGTCAGGGCAATGTGCAGGAGGTCATGCTCGGTGGGCGCAAGCAGCTGATTGCCTGGAGCGAGATTCCGCAGACCGGCTGGCAGCTGCTGCTGGTGGTGGATGAAGCCAATATCTTCAGCGAGACCAACCGCCTGGCTGAGCGTTACCTGCACATCGGCTATCTGCTGATTTTGGGGCTGGTGCTGTTCTACCTGTTGTTCTTCGCCCTGATGTGGCTGCGTTCGCGGCAGCTGAGCCAGCAACTGGTACAGCCGATTGATGGGGTTGTCGGCATGATGCGCGAGCTGGGCCAGGGCAACTACCAGCCGGCGGCGCCGAATAGCCAGATCGATGAGTTGACGAGTATGGCCACGGCCGTGCAGCAGACCGGCGAGCAATTGCAGGCCAGTGAGGTGCAGCGGGTCGAGGCGCAGCGGATTCTCCAGTTGGTGCTGGAAAGCACCACTGAAAGCCTCTGGGAGGTCGACGCGCAAAGCATGAGCATCAGCCTTAGCGAGCGTTTCCTCAAACGCTTCGGGCTGACGCAGGCGCGCATGACCTTCAGCGAGTTCAACCAGCGCGTGCACCCCAATGACCTGGAACGCATCCGTCACTTGCGCCAGCTGTTTGCCAGTAGTGGCGAGGATCGTTTCGAGGCGGAGTACCGCTACGCCGATGCGCAGGGTGACTATGTGTGGCTGCTCAGCCGCGGCAAGGTATTGGAACGTGATGCTGACGGGCGTGCCTTGCGCGCGGCCGGAACGCATGTCGATATCACCCGTCTCAAGCAGGTGCAGGAAGACCTGCGCCGCACGAGCCTGGAGGCCCAGGCAGCCAGTCAGGCCAAGAGCCGCTTCCTCTCAAGCATGAGCCACGAGCTGCGTACGCCACTCAACGCGATCTACGGTTTTGGTCAGTTGATCGAGCTGGAGGCCCAGGACAAGCCCGATGCCAAGCAGGAGGCCGACTATGCCCGTGAGATCGTTAATGCCAGCCGCCACCTGACCTCTCTAGTGGACGATATTCTCGACCTGTCGAGCATCGAGAGCCGCCGTCAGCAGCTCAAGTTGCAACCGGTGGAAGTTGGCGCGCTGCTGCATGGCTGCGCCGAGTTGGTACAACCGGAAGTGCAACAACGCCAGCTGCAGCTGCAGGTGCTGGCTGACGCCGGCGCCGGCCTGTATGTGCAGGCGGATATGCGTCGGGTGCGTCAGGTGATGCTTAACCTGCTGTCCAACGCGATCAAGTACAACAGCCCACAGGGGTTGATTCGTCTGGGTTACGAGGTGCGCTCGGATTGCGTGCGGCTGTGGGTCGAAGACAACGGTGCGGGGCTGAGCATTGAACAGCAGGCGGGGTTGTTCCAGCCGTTCCAGCGTCTGGGTCGGGAAAATTCCAGCATTCCCGGTACCGGAATTGGCCTGGTGCTGTGCCGTGAACTGGCTACCCTGATGGCTGGCGAGATGGGCTTTAGCAGCACTGCCGGCGCGGGCAGCCGTTTCTGGATCGACCTGCCCGGCGCTGCGGCACCGACCGCGCAGGCGGTTGCCGATGTGCAGCCCATATCGGCGCAGCCCAAGCAGCTGGCCGAGGTGCTGTGTGTGGAAGATCACCCGGCCTGCCTCAAGGTGGTTCAGGAAGCCTTGCGTGAATTTGCCGAGGTGCGTGGCGCCGGCTCGGTGCAGCGGGCGCTGGCTGAGCTGGAGCAATGCACGCCGACCCTGCTGTTGCTCGACCTGGATCTGCCCGATGGCGACGGTATGCAGGTGCTGGATGCCATGCGCCTTAACCCTCGGTTGCAGGCGGTGCCGGTGTTGGTGATCAGTGCGGCGGCGGATGAGGCGGTGTTTGCCGAAGCGCGTCGGCGCGGCGCCCAGGCTTGCCTGGCCAAACCGATTGACCTGGCGCAGGTGCGCCGCGTGGCGCTCAGCCTGTTAGGGCAGGCGCTTTAACCAGCGCTTTGCCTGCCGCTGTTCGGGTTATTCGCTGGCTTTGAGCAGTTGCAGTGCTTCGCCCAGCACTCTGACCGATTCGCTGTGGTTACCGGCTTTATGCAGGGCTTCGCCTTCGGCGCGTAGCTGCTGCACTTGCGCGAGTACCGTGGCGTCGCTTGGTGGGTCGGTTTTCAGCAGGCCATCGATCTTGGCCATATCCGCCGGGCAGTGCATGGCCCAGAGCGAAGTGCTGAGGAGTACGGTAGCAAGGAACGTGGCAAGGCGGCGCATGGCATGGCTCCAGCGGTGGTGTAGGGCTTTCAGTATAGAAAGCCCTCACTCGGCGACCGGGCCGTTGGTCACTCAAGGCCTGGCGTGGCTGACCCGATCCAGCAGATAGACCAGCCCGTGGTAATCAATGCCGCCGTGCTGGCTCAGGCCGATTTCGCAGGTGCGGCTGGTGCTGATGCCTTCTTCGCAATATTGCACCGCTGACTTCAGGCTGCGCAGGGCGTGATCGTTCAGCGCGGGCGTAGTGAAGCCCTTGTCGCCGGCAAAGCCGCAGCAGTGAATGCCTTCGGGAATCACCACCTCTGAGGTGCAGCGCCTAACGATATCGATCAGGCCCTGCGCTTCGCCCAGATGCTGGGTGCTGCAGGTGACATGCACGGCGACCGGTTTGTTCTGCGGGGTGATATGCAGGCGGTCGAGCAACTGCTCGCGGATAAATTTCACCGGGTCATGCAGGTTCAGGCGGCTGTCGAGGCCGTCTTGCATCAGCCGCAGGGTGCAGGGGCTGGTGTCGCAGTAGATCGGATCAAGGCCGCCACGGCTGGCCTTGAGCAACGCGTCGATCAGCTCCTGTTTCTTGCGCTCGGCGTGTTCGGCATAGCCTTTGGAGGCAAACGGCTGGCCGCAGCAGAGGCTGTCCAGCTCCGCCGGGAACACCACCTGAAAACCGCCTTTTTCCAGCAGCGCGCGGGTCTTGTCGAGTAGCGGCATTTGCTCGGCATCGGTTGCCGCCGGGCCCATGGCGCGGGATACACAGGCGGCCAGATAGACCACCCGTGGTCGGGTATCCGCTACTACGGCCGGCACTTGCAGGCGTTGCACCGCTTGCGGCATCGCGGGCGACCACTGCGGCACGCGACCCAGGCTGGCCTTGCTCAGCACCGCCGAAGTCCGGCTCAGCAGCGGCGCGCCCATCAGCATGCGTGCGCCGTTGGCCACATGCAGCATCAGTCGCGCACCCTGTATGGCGCGGTGGAAGTTATTCGCCAGCCAGTCGGCGCTGCGTGGGCTGTTAGCGTTATGGCCGCGCAGTTGGCGCACCAGATCGCCGGTGTTGATGCCCACTGGGCAGCGCTGGGCGCACAGTCCGGTGGCGGCGCAGGTGTCGATGCCCTGGTACTGATAGGCCGTCTCCAGCTCGCGGGTGTCGATGCCGGCGCGTTTTTTCGCCTGAATGTCGCGCCAGATCACAATGCGCTGGCGTGGGCTCAGGGTCAGCCCTTTGGATGGACAGACCGGCTCACAGAAACCGCACTCGATGCACTTGTCGACGATTGTGTCGGCGGCCGGCAGCGGCTTGAGGTTCTTCAGGTGAATGTCGCGATCCTCGGAGAGGATCACATCCGGGTTGAGGATGCCCTGGGGATCGAGCAGCCGTTTGATTTGCCACATCAGCTGGTAGGCATCAGTGCCCCATTCCAGCTCGACAAAGGGTGCCATATTGCGCCCGGTGCCGTGCTCGGCTTTCAGCGAGCCGCCGAACTCCACCGCCACCAGTTGCGCGACGTCCTGCATAAAGGCTTCGTAGCGGGTCTTTTCCGCCTCGCTGTCAAAGCCCTGGGTGAAGACGAAGTGCAGGTTGCCCTCCAGGGCGTGGCCGAAAATGATCGCTTCGTCGTAACCGTGTTTATCGAATAGCGCGAGCAGGCGATTGACGCCCTCGGCCAGCTGTTCGATGGGAAACGTGACGTCCTCGATGATTACCGTGGTGCCGGTCTGACGCACCGCGCCGACGGCGGGGAAGGTGTCCTTGCGGATCTTCCACAGCAGGTTGTAAACGCTCGGGTCTTCGCTGAAATCCACCTGCTTTTCCAGGGGGAAGTCGGCGATGGACGCCATGATCAACTGCAACTGCTCGTGCAACAGGCTTTGGCTGGCGGCGCGCGATTCAATCAACAACGCGCAGGCGCTGTCGGACAAGCCCTTGACCCATTCCGGCATGCCGGGCTTGTCCTGCACCGAGCGCAGGCTGCGCCTGTCGAGCAGTTCAACGGCGGATACCGGCTGCTGCTTGAGCAGCGTCACCGCACGGCAGCAACTCTCGACATCGGGGAACACCAGCAGGGCGCTGGCCTTGTGCGGGTGATCGGGCACGGTGTTGTAGGTCACCGCGCTGATAAAGCCCAGGGTGCCCTCGGAGCCGACCAGTAGGTGGCTGAGGATATCCAGCGGCTGGTCGAAATCCACCAGGGCGTTAAGCGACAGGCCGGTGGTGTTTTTCAGCCGGTATTTGTGGCGGATCTTTGCCGCCAGTGCGCTGTTGGCACGGGTCTGTTTGCCCAGCTCGTTCAGTTGCGTCAGCAGGTTCGCATGAGTGGAAAAGAAGCGCGTGACGCTAAGCGGGTCTTCAGTATCCAGCACCGTGCCGTCGGCCAGCACCAGACGGATGCCGGCGAGGGTGTGGTAGCTGTTCTGTGCCGTTCCGCAGCACATGCCGCTGGCGTTGTTGGCGACGATGCCGCCGATTTTGCAGGCGTTGATCGACGCCGGGTCAGGGCCGATCTTGCGCTGAAAGGGCGCCAGTACGGCATTCGCCTGAGCACCGATCACCCCTGGTTGCAGGCGGATCTGGCTGCCCTGGCCGCGGATTTCCCGACCGTTCCAGTTATCGCCCAGCACAATCAGCACCGAGTCGCTGATGGCCTGGCCGGACAGGCTGGTGCCGGCGGCGCGGAAGGTCACCGGCACCTGATGCGCGCTGGCCAGTTTGAGCAGATCAACCACCTCTAATTCTGCCTCGACGCGCACCACCAGTTTGGGGATTAACCGGTAGAAGCTGGCATCGGTGCCAAAGGCCAAGGTCGACAGCGGGTCGTCGAAACGGCGCTCGGCAGGGATCAGGCGTTCGATGGCGGTGAGAAATGCGCTGGGCAGGCTCATAGGTGCTCCGGGATACAGCAATTGATCTTTGATCTGTAGGAGCCAGCTTGTGACCTCCACGGATGGGGGACATGCAGCAAACCGCCTGGAGCGGCTGCTGCCTGGCGACAGCAGAGGCATCGCCAGCAAGCTAGCTCCTACAAAAGCGGGGCAGCGGTCAGTCAGCGGCCCAGTTCGCGCACCAATGAATCGGCATTGATCTCGCTGATCGACTTGGCACCGGTCAGTACCATGGCCACGCGCATTTCCTTCTCGATCAGCTCCAGCAGGTTGCTCACGCCTGCGCCGCCGTCGGCGGCCAGGGCGTAGATGAATGCGCGGCCGAGCATCACCGTGTCCGCGCCGAGGGCGATCATGCGCACCACATCCAGGCCGGTGCGGATGCCGGAGTCGGCGAGAATCGCCAGCTCACCTTTCACCGCATCGGCAATTGCCGGCAGGGCACGGGCGCTGGACATCACGCCATCGAGCTGACGGCCACCGTGGTTGGAGACGACGATGCCGTCGGCGCCGAAGCTCACCGCGTCCTTGGCGTCCTGCGGGTCGAGGATGCCCTTGATCACCATCGGGCCGTCCCAGAACTCGCGAATCCATTCCAGGTCCTTCCAGCTGATCGAGGGATCGAAGTTGTTGCCCAGCCAGCCGATGTAATCGGCCAGGCCCGTGGGGTTGCCACGGTAGGCGGAGATATTGCCCAGGTCATGGGGCTTGCCGAGCAGGCCGACATCCCAGGCCCAGCGTGGGTGGGTCATGGCTTGCAGCATGCGGCGTACGGGGGCGTTCGGGCCGCTCATGCCGGAATGGGCATCGCGGTAACGTGCGCCGGGCACCGGCATGTCGACGGTAAATACCAGGGTGGTGACGCCAGCGGCCTTGGCTCGCTCCAGGGCATTTTTCATAAAGCCGCGGTCTTTCAGCACATACAGCTGAAACCACATCGGCCGGTCGATGGCCGGCGCGACTTCTTCAATCGGGCACACCGAAACGGTCGACAGGGTAAAGGGGATGCCCTTGGCGGCGGCGGCCTTGGCGGCCTGCACTTCACCGCGACGGGCGTACATGCCGGTCAGACCGACCGGGGCCAGGGCCACCGGCATGCTCAGGGTTTCGTTGAACAGGCGGGTTTCCAGGCTCAGTTCCGACATGTTGCGCAGCACACGCTGGCGCAGGGCAATGTCCGCCAGGTCGGCGACGTTGCGCTTGAGGGTGTGCTCGGCGTAAGCGCCGCCGTCGATGTAGTGAAACAGAAACGGCGGCAGCCGGCGCTGGGCGGCGGCGCGGTAGTCGGTGGAGGCAGAAATGATCATGGAATCACCCAAGCAGGAAAAAGGGTTGTAGCGAAACGTCACTGCGCGCCGCTCCGGCAGCGCGCAGTGCGGCGTGTATCAACTCGCCATCAGCGGGTCGCTGACGCCCAGCCCATACACCGCGAACAATGCGATCAGGCCGGTAAACAGCACGTAGTACAGGGTAGGCCAGACGGTCTTGCGCAGGATGCTGCCTTCACGGCCGAGCAGACCCACAGTGGCCGAGGCGGCGACAACGTTGTGGATCGCCACCATATTGCCGGCCGCAGCGCCAATCGCCTGCACCGCGACAATCAGCGCGCTGGAGATGCCCAGGCTGCTGGCCACGCCGAACTGGAACTGGCTGAACATCATGTTGCTAACGGTGTTGGAGCCGGCAATAAAGGCGCCCAGGGCACCCACGCTCGGTGCCAGCAGCGGATAGATGCCGCCCACGCTGTCGGCTACCCAGCGCGCCATCAGGATCGGCATGCTCGACAGCTCGGCGGCATTGACGCCGGAGTTGATCAGGATGCGCACCATCGGCACGGTAAACAGCAACACGAAGCCGGCACTGAGCAGCACGCTGGACGATTCTTTTACCGCAGTACCCAACTCGCGCAGTTTCATGCCGTGGAAGAAGAAGGTGGCGATGACCACGGTCACCAGAATCCCGCCTGGCAGGTACAGCGGCTGGAAGTTGGCGCTGATCCCGGTTTCACCGAGCAGGTCAGGGAAGTTCAACATCACCGCTTTCAGCGCGGCGCTCACCTCGGGGAATACCCGGCTGATCACCAGCAGCACGCCGACCAGTACGTAGGGTAGCCAGGCGCGCAGGGCGCTCATCGGTTTGGCGGTGAGTTGGTCGAGCTTCATCTCCACGGTGCCCAGCCACTCGGCTGGCCATTTGTCTGCCGGGGCGAAATCCCAGGTGGTTTTCGGCAGCAGAAAGCCCACACGTGCAGCGCTGGTGACAATCGCCAAACCAATCAAACCGCCGCCCAGTGACGGGAATTCCGGACCGAGAAATACGCCGGTCAGGGCGTAGGGGATGGTGAACGCCAGGCCGGCGAAGATGGCGAATGGCAGCACGGCAAAACCGGCTTTCCAGCTTTTTTCGGTGCCGAAGAAACGCGTCAGCATCAGCACCATCACCAGCGGCATCACGGTGCCGACAACGGCGTGAATGATCGCCACTTCGCTGGTGATCAACTGCAGAAACTGCGCCCAGGACGAACCCTGTTCAACCAGCTGCGCGCCGATGGTGGCGCTATCCAATCCGGTGTTGATGCCGACGATGATTGGCGTGCCCACCGCGCCGAAGGACACCGGCGTGCTTTGCACCAGCATGCCGAGCATCACCGCCGCCATGGCCGGGAAACCGATGGCCACCAGCAGCGGTGCAGCGATGGCCGCAGGTGTGCCGAAGCCGGACGCACCCTCGATAAAGCAGCCAAACAGCCAGGCGATGATGATCGCCTGGATGCGCCGATCCGGGCTGATGGTGGCAAAGCCGGCGCGAATTGCGGTGATGCCGCCGGAATGCTTGAGGGTGTTAAGCAGCAGAATCGCGCCGAAGATGATCCACAGCAGGCCGAGGGTGATCAGCAACCCCTGCACGGTGGAGGCCAGCACGCGGTTGAAGCTCATGTCCCAGGCGAACAGCGCGACGCCGGCGGTGAGCAGGTAGACCAGGGGCATGGCATGTTTGGCTGGCCAGCGCAGGCCGATCAGCAGAATGGCGGCGAGCAGGATGGGCGAAAACGCCAGTAGGGCAAGAAGACCTGTCGACATAGTGGTCTCTCCTTAACGCTGCGCGGTGCGCATGGGTGAATGCGGGTACGCATCGGGCTGTAGCGCTGCGGCGGATATAAGCAATAGAGCCGGCATGGGGGAGACCTCGTAGGATTCTTGGAATTGTTTTAGTGTGGTTAATTGGTAATACCAATTTACAAGACTGCGCGGTCAGGGTAAAAGTGCGGCCGTCGAACTGTCAATTAGCTGCCTTACGACTTTGGTCGTAAGGGTGCGTCTTGCGAGGCCGGATCAGCGGCGATAGGCTTGCCGACAGCGGGCCGCAAAGGCCCACGGCAGGTGGTCAAACCAGTGGAGTGCGGGATATGGAAGTGGGATCGGTGCGCCAGCGCCGTTTGTCGGACGATATCGTCAGCCAACTGGAAACCATGATTCTCGAAGGCACGCTCAAGGCTGGTGAACGCTTGCCCGCCGAGCGGGTGCTGGCCGAGCAGTTCGGTGTCTCCCGGCCGTCGCTGCGTGAAGCGATCCAGAAGCTGGCGGCCAAAGGCTTGCTGGTCAGCCGTCACGGCGGCGGCAACTATGTGGCCGAGAGCCTGGGTTCGACCTTTAGTGACCCGCTGTTGCACCTGCTGGAACGCAACCCCGACGCGCAGCGCGACCTGCTGGAGTTTCGCCACACCCTGGAAGGTTCCTGTGCTTTTTATGCTGCGCAGCGCGCCACCGAGCTGGATCGCCAGCGCCTGACCGACGCCTTCGCGGCGCTGCAGGATTGCTACAGCCGCAGCGGCAAGGTGACCCGCGCCGAAGAGGGCGCCGCCGATGCCAACTTCCACCTGGCGATTGCCGAAGCCAGCCACAACGCTGTGCTGTTGCACACCATTCGTGGGCTGTTCGACCTGCTCAAGCGTAACGTGGTGACCAATATCGGCGGCATGTACGCCCAGCGTGATGAAACCCGCGACATGCTGATCGAGCAGCACCGCACGCTGTACCAGGCGATTATCGAAGGCCGCGCCGAGGACGCCCGCGCGCTGTCCAACCGGCATATCGACTACGTGCAGGAAGTGCTCGCCGAAGTGCAGCAGCAGGCCCGCCGTGAAGAGCGGGCACAACGCCGCGGTAGCACGCGTTAGCGTCTGGGCAGACGCACAGCGACTTCTAAACCGCCCAGCGGTGAGTCACCGAGGCTGATGCTGCCACGGTGCAGCTCAACCACCCGGCGCACGATGGACAGGCCAAGGCCGGCGCCCTGGCCCGCGCCGAGGCGATAGAAGCGTTCGAAGAGTTTTTCCCGCTGTGCCTCATTCACGCCCGGGCCGCTGTCCTGTACGCGCAGGATGATGGCGTCTGCCTGGGCGTCCAGTTGCACCCGAATACGGCCGCCGTCCGGGGTGTATTGCACGGCATTGCTGATCAGGTTCTGCAGCAGGGTGCCGAGGCTCGGGCCATCGGCGATCAGCTGATAATCCGCCGGTTCCAGAGCATCCAGGTCGAGTTCCTGATGACGCGCCAGGGCCAGCGGGATCAGTTCTGCCAGCTCGTTGCGCACAAAGCCGAGCAGGTCCAGTTCGCCCATCGCCAGTTGCACCACGTTGGGGTCCAGGCGCGCCAGGGTCAGCAATTGCGCCACTACCCGGGTGGCGCGTTCGACGCCTGTGCCGAGCTGGCGCAGGGCATCGTTGCGGTCCTGCGGGTCGGGGGCTTCCAGGGCGTTCTGGGCGTGGATGCGCAGCACTGCCAGTGGCGTGCGCAGCTCGTGGGCGGCATCGGCGATAAAGCGCTTTTCCTGATCCAGCAGCTGGTTGACCTGCATCAGCAGGCGATTGAGCGAAGCGCCCATGGGCTCCAGCTCCTGCGGCAGCGGGCCGAAAATCAGCGGCGCAAGGTTGTCCGGCGCGCGGCCGCGGATCGACTCGGCCATGCGTTGCAGGGGCTGCAAGCCAAACCCCACCGCCAGCCAGAGCAGCAGGGCCAGCAGCGGCAGGCCGATCAGCAGGGGTTGCATACTGCGCTGGGCGATCTTGCCGGACAGTTCGCCGCGTACATCTTCGCGTTCGCCCACCAGTACCCAGTGGTGGTCGACGTTATCGTGCAGCACAAAGACCCGCCAGTGGTGCTCACCCAGCTTGAGGGTGTGATAACCGCTGAGGTACTTGGCCAGGCGGTTGAGGCGATCACTGACCGGTTGCTCGTTGGCCGGCAGACTGAGGCCGAGTTGGCTGATCATCTCCATCAGCAGGCCCTTGGGCGCGCTGGCGGACTGGAACACCAGCTCACCGTTGTCATCGAGCATCTGGAAGGCCAGTTTGCTCTCGTAACTGTGCCCCAGCAGGCCATCCAGGTTGCGTGGGCTGTTTTTCAGCAGCAGGGCTTCATCCAGCGCAGTCTGCAGGTCGCGGCGCGAGTCGGCGGACAGCTCATGACGGACCAGGCCCATCAGCACCCGGGAGGTCTGCGCCAGTTGGGCGTCGAACAGTTCTTCCACTTCATGGCTGGCATCGCTGTAGATCTTGTGACTGATCAGCCCCAGGGCGACGCTCAACAGGGACAGCAGCAGGACCAGCAAGCGCGCACGGATCGAGCGCAACAACTTCGGCATGTTATTTATCCACCAGGTAGCCGACGCCACGCACGGTGCGGATCAGCTCGGGAAAGAATTTTTTGCGCAGGTGGTGCACGTGTACTTCTAGGGCGTTGCTTTCCAGCTCTTCGTCCCAGCCGTAGAGGGCCTGCTGCAGCTTGTCGCGGGTCATCACCCGGCCGGGTTGGGCGAGCAGTTCGTGCAGCAGGAGAAACTCCTTACGCGGCAGGTTGACCGCCTGGCCCTGGTAACTGACGACCTGGCTGACCGGGTCGAGGCTGATGCCACGGTATTCCAACGCCGGCTGTGGACGGTTGAAACTGCGCCGCAGCAGGGCGCGCAGGCGCGCCTTGAGTTCGGCGACATCGAAGGGTTTGACCAGGTAATCGTCGGCACCGGCATCCAGCCCGGCGATGCGGTCACTGGTCGAGTCGCGGGCGGTCAGTACCAGCACCGGCACCGGGTTAGCGGCAGCGCGCAGGTGTTTGAGCACTTGCAGGCCATCCATGCGCGGCAGGCCGAGGTCGAGGATCGCCAGCTCGAAACTTTCACTGGTCAGGGCATGCAGCGCACTGCTGCCATCCTGCACCCAGTCAACGGTGTAACCCTCGGGCTTGAGTGCAGTACGGATGCCCTCGCCGAGGGCCTTGTCATCTTCGACCAATAGAATTCGCATGTAGACATTCCCGGTTTGTCTATTTGAACCTTCAGCTGCGCCTGCCGTGCCCTACTGGCAGAGCAGGCGTCACGCAACAGCCTATCACTGCAACTCGGCGTTGACCTGGTTCAGCAAAGCCTGAATTTCCTGTTTACGGCCGACATCAGCCGACTGCCGGTTGGGTCGTGGCGGTGCTTGCAGGGCTTTCTCCAGCGCAACCTTGGCTTCTGCGAAGCGTTTGGCGCGGGCCAGGTAATCGCCATAGAAGTAGTTGGGATCGATGCCATCTGGGTTGATGGCCAGCGCCTGCTTGAGCATGGCCTCGGCCTTTTCGTCATCACCAAAGCCCACCGGCCAGCCGGGCACCTGGTAGTACAGGCTGCCGAGGCTGGTGTAGGCGGAGCCGGACAGCGCCTTGGGGTCGAGCGCCAGGCCCTGTTCCAGGCTGGCCTTGGCCTCTTTGACCAGGCCCAGCGCGCCCAGGCCGCCCTTGGCGCCGGCGTAAGTGCTGAGGATGATGCCGTTCCATATCTGCAACTCGGCCGCGTTCGGCTCGGCGGCGACGGCTTGTTGTGCTTGTTTGCTCAGGCTGGCGAAGGCTTTTTCGCGTTGTTCCTTGGGCAACTGGTAGTTGATCTCGGCCCAACGGTCTTGCAGGTTTTGCAGCTGGGTCTGGCCCTGTTCGCTGAGGGCGAAGCTGGGCAGGCTGGTGAGGCAGAGCAGGGCACAGGCGGCGTTACGGAGCAGCTTCATTGGTGTGTCCTCTTAGGGTTTGCTTCGGGCAAAGCGCTGAATGATCGGCAGTTGTTTGCGCAGGGCCTGATCAACCAGGCGCGGCAGCAGGCTGTTGAGGCGTACGAAAAGTTGTTCCGGCCAGCCCAGGTAGCGCTCTTCCTCCTCGCGGCGAATGGCGGCCAGCAGTTGCAGGGCGACGCTGTGCGGGTCGTCCATGGCCACCTTGAGCTCGTCATTCATGGCCACCACATTGGCGGCGTTCATGCTGGTCTGGGTGGCGCGTGGGGCAAAGTAGAGAACCTTGACCTGGGTATCGGCCAGCTCACGGCGCAGGGCTTCGGAGAACCCGCGCAGGGCGAATTTGCTGGCGCAATAGGCGCTGAAGCCGGGGTAGCCGATGGAGCCGAAGGTCGAGCCGAGGTTGACCACCAGCGCCCGACCCTGTTGCCGCAGCAGCGGCAGCAGACGGTGAGTCAGTTGCAGGGTGGCAGTGACGTTGAGTGTGATCAGCTCGGCGATGGCGCTTTCGTCATGCTGTTCGAGCAGGCCGAAGTGATTGACCCCGGCAGCATTGATCAGCGTGTTGATACCGCCGAAACGTTGCGCAGCGGCGACCACCGCCTCACGGCCACTGCGTTCACAGATATCGGCCGCCACCACCGTGACCTTGCCCGCGTGGGCTTTGGCCAATGCTTGCAGGGGTTCCGGCTGGCGGCCGACCAACAGCAGTTGGGCGCCTTCGAGCAGCAGGGCGGCGACCAATGCCTGGCCGATTCCACCACTGGCACCGGTAATCACGGCGCGGCATTCAGGAATGTTCATCGCTAGTCCTCAGGCGCTCAGCGGCAGGCTGCGGAACATATCGCCGTAGAGGCGATAGACCACTTTGGCGGTGTGCACCACTGCCGCTTTGTCATCGTCGTTGTCGAGCTGGTTCATCAGTTTCTTGAAGAACTCGATGTGATCCAAGTCCAGGCTGCCGTGGGAGCTGAGGTAGCTGAACGCCTTGTTCGGCAGTTGCAGCTTGTCCTGGATCACCCCGGCTACCTGGGTGGCCAAGGCAATGCTGGTGCCTTCCAGCACATTGACCATGCCGAAGAAGCTCACCGGGTTATGCCGTGCGATGCGGTCGTAGACGTAGCTGACCATCAGTTCGGTGGGCAGTTTGGGCGTGCCGTGGCGCACCGCGTCTTTATCCGCACCGCACGCGGCAATGTCGTTGAGCACCCATTCCTGGTGCCCCGTTTCTTCCTTGATGTATTCGCCGATGGCTTCGCGCAGCCACTCCAGCCGCTCCGGCAAACGCGCGCCGCAGGCCATCAGCAATGGCACGGTGTGTTTGACGTGGTGATAAGCCTCAGTGAGAAAGGCCACGTAGCTGTTCAGGCTGACGGTGCCGGCCATGGCCTGGGCGATGATCGGCGCGCTGAGCAGGTAGTTGCGTTCAGCGCTGGTTTGTTCAAGCAGGGATTCATAGAAGCTCATCAGGCATCTCCATAGCAGGATTCGGTGGCCATCAATTGCTCGATGGCGTGCTGGTAGTGGTTAAGCATGGCTGTACGCCGCAGGCGGCCATTGCTGGTGGTCAGATGGTTGGCGCTGCTGAAAGGCTGTTCGGCGCGCAGCCAGTGGTGCACGCGGGCGTAATCGGGCAAGGCCTGGTTGGCGCTGGCCACGGCTTCAGCCAGTTGGCTGTCGCTGGTATTCGGGTAGCGCGGCACCAGCACGGCGACGTTGCCTGGCAGGGCTTCGCCGTATAGCCAGGCCTGGGCAATCGGCAGTTGCTGCACCAGCTCGGCCTCGACCCATTCCGGGTTGACGTTGCGGCCAAAGGCGGTGATGAACTGGTGTTTCTTGCGCCCGTGCAGCACCAGAAACGACCCGTCGAAATGCCCCAGGTCACCAGTGCCCAGCCACTCTGCCTCAGGGCATGCTTCGCCCAGGTAACCGAGCAAGCGTGGACCTTTGACCAGCACCTCGCCGTCTGTGCCCAGGCGTACCTGCAGGTGCGGCAATGGCTGACCGACGGTGCCGATGCGGCGTTTTTCCGGGGTGTTCAGGCACACCACCGAGGCGCACTCGGACAGACCGTAGCCTTCGAATACCGGCAGCCCCAGAGCGTCGGCGCGTTGCAGCAACTGGCTGGCGACGCGGCCACCGCCGACGGCGATAAAGCGCAGGCAGCTCGGCACCGGCAGGCCGCGTTCGGCCGCACTGACCAGCGCCAGCAGCAACTGCGGCAGGAGGATCAGGCTATTGGGTTGCGCCTGGGTCAGGGCGCCGAGAAAGCGCGGCAGGTCGAACTGGCTGGCACCCAGCAGGCCGACCTGCGCCATTGGCATTAATTCAATCTGTGCGCCGGCTAGCAGCGGCGCATAGACCCCGGCGATGTTCTCCAGCAGCGTGGCTAAAGGCAGCACACACAGGTGACGTTCGACTGAGCAACTGGCGCTGGCCTGCACCAGGCTGCGGGCTACGGCCAGTTGCGTGGCGATATCCAGGCATACGCCTTTGGGTTGCCCGGTGGTGCCGGAGGTGTAGGTGATCTTGCAGGTGCCGACGGGCAGCGTGCTGACCTGCGCCCGTGGGCGTTGCAGCATGCCGGCCGCGCTAGGGCTGAAACCCAGTGCGCTGAACAGTGCAGTGTTCGGGCCGATCAGGCAGTCGATGCTGGCACTGTCGAGCACATGGGCCTGCTGGCCGCTGGAGAAGAAGCCCGGCAGCGGCACGCAAACCAGCCCGGCGTGCAGGGTGGCCAGGTCCCAGAGCACCCAGTCGATGCCATTGTCCAGGGCCAGGGCAACGCGCCGCGCGCCCCGCTCCAGCAGTTGCGCACTGCGCTGCTCGACCTCATGCAGCAGCTGGGCGTAGCTCAGTTGCCAAGGGCCTTCACGCAGGGCGCAGGCATCGCCGAGTTCGGCCAGGCGGTTGAACAGTGATTCAGCGGCAGGCCACATCAGGCATGTCCTCCAGGGCATAGAAAGCGTGGTGAGCCAGGCGCGGGTAAGCACCCAGTTGCAGCAGGCGTTGGTGACCGGCGTAGATGTCGCCGGCCATCACCTGCGGTTGGTTGTCGTAGTAGCTGCCCCAGTCCGCCAGTTCATCGCCCACGCAATCCGGATTGGCCGGGCCCAGCGCTACGGGCGTCAGGCCCAGGCGCTGGAAGCTGTTGAGCAGGGCCAGGGTGCCGGTAAAGGTCACCCAGCGATAACCCAGCGCCACCAGCAGGTCGGTGAGGGCGACGATCAGCAAACGCGCAGCGCCCGGGCTGCCCGCTGCCAGGTTGCCGACCTCAACCAGCTGTGCCCGTTGCGGCGCATTGGTCACCTGCTGGGCTGCAATCACCTGTTCCGCCGGTTGCTGCAGGTAGCGTTCAAGAAACAGCGGGCCACTGGCGGCACCACGCAGGCCCACTGCGCCGAGCAGTTGCCCGTCGCGATCTTCCAGGCTGAGCAGGCAGGGCATGAAGTGACGGATACGCGCTTGATGCTGAGCGGCAAAGCGCTCGCCGATAAAGGCTTCAATCCCCGCTCGGCGTGGGCTTTCATGGTTGGCCAGGTAAAGGCTGAGCGGTTGCTCGCGGCCGATCTGTGCAAGTGCAGTGTTTTGATACACCCAAGGCAGCTCCATAAACGGAACCTCGTTTGTGAACTTGGGTGTGAGTGTCTGCCTGCAGTCTTAACGCCAAATTAAGAACCTGTTTACGATCTGCTGCGCGTCGGCCCTGCCGCGTTAAAAACAGGGTGGAAGCCGCTTGCGGCTAACGCGCTTCAGCGCGACCACGAAGGGGCGAGTGGAACGAGTAATGCTCATGTACAGCTCGTACACTCCGCTTCCTCGCCTCTTTTTGCCTTGCATGGCTCTAGCTCGCTAGATCGTAAACAGGCTCTACGTCGCGAAATATTCTGCGTAAGGTGGCTGTAGGCATTTCATCGCTTGCACTGCAAGCGCAACAGCCCATAGCCTGCTAGGCCTTGCCGGCAGATGGACTGCTGGCTGGATTTGCCCTGACCTTAAGCGCCTACGCTCGGAGATCGTTATGCCCCCTATGGATACTGAGCAACAACTGGCGGCCCGTCTGGCCATTCTGGAAAACCCTGACGCGCAGGACTGCACCGTGTATCGCGCGGATGACCAGGACCCGGAAGCCGAGGAAGTGGATTTGGGTGATGCCAAGGTGCTGTTCTGCGGCCCGTTCGAAGCCCCGGCCGACTGGGATGCGGCAGAGCGTGAAGATTATTTCGGCGACAGCGCACCGGAGCTGTTCGTCAATGCGCGCATCGAGTGTGAAGCCAAACCGGGTTCCAAAGGCCATTTCACCGTGGACATCGGTGACTACGTGGCCGCCCAGCCCGGCTTGGGTGAAGTCGTGATGTTCTATGTGCACGACTACCTGGAAGACGACACTGGCTGCACCTATGTGCTGCTGCGCGATGAGGAAGTGCTGGAGTAATCCAGCCTTTCCTTCTGCTATGTACCGCCTTGGTATGTGTGTCGTGCGCAGGTAGGTTGGCGCTTCGCGCAGCGAAGCCCAACGCGCTGTGGCATGCCTAGTTGGGCTTCGTCGCCTTGCTCCTTAACCCAACCTGCTTGCTGCCTTTCGCCATTCCTCGCTGACCGTCTATCTATCGTTGGCTCTGTAGTACCGGGTTATTACCCGCGCTGGGCGGATCGGGATAACACTCTGTGCTTCTCAATTCATTGAAGGGAGCAGGCACATGGCAGCGAAGAAGATTCTTATGCTGGTCGGCGACTACGTCGAAGACTACGAAGTGATGGTGCCGTTTCAGGCGTTGCTGATGATCGGTCATCAGGTGCACGCCGTGTGTCCGGACAAGACTGCCGGGCAAAGCGTACGCACCGCCATCCACGATTTTGAAGGCGAGCAGACCTACAGCGAAAAACCGGGGCACAACTTCGCCCTCAATTTCGACTTCGCTCAGGTCAAGGCCGAAAACTACGACGCCCTGTTGATCCCCGGTGGCCGCGCCCCGGAGTACCTGCGCCTGAACGCTCAGGTGCTGGCGCTGGTACAGGCCTTCGACAAGGCTGGCAAACCGATTGCGGCGGTTTGCCATGGCGCGCAATTGCTCACCGCTGCTGGCGTGCTTAAAGGCCGCGAATGCAGCGCCTACCCAGCCTGTGGCCCGGAAGTTACCCTGGCCGGCGGGCGCTATGTCGATATCGCCGTGGACCAGGCCCATGTGCAGGGCAATCTGGTCACCGCGCCAGCCTGGCCGGCGCATCCCAACTGGCTGGCGGCGTTCCTTGGCCTGCTGGGTACGCAGATCACGCTGTAATGTGCTTAAGCCCTTAGCCCGGATGCAATCCGGGGGGCGCCTGTAAGTGATGGCCCCGGATTGCATCCGGGCTACGAGGGTAATCGGGTCTGCTTGCCGGACCCTGTCGTCGAGGAGGAACCATGTGCGAGCTGTATGTCAAAGCCGATCCGATTCTCTACGAATCGCGTGCCCGCTCGCTGCGCATCCGTGGCGTGGTCACCACCCTGCGCCTGGAAAACCAGTTCTGGGACATCCTGCGCGAAATCGCCGAAGTCGATGGCATGACCACCAATCAGCTGATCACCAAGCTGTATGACGAGGTGATGGACTATCGCGGCGAGGTGGTGAATTTCGCCTCGTTTCTACGCGTCAGCTGCACCCGTTACCTCAGTCAGCGTCGTGCGCCGGCCGAGCTGAGTCTGGTGCGTTCGATCCAGGGTTAAACGCCAGTGGCGATACGCAGCGCAGGGTCACCCAGCGGGTGGCTGAGCGCATCGAAGAAACGCAGTTCGATCTGCTGTTCGGTGAACAGACTGGCGTAGTGCTGCTTCTGCTGCGCGACAAACAGCGGGTTGTGCGGGTAGATCGAGATGGCCAGGGTTTTCACTCCGGCCTGTTGCAGTGCCTGGGTCAGGTGCTGGTCCTGCGCCGACAGGCTGTGGCCGAAGATGCACAGCTTGTCCTTGGGGTGCGCCAGCTGGCTGTAGCAGAACGATAGATAGTCGCTGCTGCGAATGGCCTTGAGCTTGTCCGCGCTGCTGCCTTCGTTGACGAACAGCGGAATATCGCCGAGCTGGTTGATGGCGAAACTGGCCAGCAAGGTGCTTTCCGATGAGTTGAGAATGCGCGTGCTGCCGTCGATGTTCTTCACCAGGTGCATGCCGCCGTGCAGATAAAGCATGCGCGTGGCATGGCCCTGGCGCTGGCTGTTGCCTGGATCGAAAGTTGAGTCCGCACCTCTGAACAGGTCTTCAAATGCTTCCGGCGCCTGCATCACGGCCCAGTAGTTGAGCAGGTCGTAATTGCCGGAATACACCGTCTGGTACTGGCTCAGCGCGCTGTTGATCCGTGTCAGGCGATCAGCCTGCATCTGGCTCCAGGGTATATGCACAGCACGCACGGCGTGGATCAGTGCTTCCTTGATGGCGAAGTAGCGATGGCGTGGCGACGAGGAGTTGATGGTCAGCGCGGCATTGACCCGGATGCTGTTTTTCAGCGCGCTGAGCACTTGCTCGAAATTGCTGGTGTCCAGGGCGCGGAACACGCTGAGTTCGGTCGGGCTGAGTGGGCGATTGCGCGTAGTCTGCGCCTCATCGAACAGCGAGAAATAGGCAAACTTGCGCCATACCGCCAGGCTTGCGCCGTTGCCGACCAGCAACTCGGGGAAGCCGATGCTGCTGTTCAGGGTGTTCCAGTCTTCCAGTTCGCCAGTAAATGCCGGGGTTTGCATAATCGCTAGTTGTCGCCTTGGGCCGTCGGGGTTGTGCAGCGCGCGACTTTAACATGGGGCGCGACAACTGCTGGCTTGGCTGACGCCGCCCATTGCACCGCCAGAATGCTGCCCAGCACCGCAATCAAGCCCAGCAGCGCCATGCCGGTGATGCTTTGCCCGAGCAATGCCCAGCCGAGAAGCACCGCCACCAGCGGGCTGAGCAAACCCAGTGAAGACACCGCCACCGGTGCCAGCCGAGCAATACCGCGAAACCACAGCACATAAGCCAGCAGCGCGCCGAACAGCGACAGGTAGACGTAGCCCAGCCACTGCACTGGGCTGAGCTGCGGCAGCGGTGGGTCGATCAGCCAGGCCACCGGCAGCAGGAACAGACCGCCAATCAGCAACTGCCAGCCAGTAAAGGCCAGTAGCGGCACAGTCGGCCGCCAGCGCTGCGTCAGGTAGGTGCCGCTGGCCATGCAGGCCGTGCCGACAAAGGCGGCGGCAATCCCGATTGGGTCCCAGCTCGCCCCGGGTGCGAGCAGCAGGGCGGCCATGCCGGCGATCCCGATCACACTGGCAGCAACTGCCACAGACGCCGGCCTTTGACCATCCATCGACCACACCAGGCCCATCACCAGCAGCGGTTGAATCGCCCCGACCACCGCCGCCAACCCGCCTGGCAAACGGTACGCGGCGACAAACAGCAACGCCTGGAAGAAGCCGATATTCAGCGCCGCCAACACCAGCAGGCGCGGCCATTCGCTGCGCCTTGGCAGGTAGCGGCTGTACAGCACCAGCAGCAGGCCGGCGGGCAGGGCGCGTAGCAGTGCGGCGGTAAACGGCCGGTCGGGTGGCAGAATCTCGGTGGTGACGATATAGGTCGAACCCCAGATGGCAGGGGCCAGCGCAGTGATCAGCACATTCAGCCAGGGTGTTTTCACGGCAGACGCTCCATGCATTTGTCTTGTATTCAAGATAAAATGCCAAACTAATAGCAACTTGTCTTGGGTTCAAGATAAATTTCAGGGGCAGGCTAATGGCAGTCCAGCGACAGATGGATGCGGTCGATGCAATTCTTCAGCAGTGGCAACGCGAACGGCCGGAGCTGGATGCCAGCCCGATGGGCGTGCTCGGCCGGCTGGGGCGCTGCGCAGCATTGCTGCGCCGGGAGCAGGACAAGGTATTCAGCGACTTTGGCCTGACTGCCTGGGAGTTCGACGTGCTGGCCACCTTGCGCCGCTCCGGTACGCCGTACTGCCTGGCTCCGACGGCGTTGTTTTCGGCGTTGATGATCACCTCCGGCACCATGACCCGGCAGCTGCAGCAACTGGAAGCCGCTGGCCGGGTCAGCCGCCTGGCCAATCCGAGTGACGCACGCAGCCTGCTGGTGCAGTTGACCCCGGCCGGGCTGGAACTGATCGACCGCGCGGTCACCGCGCATGTACAGAATCAGGCGCGTATTGTCGCCCCGCTGGCCGAAGCACAACGGGCGGAGCTGGAGGCGCGGCTAACCGATCTGTTGGCCGTACTGGAACCCGCAGCCGAGTAGATTTCCTGCAATTCCGGCCTTGAACAGACCGGTTAGATGAGGTGAGCAATGAGCAACGAATTAGTGATCGAAGACCTTCAACTGGGTGACGGCAAAGCAGTGGTCAAAGGTGCGTTGATCACCACGCAATACCGTGGCTGCCTGGAGGATGGCACCACGTTCGACTCCTCCTATGATCGCGGCAAAGCCTTTCAGTGCGTCATCGGCACCGGCCGGGTGATCAAGGGCTGGGATCAGGGCCTGATGGGCATGAAAGTCGGCGGCAAACGTAAACTCTTTGTACCGTCGCACCTGGGCTACGGCGAACGTCAGTTCGGCGCGCATATCAAGCCGCATTCCAATCTGATCTTTGAGATCGAACTGCTGGAAGTGCTGACGCGGGATGATTAGGTCGTAGGGCTACTTTCGGCCGGTTGTGTTGAAAAATCGGTTTTTGAGGGAGCCTCTTTTCGACAGCTCGAAAATCATACGATTTCGGCGTTGCTACGTAAAAACCAAGGCAGCTCGGCTTTCTGAAAGAACCAGGTTAGAACTTTGGTGATGCTCTTTATGGGCAAAAACCTCGGTGGGGCTTTTCCAACACAATCGGCCAAAAGCATATATTCACCTAGGTTCAATTTTGAGAATCGAGGCCTCCTCGAAACCCAGGGCGATCAAGGCTGCGAGATAGTGCAAGCAAACTTGTATGTTCTCTCTGCCCTCTTTGGCTAGTTATGTGCTTTGCTAAATTCCGGTGCCATAAAGGCAAATAATGGTGGGTGTAAAGCCTGTGTGGGGCTGGCAATGTTGTAACTGACACAAGCGTGATGCTCGGATCATTCCGTTCTGTTGCCGTAAGGACGCTTTCGCTCTGAGGCGACAATAAACCTGTCGGTTGTTTTTTGAGTAGGGATGCCATGCTTAAAAATAGAATCCGCTCCCTCCTGTTCGGCAGCCGCTGGACGATAAGCAGTTTGATACTTGGCGTGATCATAAGTATCGCTGCCAGCCTCGGCGTTAATTACTTCAACCGTCAGCACGCTGATCAGGTCGCACTTGATACTGCAGTCGCTACAGCAGATGCCGTTGTAAACAGGATAAAGCTCTACCAGTACGGGTTGCGCGGTGCGCGTGGTGCGATTCACACCATGGGCGATGGGGGCATCAACCGTGAGGCGTTCGACCGCTATAGCCTTACACGCGATATAGCAGTTGAATTTCCTGGTGCGCGAGGTTTTGGCTTTATCCGCCGTGTTGCGAGACAGGATGAGACTCAGTTTGTGGCCATGGCTCGAGCTGATGGCTGGCCTGATTTTGCTATCCGCGAGCTAGCACCTCATGACCATGATCGATTTGTCATTCAATACATCAGTAACCTTGAACTCAACAAACCGGCTGTTGGTCTAGACATCGCTTCCGAAGTCAACCGACGGCAAGCCGCACTTTCCGCCATGCGCAGCGGCGAGGTGAGACTTTCGGCACCTATCACGTTGGTGCAAAACCTTGGTAAGCCGCTGCAGTCCTTTCTGATCCTTATGCCGCTTTACCGTAATGGTGTTACGCCAGACACTACTGAAGCGCGAGAAGCGCAGATATTGGGCTGGAGCTATGCTCCGCTGATTACCGATGAGGTTCTCAATGGTATACGGCCTACAGAAGAGGCTGTCAGCCTTGAACTAGCTGACGTTACCAATCCTGCGCAGCGAATGGTCTTTTATAGATCAACCGATGAAGGCACTCATGAGCGAGTGCTGTCTCACACTGTTGAACGCGATGTCTATGGTCGACGCTGGCAGCTGCATCTCACCGTGGATCCTCTCCACATCAATAATCTGACTCAACTCACCCCATGGCTGGTTCTGGGAGTGGGTTCGTTATTGTCGGTGCTGCTGGCCAGTTTGGCTTCTGTGATCGGCCTTAGTCGTTCGCGGCAGTTACAAGTGGTTGCTGAGCAGAAAAAGCTGGCCGCCATTGTTGAAAGTTCGGTTGATGGCATCATCAGCAAGGATGTAAATGGCGTGGTAACAAGCTGGAATAAGGGGGCTGAAGCATTGTTTGGCTTCAGTGCTGATGAGGCTGTTGGGCAACGTATTATTGATTTGTTAATTCCTGAAGATTTGCAGTCTGAAGAGTCTGAGCTGCTGGCATCCATCAGAGAAGGCAAACCCATTTCCAGCTTCAATACGCTGCGCAAGCATAAAAATAAACAGCTGATCCCTGTCGCAATTACCGTGTCACCCATTCTTGACTCCGGCGGCAATGTGCTTGGGGCTGCAAAAACGGTTCGCGATATTTCGCAACAAATCGCGGCTGAAACGAAAATTCGCGAGCTCAATAGCAACTTGGAAGCACAGGTGGCTGAACGTACGGCGGAGCTTCACGAACTTAACGTGCTGCTCGGTAACGTGCTGCGTTCGGCCTCTGAAGTGGCGATTATTGCCACGGAGCTTGATGGCACCATTCGTATTTTTAATACCGGCGCAGAGCGAATGCTGGGGTACAGCGCAGCGGAGTTGGTCGGGAAAAGTACGCCTGCCAGCTTCCATGTAGAGCAAGAGGTAGCTGCGCGCTCCGCTGAATTGATGGCGCAACTTGGCCAGCCGATTGAGGGATTTCGGGTATTTGTGCACAAAGCCGAGTTAGACGGTGCGGAAACCCGCGAGTGGACGTATGTGCGCAAAGATGGCTCGCAGCTGCCGGTTTCCCTGGCCGTAACAGCTATGCGCGATGATCAGGGTGAATGCATCGGTTACCTGGGTATTGCCGTAGACCTGACGGAGCAGAAGGCCTCTGAAATCGCGCTTGCCTCAGGACGTGACCAGCTATTGCTGGCCGCTGAGGTGGCGGAGTTGGGAATCTGGTCATGGAATCTGGCTGATAACGTTATGAATGGGAACGACCGTATGTACGAGATATACGGCTACCCTGAGAGGCCCCGTGTAACAGGAGTGAACTACGAGCACTGGTATTCCCGCTTACACCCTGACGATGTTGATGGCGTCGTAACCCTGCTCAACCAAGCAGTTGCTGGAGAGGCCGTATATGACCCGGTCTTCCGGGTCATACGCCCGGATGGTAGCCAACGCATCGTGCAGGCCGGCGCTCAGGTTGAGCGCGATAGCCAGGGGGCCGCGATAAGGGTAACCGGGATAAATCGCGATATCACAGCGCAACGTGAACTGGAGTCGCGCTTGCAGGAGGCCAAGGAGCAGGCGGATGCCTCCAGCGCAGCCAAATCGTCCTTTTTGGCCAATATGAGCCACGAAATCCGCACCCCCATGAATGCGGTGCTAGGGATGCTGTACCTGGTACAGAACACCGAACTTACTACTCGCCAATTGGATTACATCAGCAAGGCCGAAAGTGCGGCGAAATCATTGCTGGGGTTGCTCAACGATATTCTCGATTACTCCAAGATTGAGGCCGGCAAAATGCTGCTGGATGCGCATGCTTTTGAGCTAGAACAGCTTATGCGCGATCTGGCGGTGGTGCTGTCGGGCAATCAGGGTGAAAAGAATGTCGAAGTCATGTTCGACCTCGATCCACTGTTACCCAATGCACTTTTTGGGGATAGCCAACGTTTGCAGCAGGTGCTGATTAACCTCGCGGGGAATGCACTCAAATTTACCCAACAAGGGCAGGTGATTATCAGGGTCACTCAACTGCTGCGCTGCTCCGATACCGTGCAGGTTCGTATTGAGGTTATTGATACTGGCATCGGCATCAGCCCTGAGCAGCTGCAGCGTATCTTTGAGGGTTTCACCCAGGCGGAGGCGTCAACCACCCGGCGTTTTGGCGGAACGGGGCTTGGGCTGGTGATTTCAAAGCGTTTGATCAACCTGATGGGCAGCGATTTGCAGGTCAGCAGTGAAGTGGGTATCGGTAGCCGTTTCTGGTTTGACATTAATCTGGGGATCTATGAACCACAGCCATTGCGTGCGTTATGCCCCGGTGCGGATCACCCGATGCGCCTTCTGGTGGCTGACGATAACGAAGTGGCCGGCTTCCTGTTGGTGCGCATGGCAGAAGCATTGGGCTGGCAGGCTGACTTAGTATCGGATGGCCTACAGGCGGTGGAACGGGCGCAACAGATGCAGCGTACAGGCCAGAACTATGATGCGATTTTGATGGACTGGCGCATGCCTGGCATGGACGGCTTGAGTGCCGCACACCTGATTCGTCAGCACAGCCAGGGGCAGCATGCACCCATGGTCATAATGGTCACGGCCTATGGGCGTGAGGTCTTGGCGGATATTCAGCAAGAAGGTGATGCGCCATTTGCAGGCTTCCTCAGTAAGCCGATAACCCCTCAACAGTTGGCCGATACCATCCAGCGGGTATTTGTAGGTGACGACACACCTCAACCATCAGTCGCCACGCTGCGCGCAGCTCAGCCCAAGCGATTGACTGGCCTGCATGTACTGGTCGTCGAAGACAATATGCTGAACCGTCAGGTGGCCTACGAGTTGTTGCTTGGTGAGGGGGCGCAAGTCACTCTGGCCGAGTGTGGGGTTGATGGTGTTGAGCAGGTCAAAGCAAGTGCCAATTCGTTTGATGTGGTACTTATGGATATCCAGATGCCCGATATTGATGGCCTGGAAGCCACCCGCCGAATTCGTATGGATGCCAAGCGGGGGGGAGTAAAGATAATCGCCATGACTGCCAATGCTTCAAGTGCGGATCAACAGGCATGCATGGCCGCAGGCATGGATGATCACCTTGGTAAACCTATCGATATGGAAAAAATGGTCGCTGCAATACTGCGGCACACTGGCCGTACCAACGCTGAACCAGCGGCCATGGTTCATGTAGAACCGCAGATTTCGGTGGTCGAATCCACCGCAGTGATCCACCAGCGTTTTGGTGGTAACCATCAGTTGATTCGCAATGTACTTGACCGTTTCAGTACAGAGCAGGCGAAAGAACTTGCACGACTGCAAGAAGAGGTCATGCAAGGCAATGCATCAGGTGCTGCCGCTGTGCTGCATGCCATAAAAGGCAGCAGTGGCACCATGGGGGCGCGCGCGCTTTCACAGTTGGCGGGTGAGTTGGAGCAGCGCTTGCGTGACGCAAATGAAGCCAGTGCAGCGCAGCTACTGGCTGATGGCTCATGGCTTGAAACGCTACATAGCATTTTGGTTGAAAGTGACAAGTTATTGAGAGTCGCGTTTGAGCTACCTTTTAGTAAACCTTCGCTTGCCGATGTGCACTTAGGCGCTTTATCAGGAACGCAATGGTGCGAGGCATTGAGGGATATTTTGCAGTTGCTGCAAGCCGGCAATATGCAAGCGATTGAGCGAAGCGAAGCCCTACAGGCCTTGACCCCGCAAGAGCTTCGCGCACAGTACGACCTATTTGTTGAACAGGTGAAATCCTTGGATTTCGCTGCGTCTCTGCTGACCGGGCAGGAGCTGCTGAGTTCGGTCTAAGGAGTGATTGATGCAACATTGGCCAAATGTTTTACAGGTAAAGCCCAAGCTACTCGTCGTTGATGACCAGCGCGTGAATATCATGGTGCTGCATGAACTGTTTCGAGAAGATTGTGAAGTTTTCATGGCCATGAGCGGCGAGCAAGCGCTACAGCTATGCCGAACTGTATTGCCAGATGTGGTGTTATTGGATGTTTGCATGGACGGGGTTGATGGTCATGAAGTCTGTCGTCGCCTTAAGTCAGACCCGCAAACCAAGAACATTCCCATCATTTTTGTCACTGGCAGAGGGGCTGAAGAAGATGAGGTACGCGGTCTTGAACTCGGGGCTGTAGATTTCATTGTTAAACCGATCAACCCCGTTATTGTCAGAGCCCGGGTCAATACCCACCTGACTCTAAAACGCCAGAATGACATCCTCCGTTCACTTGCATTGCTTGATGGGCTTACGGGAGTAGCTAATCGCCGCAATTTTGATGAGCATTTAGAGCGAGGCTGGCTGCAGAGTTTGCGCGAGCAGACGGCATTGTCTGTGATCATGATCGATGTGGATTATTTCAAGCGTTACAACGATCACTATGGGCACCAGCAGGGCGACAAATGCTTACAGGCCGTGGCAGGTGCTTTAGATGAGGCGGTCAATCGACCATATGATTTACTGGCTCGCTATGGCGGTGAAGAGTTTGCTTGTGTGTTACCTAATACTCTGCTGGAAGATGCGGTCGTGGTTGCAGAGCGAATGCGAGCAAACGTGCGGTCGCTCCAGCTTGAACATCTGAACTCTGACGTTGAGCAGTCAGTGACCGTGTCATTAGGTGTTGCTTCTATGACGGCCAATCATGCTACGGCACCGCACTCTTTAGTTGAGGAAGCAGATAGGTGGCTTTACCAAGCGAAGCAGGCCGGACGCGCCCGTGTGTGCTTTGACAATTTAGCTACCTCCTTGCCATCAGAATAGTTGTTTCAATGTTGTCCAAATAGTGAAGCGCACTCAAGTGCGTAGCATTGACTCGCGTCTAACCAATGTCGAAAGGCCGCATATGGGCGGTTCGTGACAGCCTGACTGATGAGAAGTCCCCGGTTTCGTGGACGCCTCCCCCAAGAAACTTAGCCCAAGTAAACGTATTTCATTTGCCGATCTCTGTCGGTGAACCAGCAGGCGAGAGGGGCGAAATCAAGCTGCTTCATCGCAACTTCTAAAAACAACAAACCCGGCACCAGGCCGGGTTTGTTGTTCTGCAGCAAAGTTGGCTTGGCCTCAACGCTCACGCGGCAGTGGAACCCCATATTTCAGATCGTCAGCATGCTTATTTGGCCAGCACTCAAACCCACTGATCATTACGCTTACGCCGTACCCGCAGCAGGGTCGGCAGAATCAGCCCTGCGAGTAATCCAGCTCCGGCAATGCCGCCGCCGTAGGCCATATAGCGCATCAGCACTTGATGGTTTTCCTCGCCTAGCTGCGCTTGCAGTTCGCGCAACTCAGAGTTGGCTCGGCTCAGTTCGATATCCAGCGCCGAGCGCGCGGTTTGCAGTTCGTCGATCAGGCTTTTGCGCGAATCCAGGGTTTCCTGCATGCCTTGCACGCGGGTTTTCCAGGTGTCGTTGATGCCTTCCAGTTCGCTGCTCAGTTGCGCCACTTGCTGTTCCAGCTGCGGCAGGCGCTCGGCCTGGCCGGGCACGTTTTGCAGGTCGCGGTTGGCAATCCATACCGCGCTGCCGTTTTCGCCACGCACCTGGCTGTAATCGCCGGAGGTTTGCAGCAGGGTGACTTTTTGCCCGGAAACCAGGGTGCCGACGATGCGGTAGCCGTCGGTTGGGCCACTGCGTACATAGGTGTTCAGGTTGTCGCTAACCCAGCGGTTGTTGTCTGCCTCCTCGGCGTGGCTGCCTGCGCTTGCCAGCAAGCAGGTTGCGAAGGCCAGTTTATGCAGAAGAGCAAAGGGGGCGGGGTGATGGCGGAATAGGGGCATGGGGCAATCTTCACGTGGCGATTAAACGAAACCCTCAGGCGGGTGCGATAAGTGCCGGCCAGGCGCCTGGCCGCAAGCTGTTGGGCGCTCGGGATGGTGCAGCGCGATGCAGCTGCGCGCTGGGCAAATGGCCATGCAATCCACCCGGCGGGCCGACAGCAGACAGACACTGGTCTCGCGCGCTGAGTTCACTTGGCAGCGCGTTGTGAGATGGATGGTGGGGCGTTCCACTGCGCGTACGGGGTCACGGCCTGTGGTTGCGATCAGCTGGCGCTGAAAACAACAAACCCGGCACGTGGCCGGGTTTGTTGAGGTTGCCGCAGGGCTTACTTGATTTCGACGGCCAGGCTTTCGGCGATCTTCTTGTTCCAGATCGCCGGGCCGGTGATGTGCACCGACTCGCCCTGGGTGTCGACTGCCACGGTGACTGGCATGTCCTTCACCTCGAACTCGTAGATGGCTTCCATACCCAGTTCCTCGAAGGCCAGGACCTTGGACTTCTTGATCGCCTGGGCGACCAGGTAGGCGGCGCCGCCAACGGCCATCAGGTACACGGCCTTGTTGTCCTTGATTGCGTCGATGGCAATCGGGCCGCGCTCGGACTTGCCGATCATGCCCAGCAGGCCAGTGCTTTCGAGGATCTGCCGGGTGAACTTGTCCATACGGGTAGCAGTGGTTGGGCCTGCTGGGCCTACCACTTCGTCACCGACTGGATCGACCGGGCCGACGTAGTAGATAAAGCGGCCTTTGAGATCGACCGGCAGCTCTTCGCCCTTGTTCAGCATGTCGACCATGCGCTTGTGCGCGGCGTCGCGGCCGGTGAGCATCTTGCCGTTGAGCAGCACGGTTTCGCCCGGCTGCCAGCTCTGCACGTCTTCCGGAGTGATGGTGTCGAGGTTGACGCGGCGCGCGCTCGGACCGGCTTCCCAGACGATTTCTGGGTAAGCGTCCAGATCCGGCGCTTCCAGTTCGGCCGGGCCGCTGCCGTCGAGCACGAAGTGGGCGTGGCGGGTGGCGGCGCAGTTGGGGATCATGCATACCGGTAGCGAAGCGGCGTGGGTTGGGTAATCCATGATCTTCACGTCGAGCACGGTGGTCAGACCGCCCAGACCCTGAGCACCGATGCCCAGCTGGTTAACTTTTTCGAACAGTTCGAGGCGCATTTCCTCGATCTTGTTCTGCGGGCCACGGGCTTTCAGCTCATGGATGTCGATGGACTCCATCAACACTTCCTTGGCCATTACCGCGGCTTTCTCGGCGGTACCGCCGATACCGATACCGAGCATGCCTGGCGGGCACCAGCCGGCGCCCATTTCCGGGACGGTCTTGAGCACCCAGTCGACGATCGAGTCGGACGGGTTGAGCATGGCCATCTTCGACTTGTTCTCGGAGCCGCCGCCTTTGGCTGCAACGTCCACTTCCACCTTGTCGCCGGGAACGATGGAGTAGTGGATAACCGCCGGGGTGTTGTCCTTGGTGTTTTTACGCGCACCGGCTGGGTCGGCGAGGATCGAGGCACGCAGGACGTTTTCTGGCAGGTTGTAGGCGCGGCGTACGCCTTCGTTGATCATGTCGTCGACGCTCATGGTCGCGCCGTCCCAGCGTACATCCATGCCTACGCGGATAAACACGGTGACAATGCCGGTGTCCTGGCAGATCGGGCGGTGGCCGGTGGCACACATGCGCGAGTTGATCAGGATCTGCGCCATGGAGTCGCGCGCGGCCGGGGATTCTTCCTTCAGGTAGGCCTCATGCATGGCCTGGATGAAGTCGACGGGGTGGTAATAGGAGATGAACTGCAGGGCGTCGGCAACGCTCTGAATCAGGTCGTCTTGCTTGATCACGGTCATGCTTGGCGCTCCTTTTTGTAGGGCTAGGAGTAGGGCAGGAACTTCGAAGAGCGCAAGGGCACGGCCCGGCGCAGGGCTATCAAGGTCAAAGGGCAAGGCCAAAGGACAAGATAAAAAGGCGCAGCAGTATACCGCGCACACCGCCAGGCGGACACCTATCGGGGGCTCGACCATGGTCGCTGGTCGGCTCCCAGGGCCGATGAATAACGCGGGCACGGCCTAGGCATTTTGTGATCACAGGGGTACAGTGGCGGCTAGATGCCAGCATGGGATGGAGCCCATTTCCCCATGAGTCTAAGCAGCCAAAAGGGTGCCCAGCGAACGCTGCAAAGTCTGCTGCTGAAGCGTTTCGGCATGGCAGCGGCTACCTATGGGCTAACCGGGCTGCTGTGCTGGATTGGGGTATTGGCTGGGCTGTTTCATGCCACGCCATTCACTGCCGTGAGCCTGACTGTGCTGGCGGCCATCAGCCAGCTGGCATTTCTCGGGCTGTTCCTCTCGCGCGCCAACCTGCGTTTTGCCGACCCCAGCCTGACCGAAGCGCAGGTGCTGGTGGCGCTGTCCTGGCTGACGGTGCTGCTGGCGCTGTTCAATGAAGGCCGTGGCAGCATGCTGGTGCTGTACATGCTGATTTTGCTGTTTGGGGTGTTTCAGCTGCCGCCCCGGGTATTTGCCCGCTGCGCGCTGTTCGCCTTCTTCGGTTTTGCCGGGCTAAACCTCTATGAGGCCTACACCTTCCAGCTGAGTGCCCCGCGTGTGGCGTTGATGCAGGTGTGCGTGCTGGCAGGGGTGCTGATCTGGCTGTGTCTGTTTGCCAGTTACGCCCAGGCTATGCGTCAGCGCATGCGCCAACGGCGTTTTGCCCTGCAAGCGCACCAGGACACCCTGCGCGGCATGATGCGCCAGTTGGAAGACCTGGCGGCCACCGATGAGTTGACCGGCCTGTGCAACCGTCGACACTTCTTACGCCTGGCCAGCCGCGAGCTGGACAATCTGCGTCATGGCCGCCAGCATGGCCTGGCGTTGCTCGATTTGGACCATTTCAAACGTATCAATGATGTGCACGGTCATGCCGCTGGCGACCGTGTGCTACAAACCTTTGCCGCCGTGGCCCGCGCCTGTCTACGTGATGGCGACGTGGTAGCCCGTTATGGCGGTGAGGAATTCGTGCTGTTGTTACCCAATACCGAAGCCGATCAGTTCACCGCCTGCTGCGAGCGCCTGCGTGAAGCCTTCAGCCGCGCCGAACCGCTGGGGGTGAAAGTGGAGAGCCTGAGCGTGTCCATCGGCATGACCCTGCTGACCATGCATGATGACCTCGATGACGCCCTGCAGCGTGCCGACCAGGCGCTGTACCAGGCCAAGCGCAACGGCCGTAACCGCTGCGCCGCGACCTGGGAGGACGTGGATGCCTGAGCTGCGGGTCGCTGAGCGCTGCCTCGACGTTGCGACCGCCACCAACCTGCTCGATAGCCTGCTGGCAGGCGGTATTGCCGTGCCTTACAGCTGCCGCGCTGGCAGTTGTCATGCCTGCCTGGTGCGCTGTGTGGCCGGCGAACTGCACGATGGCAAACCCGAGGCCCTGGATGCCGCCCAACGCCAGCAGGGCTGGCGACTGGCGTGCCAATGCCAGGTGGTGAGCGATGTGCAGGTCGAAGTGTTTGATCCGCAGCGCGATGCCGCGCCTGCGTTGATCCATAGCTGTGATTGGCTGAGTGCGGATGTGCTGCGCCTGCGTCTGACCCCACAGCGGCCGCTGCGCTACAGCGCCGGCCAGCATCTGCAGCTCTGGACTGAGAACGGCATTGCTCGTCCTTATTCCCTTGCCAGCCTGCCGGGCGAAGACCCCTGGCTGGAGTTTCATCTCGACTGCCGCCAGGGCGGCGCCTTTGTCAGTGCGGCGCGGGCCTTCCAGGTGGGTGATGGCCTGCGTCTGGGCGAGCTACGTGGCGGTGCTCTGCACTATGACCCGGACTGGCAGGCCCGGCCGCTCTGGCTGTTGGCCGCTGGTACCGGGCTGGCGCCGCTGTATGGGGTGCTGCGCGAAGCGCTACGCCAGGAGCATCAGGGCGCAATTCGGCTTATTCACCTGGCCCATGATGCGTCCGCGCACTATCTGGCTGAGCCCTTGCAGGCATTGGCGGCCAGCCATCCGCAGCTGCAGGTCGAGCTGGTTTGCGCGGCCGAGTTGGCGGCTGCTTTGGCCGAACTACGCCTTGTCTCGCGGCAAACCCTCGCTTTACTCTGCGGCCACCCCGACAGCGTCGAAACCTTTGCGCGCCGCCTGTATCTGGCCGGTGTGCCGCGTAGCCAGGTTTTTGCTGACGTCTTTTTGCCCAACGCGCGCTAGCCGTTCAGGCTCTCAGCGCACGGGTGGCCTGCCGTGAGGAATGAGAATGAGTGAGCACCTGCTGGTTGAGCGTGAACAAGGCCTGCTGACCCTGTGCATGCACCGCCCCGACAAGAAGAATGCCCTGACCCGCGCCATGTACAGCGGCATGGCCGAAGTGCTGGTGCAGGCCGATCAGGATAAAAGCGTGCGTGCCGTGCTGATCACGGGTGGTGAGAGCTGCTTTACCAGCGGCAATGACGTTGCCGACTTTATCCAGGCGCCGCCCACCGGGCTGAACAGCGAAGTGTTCCAGTTTATGCAGGCGCTGTTCGAGTTCAGCAAACCGGTGGTGGCTGCGGTCAACGGCCCGGCGGTAGGTATTGGTACGACCATGCTGCTGCACTGCGATCTGGTCTATGTCAGCCGTGATGCCACGCTGAAGATGCCCTTCGTCAACCTGGGCCTGTGTCCCGAGTACGGCTCCAGCCTGATCCTGCCGCGCCTGCTCGGCCACGCCCGCGCGGCCGAATTGCTACTGCTCGGGCAGAGCTTTACCGGTGAGCAGGCTGCAACCTGGGGCATCGCCAATCAGGCGCTGGCTAGTGGTGCTGAAACCCTGAACAAAGCCCATGAAATGGCGATGCGCTTTCAGCAGTTGGCTCCAGCGGCAGTGGCTGATAGCAAACGCCTGATGCGTGCGCCAGATCGTGAAGAGCTGCGCCGGGTAATCGAAGAAGAGGGCGCTTTATTCGGGCAGCGCCTGCGCTCGCCGGAAGCCATCGAGGCGCTGACGGCTTTTATGCAGCGGCGTACACCGGATTTCAGCAAGTTCGCCTGATGCCCTGCAGGCGCGGCCTTGGCCGCGATTTTCTCGTTATTGGCGTCGATTCGCGGGCAAGCCCGCGCCTACACAAATAAAAAAGGCCGCTCAATCGAGCGGCCTTTTTTAATGCAGCGAAGCAATTAAACGAGTGCTTCACCGACATGCAGCAGCTTCATGGTGTTGGTGCCGCCGATGGTGTGGTAACTATCGCCCTTGGTCAGGATCACCCAGTCACCTGGTTCGACCACGCCACGTTTGAGCAGTTCGTCCACCGCCGCCTGGCTGACCTCGCCGGGCTGCATCGCCGCTGCGTCGAACGGCACGGTGTAGACACCGCGGAACATGGCCGCGCGGGCCTGGGTTTCGGGGTGCGGGGAGAAAGCGAAGATCGGCACCGAGGAGCGGATGCGCGACATGATCAGCGGCGTGTAGCCGCTTTCAGTCAGGGCGATGATCGCCTTCACGCCCGGGAAGTGGTTGGCCGTGTACATGGCGGCCAGGGCGATGCTTTCGTCGCAACGACCGAACTCGGTGCCCATGCGGTGGCTGGATTTCTTGCTGGTTGGATGCTTTTCCGCGCCCAGGCAGATGCGCGCCATGGCCTGCACGGCTTCCAGCGGGTAGGCACCGGCGGCGCTTTCCGCCGAGAGCATTACCGCATCGGTGTAGTCGAGCACGGCGTTGGCCACGTCGGAGACTTCCGCGCGGGTCGGCATCGGGTTCTGGATCATCGATTCCATCATCTGCGTGGCCGTGATCACCGCCTTGTTGTGGCGGCGCGCGTGCAGAATGATTTTCTTCTGGATGCCCACCAGCTCGGCGTCGCCGATTTCCACGCCGAGATCGCCACGGGCGACCATTACCGCGTCACTGGCGCGGATCAGGCCGTCGAGGGTTTCGTCGTCGGCCACCGCTTCGGCGCGCTCGATCTTGGCCACCAGCCAGGCAGTGCCGCCAGCTTCGTCGCGCAGTTGGCGTGCGTATTCCATATCTGCTGCATCGCGCGGGAAGGACACCGCCAGGTAATCCAGCTCCATCTCGGCTGCCAGCTTGATGTCCGCTTTGTCTTTCTCGGTCAACGCCGGCGCAGTCAGGCCGCCGCCGCGGCGGTTGATGCCCTTATGGTCGGACAGCGGGCCGCCGATGATCACTTCGCAGTGCAGGGCATCTGCGGTGGCCTCCATCACGCGCATGACCACACGGCCGTCGTCAAGCAGCAACTCGTCACCGACGCCGCAATCCTTGACCAGGTCCGGGTAGTCGATGCCGACGATGTTCTGGGTACCTGAAGTCAGTGGGTGGCTGGTGGAGAAAGTGAAGCGATCACCGACCTGTAGCTCGATGCGCTTGTTGGCGAATTTGGCGATGCGGATTTTCGGGCCTTGCAGGTCGCCAAGCAGGGCTACGTGGCGGCCATGTTTGGCGGCCAGTTCGCGCACCAGCTTGGCGCGGGCTTTGTGCTCATCGGGCGAGCCGTGGGAGAAGTTCAGGCGGGCGACATCCAGGCCGGCGATGATCAGTTGTTCGAGTACGGCGGGGCTGTTACTGGATGGGCCGAGGGTGGCGACGATTTTGGTGCGGCGGAAGGTCATGCACAGACTCCTGAGTGGCAGCTGAGCACGAGGCTACTATGCCGCCACCCTGTAGTCATTGTTCCTCTGCACTACCAGAACCTATATACGATCTGCTGCGCGTCGGCCCTGCTGCGTTAAAAATCGGCTCGGCAAGCCGCTGGCGGCTAACGCGCTTTAGCGTGGCCCGCAGGGCAAGCGAAGCGAGTAATGCTCATGTACAAAAGTACATTCCGCTTCCTCGCCGTTTTTGCCTTGCCGGTCTCTAACTCGCGAGATCGTAAACAGGTTCTTATCGATTAAGCGCCTGATCCAGATGACGGGCGGCCTTGGTATTCAGATCGCTATTGGGGAATTGCACCAGCAGGCGGCGCAGGTAGGTGATGGCTTTGTCGCGGCTGGCCTGCGGGTTATCCGGGGCCAGGTACATCAGGCCGAGCTGGTACAAGGCCTTTTCCTTGATGTCGGCGGGGATACCGGGGTCGCTCAAGGCCAGCAGGTACAGTTCTTCGGCCTCGGCGACACGGTTTTTCAGCACGGCGCGGCGCGACAGCAGGGTCATGTCCGTGTCGAGGCTGGGTTTGTACAGATCGAGTTGCTGATTGGGCTTCCAGTGTGCGAGCAGTTCGCGTGAAGTCTTGTGTACCGGCTCGTCTGCACGCTCGCGGATCATCACGATACGCGCTTCGGCCCGTTCGGCGGCGCGGCTGGCAGGGAACTGGTTAAGCACCTGATAGAAGTAGTTGAGTGCCTTGTTGTCGTCACGCTGCTCGTTGAAGCGATTCATGTACAGCAGACCGATCTGGTACAGCGAGATGGCGCGCACTTCGTCGCTGAGCTTCTCATCGCGGTAGCCGGTGAGGTACAGCTGTTCGGCCTGCTCGCTTTTTGCATCGCGGATGGCCTGGGCGCTGTAGGTCAGCAGGTCGCCTTCATCCTCGATGGCGGCGAGCATGCGGTTGTTTTTCTGGGTCTTGTATTCGACCACTTCGTTGGTGGTGATCTGCGCGATAAACAGCGGTGTGGTGGGCGAGCAGGCGCTCAACAAGGCGGCACACAGCAGCAGCGGCAGGCGGGACGATAACGACATGACATCTCCAGGGCGCGGGGCCGGTGTGCGCCAGTCTAGTCAGGCCGGCCCGCTGCGGCCAAGTGGCTGGCGGCATTACCCATCAGAGGATATGTTGCTGCAGAATTTTCCAGGACAGTCGATACACTGCTCATCGGAGGAGAGGCTTATGCGCATATTGTTAGCTGTACTGATATTGGTGGGGGTGACGGGCTGCAACCGCTACTCGTTCGATCATCACCTCAACAGTGCCTATGAGGCCTATGATCGCGGTGAGTGTGAAGCGGCCATTCTGTCGCTGTCCAAGGCAGAGCGTAACAGCCGTTCACGGCGTTATATGCAGCCGGAAATCTCCCTGCTGCGTGGCCAGTGCCTGGAGCGTCAGGCGCTGTTTGTCGATGCCATGCAGACCTATCAGTTCATCGTCACCAACTACCCGGCCAGCGAGTACGCCTATCGCGCCCGTGCGCGCATGGATACCCTGCGCCAGTTGGGACATGACGGCGTCGATGTGGCGGTCAAGGTCAACCCGGTCAAGCCTTGACCGCTGGTCGTCAGGGCACATGGAAGGCTATTCTCGGCAGTAAGCTGAAGTTTTATGGGAGGGACTCCATGCGTGCGTTGTTGTGCCTGTTGCTGCTGCCGGGATTGGCAGCGGCGGAAATCTATCGCTGGACCGATGCCAATGGCCAGGTACATTTCGGTCAGCGCCCTGCGGCGGCAGGTGCTCAGCAGATTGAGGTCAAGCCGCAGGTGGTCGAGCGCGATCAGTTGACTCGTGAGCGTGAGGAGCGCGCCAATCGCTTCTTCGATGCCCGTCGTGAAGAGCAGGCGCAGGCTTCTGCTGCTTCGGCTGAGCGTCAGGCCAAGCGGGCGGCCGAATGTCAGGAGTTGCGCCGTCGCCTGGGCAATATCCCTGAGGGTTACAGCTATTACCGTACCGACGCCAATGGTGAGCGCGAGTACTACAGCGATCAGCAGGTGGATACCGCTCGTCAGCAATTGCAGGCTCAGGTGGCTCAGCGTTGTTCCTGAATCTGGTTTAAGCGCAGTAGTAGGGCCATACTCAATGGCCGCCTATAGCGATTTGCCACTATGTCCAAGCATGTTCAGCGCAGCATTGAGCGCCACCAGCTGCCTTACTACCTGAAGGTGTTCAATCGGATCACCGATAAACCCATGGGTTATATCGGTAATGTTTCTCTGGACGGCCTGATGCTGATCAGCCAGCTGCCTTTGTTGGTTGGTGCGCGTTTTGATATGCAGCTGAAAATCCCCGGGCGGGATGCTCCGCACTACATCGATTTTTCTGCCACCTGTCAGTGGTCCCGCGAGGATGTCACGCCAGGCTGTTACGACTCTGGTTTTGCCCTGGTTGCCCCGCCTGGCGACTATGTCGAAATGGTCGATGCGCTACGGCATTACTTCAGTTTCCGGCCAATGGCGGCGTCGGCCTAGGCCAACCGCCATGTGTCAGCCATAAAAAAACCGCCCCGAGAGGCGGTTTTTTTATGGTCAGGCGGATTAGGCACTGACGCTTTGCTGCAGCTGCAAGAGGGCATCGGAGCGGTTTTGAACTTCGCGATAACGCTCGGCATCCTTGGCCAGAACAGCGCCTTGGGCCGGGAATATCTCGTTCAGTTTGCGGCTCCACTGCTCAGTCTTGAGCTGTTCACCGAAGCAGCGCTGGATCAGGTCGAGCATGATCGACACCGTGACCGAGGCGCCTGGCGAGGCACCTAGCAAGGCGGCGATGGAGCCATCCTGAGCGGCTACCAGTTCAGTGCCGAACTGCAGAATGCCACCGGATTTTGCGTCCTTCTTGATGATCTGCACGCGTTGACCGGCGATTTCCAGGCTCCAGTCTTCAGCCTTGGCCAGCGGATAGAAACCGCGCAGGGTTTCCAGGCGTTGGGCTTCGGATTGCAGCACTTCCTTGACCAGATAGCGGGTCAGGTCGAAGTTGTCGCGCGCTACCGCCAGCATCGGGCCGATGTTGTTGAAGCGGATCGACAGCGGCAGGTCAAGGAACGAGCCGCGCTTGAGGAACTTGGTGGTGAAGCCGGCGTATGGGCCGAACAGCAGCGAAGTCTTGCCGTCTACCACGCGGGTGTCCAGGTGCGGCACCGACATGGGCGGCGAGCCCACTGCTGCCTGGCTGTAAACCTTGGCCTGGTGCTGCTTGACCACGTCCGGGTTGTCGCAACGCAGCCACTGGCCGCTGACCGGGAAGCCGCCGAAGCCCTTGCCTTCCGGAATGCCGGACATCTGCAGCAACGGCAGCGCCGCGCCACCTGCGCCGAGGAAGACGAATTTGGCCTGGATTTCACGGTTGTTACCGTTCTGCAGGTCTTTGACGCTGACTCGCCAGCCTTGGCCGCTGCGCTTGAGGCCAACCACTTTCTGTTTGCAGGTGACCTTGGCGTCGGTTTGCTGGCCGAGGTGCGCGAGCAGGTGCGTGGTCAGGTTGCCGAAGTTGACGTCGGTGCCTGCCATCACGCGGGTGGCGGCGATAGGCTCGTTCGGGTCGCGGCCCGGCATCATCAGCGGCATCCACTCGGCCAGTGTGGCGCGGTCTTCGGTGTACTCCATGTCCGCAAAGGCATGGTGCACGGTCAGCGCCTTGAAGCGCTTCTTCAGGTAATCAATACCTTTCTGCCCGCGCACGAAGCTCAGGTGAGGCACCGGGTTGATAAACGATTTGGGCGAGCCGAAGCGGCCTTTCTCGACCAGGTAAGCCCAGAACTGCTTGGACTCTTCGAACTGGGTATTGATGGTCACCGACTTCTTGATGTCGATCGAACCGTCCGCCGACTCTGGCGTGTAGTTCAGCTCGCACAGGCCAGCGTGGCCGGTGCCTGCGTTGTTCCAGGGGTTGGAGCTTTCAACCGCCCCGGCCTCCATCATCTCGAGCACTTCCAGCTTGATCGCCGGGTCGAGTTCTTTCAGCAGTACGGCCAAGGTCGCACTCATGATGCCGGCACCCACCAGCACCACATCCACTGTTTCGTAATCGTTCTGCGCCATTACCACTTCTCCGCAAACCAGCACTCAAAAGACGTTAGTTAGCTTGTGTAAACACAGCCGATCAGCAGTCGCCGAGACGCTCAGGGTTGAGGGAAGCAGGCTTCTGGATGCAGATGCCAACCGCGAGATCGTTCATTTTCGCCACACTCTTGTGAAGTTTTCCAAACCGTTCTTTTCACGCTCTTTTGGAGTCGTGAACCTCAAAACACGTCTGCTGGGCCCGCTTCTCAACGACATAGAGCGGCCATGCAGCGATTGCAGGCGCTTTATGTGGGAATAAGCGGCAGCCGGAAGGCAGCGCGAAGTGGGCGACTCTCTGGGGCGCGGCTGATGCAATGGCGCAGCAGCGATACGGCAAGGCCCGAACAGGAGGCGTCCTTATAATCGGGGCGCGATTATAAGGGCAAAGCAGGAAAATTGATCGCCTGGCGTGACTTTTCTTCTTCCGCCGGTCAGGCCGCCAGCGTTTGCTGCAGGCGTATGCAGGGCGTGACCTGAGCGACTCGGGCACCAGCAGGCAACGGCCGATTGAGCCAACTCATACAGCTGTGTTGTACCTCGATCCAGCCAAAGCCTTGTGGCGCCTGGGCTGACTGGCGCAGGGCGCGGCAGATGCCCTGGGCATCGAGCAGGGCGAATGAACGCATCGGACGGCGTGGAGCAAGCAGGTTGCGCAGAGAAAACATGGCAATGACCCAGCAGCAGTGAAGACTAAAGTCTTATGCCCGAATTGCATGACAGGGGCGTTACGGGAACCTGTTACTGCGTTATGCGTCCTAATACGCGTGACTGTCAGGCACTTGGCACGCTGGTTATACTGCGCGCACTTCTGCCCCTTACTTTATGGAGAGTTGAGCATGCTGCATCGTCTGCTGTTTGGTTTGGTGGCTGTTGCCAGCCTTACCTTGGTGGGTTGCGCCCACAGTCCGCAACAACTCAGCCCACAACCCAAACTCAATAGTCCGCTGACGGCGGTTGGCCAGGGCCAGCCGGTGGTAGTGCGAGTGGCTGATGGACGTCCGTCTCCGGTGCTGGGCACCCGCGGCGGTCTCTATCCGGAAACCAGCGCCATCAGCGTGACCGGTCAGGACATCCTGCCCAAGCTGCAGGCTCAGGCGGAAGCCGCAGTGCGCCTGCTCGGTTTTACCCCAAGTGCCAACGCCTACAACGCACCTCAGTTGACCCTGACCCTGGCTGATCTGAAATATCAGTCGCCGAAAGAAGGCCTTTACGTGACCGAGGCCGACATGACTGCGACCTTCCGAGTTGATGTGCAGAACAGCAGCCGCCGTTACAGCGGTCGTTACGGCGCTTCGCTGAATCAGCGTTTTGGCATGGCACCGAACCAGGCAACCAACACCAAACTGGTCAGCGATGTGTTGAGCGATGCCCTGACCCGCGCCTTCAAGGACCCGACCATCGGCCAGATGCTCGCCCAGTAAGGTCGATTGGCGTTGATGAAAAAGCCCGGACTGTTCCGGGCTTTTTCGTATCTGGGTTGTGCTGTTGCTGGTCTCAGGCCGCTTCGCTGTAGAACTCCGGCAGGCTCATGCCGGTGCGCGTATCGACATCGGGTAGAGCGTAATGCTCATGGCCGCCCATGGCGCAGTACACCAGCCAGTGGTCGTCCTGCACGTTGAACGACAGGCCATCGATGACGGCGTCCACATCGTCCAGTGAGTCGATCAGGTAATCGCGGTCTTGCGGATGGGCATGCAGCATGTGGTTTTCCTCCATGATTGATCGGGTCTGGCCCCGGTCTGCGGATGCAGTGCGGGAACTCGTGTTAGACCATAGAGCATGCGGATGACAGTTTTTAGACCGTATGGTCATAGTGACTGCGCTTCGTCGGAATCGATCCGCGAGCGCTGCATCCTTCTGTAGACTCCGCCGCCGTATCCGGCTGCCCGCCGTTTGTGTGGGCGTAGTGCAGGGTGTGCGGCGCAGCTGGCATACCCTCAAAGAACCTTGAGGTCGAGAATGTCTGTGCAAACACTCTGGTGGCTGATCGAGGCTCAGCCTGGCTTGTGGCTGAACGGTTTGGCGCTGTTTGTTGCGCTTGCGGGAAGCTGGCTGCTGTTAGCCACGCGGCTGCGCGAGCAACGTGCGGCAGCGCGCCTGTTGGCTGACAATCAGCTGAATGAAATGGCTCAGCAAGCCTATGCCCTGGATGAACCTACAGAGCGGCTTAACCGCTTCTTCTACCGCTTTGCGGCGGTTTGTCTGCTTGCCGCGCTGTGCCTGTCCTGGGTCAGCACCCGCTTGTAAGCGCACTGCAGGTCAAAAAACGGCAGCCACAGGCTGCCGTTTTTTATGCGGGGTGTTCAGCTCAGAGCGGCAGGCCCGCCTTGATCCGATACTGATTACGCACCGGGTTTGCGTATTGCAGGATCAGGTAGGGCTGTTGCTCGCTTGGACAGTTGTCCAGGCGGCGCTGCCACTCGGCTTGAGCCGCACGCAGTTCCTCGGCAGGGAACAGCTCGGCGGCATTCGGCACCGCCAGCGCCGGGTCGCGTTCGGCCCACATGGCATAGGCCAGATAATGCACAGGGAATAACCGATAACCGCTGAGGATCTGCCGGTCCATCTCGGCAGCCAGCAGCTTGCTGTCCTCCAGCCCCTCACAGACCGGGCTGCTGAAGTGCACGTGTACGCGGCCTTTGTAGCCGGTAATACCGAGGGCGATGCTCTGGTCGTCCTCGCCAGCGGCCTTGGTGTAGCTGCCGCTGCTGGCGCGGATAAACAGCTCGCGGGCCTTGGCCTGATCACAAGGGTCGTATTCGTAGCTGATCGATACCGGCGTCAGGCGCAGCGTGTTGATCACCTCGGCGAAGGGCTCGTCCTTGCGACTCATGTGGAACATCTTGAGGATCGCCGAATCGGTGCGGTCATCACCGTCCTTGGCGCGGCCTTCGGCCTGGGCAATCCAGATCGACTCGCCGTCATGGCGAATCGAATGGTTGATATAGGCTGACAACAGTTGGTACGCCGCGAGCTTTTCGCGCCGGCCGCTGATCGAGCGGTGCACGATAAAACTCTTGTTCAGGCGCATCAGATCGCTGACGAAAGGCTTCTGCAGCAGGTTGTCGCCGATGGCGATGCGCGGCGTTGGCAGGCCTGCGTGGTACACCGCGTAGTTGACGAACGCCGGGTCCATGACGATGTCACGGTGGTTGGCGAGAAACAGGTAGGCCTGGCCGGCTTGCAGGTGTTCGATGCCGGAGTAGGTCACCCCATCCGTAGCCCGCTCGATGGTGCGGTCGATATAACTCTCAATACGCGCCTGCAATTGTGCCACCGAGCCCACATCACGGAACTCAAGACGCAGGCGATAGGCTATAAGTGGTTTAAGCAGCCAACCCAAGGGTGCGGCCAGGCGCGGGAAGCGGAACTGGGTGAGGATGTCGAGAAACGCATCGTCCGCCAGCAGGCGCGCCAGAACGGCAGGGACTTCGGCGTCGGCGTAAGGTCGGATGGCATCGAATTCGCCCATCATGCTCTCTTGTCGTGGTTGGCTGTTGAAGTACTCACTGCTGGGCTCGCGGGTTCAGCCAAGGCTGTGGCGCGACTGCAGGGCCAGCTATAGACCGGCAATTATACGCCCAAGTCACAAGGAGACTGCGATGCTGGAAAGCCAGGACTATCAGTGCCCTTATTGCGGCGAGCAGGTGGAGGCGCTGCTTGATCTGTCTGCGGGGGATCAGCAGTACATCGAGGATTGCCCGGTGTGCTGTCGGCCCATCGTGTTTTCGCTACAGACTGATGGCGAAGACTGGAGCCTGGACGTGCGTGGGGAGAATGACTGATGCAGCGAGTCTACGAGCCGCAGGACCTCATGGAAGGTGAGCTGTTGCTGGGAATGCTGGCCAGTGAGGGGATCGACGCCTATCTCACCGGGCAGCACCTGGCAGGTGCGGTGGGCGAGTTACCTGCCTGCGGTTTGCTCGGCGTGATGGTTGAGGACGCGCAGGCACACAGCGCACAACAGCTGATCGCCGCGTACAATGCCGCGCTGCCGCTACCTGGCGATGAGCCGGAGAATATCCAGGGTACGCTGCTCTGCTGAGGCGCTCACGGCGCTGAATTCACTGCCTTTTCGTTATTGCTATCGAGTTGCCCATGTGTGGACGCTTTGCCCTGTTTCGCTGGACGCCTGCCTTTGCGGCCACTCCCGGTTTTCCCACTGACCAGTTGCCACATTGGAGTATCTCGCCAAACAGCCAGGTGCTGTTGCTGCGCAATGTCGAGGGCGAACGTCAGTTGACGCGCGCGCGCTGGGGGCTGACGCCGCCCTGGCTGACGGACCTGACCAAGACCCCAGCCCAGGCCCGGGCGGAAACCCTGGCCGAGCAGCCGATGTTCCGCGAGGCATTTCGTCTGCGTCGTGGCCTGTTGCCAGCCAATGGTTTCTACGAGTGGCGCGGCGCGGCGCGCAAGCGGCCGTATTGGTTAAGCGGCGACGGCGTGCCGTTGCTGCACTTTGCTGCCTTGTGGGAAGCGTATCCGGTTGAAGGGCATGTCTACCTCAGTGTGGCAGTGGTGACTCAGGCGGCTGCCAGCCAGCGCCGGCCACTGATTCTCAGTGAAGAGGCGCAAGCCGCCTGGTTGGATTCGGAGGCTTCTCCGGCGCAGTTACACGCGTTGTTGAGCAGCCCGCAGCCACAGTTACGCGAGCGGGTGCTGGCCAACCTGGTCAACGATCCCAAGCTGGATGCGCCGGAGTGCCTGACGCCGGCCTGAATTGAATTGGGTGATGGCGGAAGGGCAGGCTGCCGCGCAGTCTGCCCTTCTTTTTGCCGCCTGGATCAGACCCTGAACTGGTTGATCAGGCGACGCTGTTGCTCGGCCAGCTTGGTCAGTTCGGCACTGGCCTGGCTGGCCTCATCAGCACCGCCGGCTACTTCATTGGCCACCTGGCCGATATTGGTGACGTTGCGGTTGATGTCTTCGGCCACCGCGCTCTGTTCTTCGGCGGCGCTGGCGATCTGCGTGTTCATATCGTTGATCACTGACACCGCCTGGGTGATCGATTCCAGCGCCTCGGCGGCCTGGCTGGCCTGCTGTACGCTGACCTCGGTCTTGCTCTGGCTGTCTTCCATCACCGTGACCACGTCGCGTGTGCCCTGTTGCAGCTGCTGGATCATGGTCTGGATTTCTTCGGTGGCTTGCTGGGTCTTCTGCGCCAGGTTGCGCACCTCATCGGCCACCACGGCAAAACCACGGCCCTGCTCGCCGGCGCGGGCGGCCTCGATGGCGGCGTTGAGCGCAAGCAGGTTGGTCTGTTCGGCAATCCCGCGTATGGCTACCAGGATGGCGTTGATGTTCTCGCTGTCCTTGGCCAGCGTCTGCACCACGGTCACGGCCCGGCCAATCTCCTGTGCCAGGGCAGTAATCGCCTCGGATGTATGTTGCACCGTCTGCTTGCCCTGATTGGCCGCGCGATCCGCATGGTTGGCAGCCTCGGCGGCATGAGTGGCGTTGCGCGCCACGTCCTGGGCGGTCGCAGTCATTTCATGCACGGCGGTGGCGACCAGTTCGATCTCTGCCAATTGTTTCTGTACGCCAGTATTGGTGCGGATGGCGATGTCCGCCGTGTGCTCGGAGGAGTCGCTGACCTTCTGCACCGAGCTGACCACCTGGGTAATCATGCTTTGCAACTTGCCAAGGAAGGTATTGAAACCCTTGGCGATATCGCCCAGCTCATCATTACGGTCAACCTCCAGGCGGCGGGTCAGATCACCTTCGCCCTGAGCGATGTCGTCAAGCATACTCACCATCTGCTTCAGTGGCTTGGCGATACCACGGCTGACCAGCCAGATCGTCAGCAGGCCAAGGGCGGCAATCAGCAGGCCGACCAGGGTCATATTCAGGGTGTCAGCTTGCCGCTGATTGCTGAGGTCACCATGCAATTGCTGCAACTCGGCCATTACGGTGTCGAGCGGTAAGACCAGCATCAGGGTCCAGCGTGCGTCGGTGTCACCTATGCCGAAGGAGAGGAACAGTTCGATATGGCTGTCGGCTGGATTAGCCTCGTGGTGGATGTCGTAGATGATCTGACCAGGTTGCAACTGCTTGAGGTTTTCCAGCTCGTTGGCATCCAGCAGCTCGGTAGCAGGGCTGCCCAGTTTGTCTGGCGCTTGGGTGGAGGCCACCAGGCGGCCGTGGCTTGAGATCAGCGCCATTTCACCCGCGCCGTCGTACAGCTGATTGTCCGCGTTGACCAGCAGGTCCTGGATAAAGTTGACGCCCAGATCGGCGCCAACCATGCCCTTGAAGGTGCCGTCGATAATTATTGGGCTGACGAACGACGCCAGCATCACCATTTTGCCGCCCATCTCATAAGGCGCCGGGTCGATCACGCAGGCCTTCTTCGCATCGCGTGGGCATAGGTAGTACTCGCCAGCGCGCACGCCTGTGGGTAGTGGTTTCTCGTTTTCCAGATCGGTCAGTAGCTCCTGGGCCAGGCTGCCGTCATCGTTGCGATACCACCAGGGGATAAAACGCCCCGTTTCATTAACTGCCGGATTGCCGATGCCGGCGTAGATGGCGTCGCTGTCATCCAAGCCGTTGACGGCCCAGCCGATGTAGGACCCAAGCAATTTAGGGTGTTGCACTAGGGTTTCGCGGGCCAGGTTGTTGAGCTCTTCGCGGCTCATGGAGAGCATTGCGCTGCCATCCTCAGCCTTCAGGCCAAGCAGACGGTTGGTGTTGGCCAGCTCGGCGGTGATCATCAGCGGGTATTCCAGCTCGGCCTGGATCTGCAACGTCTGTGTACGCGCCAGAGCACTCAAGCGTTGCTCAATGACCTGCTCGAGCAAGCCCTGGGTGCGAGCCTGGGTCAACTCCTGGGTACGTCCGCTGGCATACAGGGCGTAGAGAATCAGGGCTACGACGATAGCCAGAATGCTGGCCCCGGCGAGAGTGGCAATGGTGGTCTGGATTGAGCGAAATTTCATGGAAGCTCCACACAGGAAAGAGTTGCCGTGACTGCTTATCGGCCGCCGGGGAGAAAATCCTTAATCGCCTGTCTAACTAAAGATTGCTTACGGGCATTGAGCAAGCTGGTAGTTGTCCGTCGCTGCTCAGCCGCCTAGGATGTCGCAGTTTTCATAAGGAGCATTAACATGGCCAGATTGTTACCCCTCGCCGCGTTGAGCACGGCCCTGTTGCTGGCGGGATGCCAGGCCGTGAACACCACTAGCGGTGGCGCTGTAGGTGTTGAACGCAAGCAGTACATGTTCAGCATGCTCTCGACCCAAGAGGTCAATCAGATGTATGCGCAGTCCTATCAGCAGACGCTGAGCGAAGCATCGACCAAGGGTGTACTGGATAAAACCAGCAATAACGCCAAACGCCTGCGCACCATTGCCGACCGCCTGATCAAGCATGCTCCGTTGTTCCGCCCGGATGCGGCGCAGTGGCAATGGGAGGTCAACCTGATCAAGAGCCCTGAGCTGAACGCCAACTGCGGCCCAGGCGGCAAGATCATTTTCTACAGTGGGATTATCGAGAAGCTCAAGCTCACCGACGATGAAATCGCCGCGATCATGGGCCACGAAATGGCCCACGCCCTGCGCGAGCACAGCCGCGAGGCGATGTCCAAGGCCTATGGTGTCGAGTTGGCCAAGCAGGGTGCTGGTGCCTTGCTCGGTCTGGGCTCCGACAGTCTGGCGCTGGCCGATGCCGCCGTGCAGTACGGCATGATGCTGCCGAACAGTCGCGGCAATGAGAACGAGGCTGATCTGATTGGCCTGGAACTGGCGGCTCGTGGCGGCTACAACCCCAATGCCGCAGTCAGCCTGTGGCAGAAAATGGCCGCCGCCAGCGAAGGTGCCCCGCCTGAGTTTATGAGCACGCACCCCTCGTCGAGCAGTCGAATCGCTTCTTTGCAGGCAGCGATTCCCAAGGTGATGCCGCTGTATGAGCAGGCGCGCTAACACGCGGTAAACAAAAAGCCGCCTAATTAGGCGGCTTTTTGTGGTGCGCTATTTATTCAGGGCAATGCCTTGGCGGCAAAGGGCTGAGTGGCCAGGCCGAGTTGCGCGCGGAAACTCTCCATGTCGAACATGGTGCAGATTTCCTTGATCTCGTTGCTTGGTGTCAGCGTCCAGAACGCCATGGCGGAAATGCTCAGCACCTTGTCACTTGGCGGATAGCCCAGAGCCGGCTTCTGGATGGTGCCGATCAGGGTGCTCCAAGTCACCACTTTATCGCCCTCGGCGATGCATTCCTCGACCACTACTTGCAAGTCAGGCATGGCATGGCGGATGTCCTGCACCATCTGGGCAAAAGCGGCGCTGGACAGTGGTCGGCCGATAAATGAGCTTTTGTAGAGAAAGTCCGGGCTGTGCATGTGCTCGGCGAGCGCGGTGCGGCCCTTGTTCCACGACAGTTCGATATGGTGGCGAACCAGTTTTTTCCGATCATCCAGTGACATGCATGTCTCCCTGACGGCTGGGTGGGCAGGATGTTGCGCACTTTACAGCCGTCCGGAGGCCGGAGTATTGGCCGAAACGCCAGTGCCCCGGCGTCAAACCGATGTCAAATAAGGCCGCTGAATTTCAGCGCTTGATACCCCGCGTACACCGCCAATGCTGCAAAGGCGCACGCGGCCAGGCGGCGAATCAAGGTCAGTGGCAAACGTTCGGCGGCAAAGTTGCCCGCCAGTACCACGGGTACGTTGGCGATCAGCATGCCCAGCGTGGTGCCGATGACCACCAGAATGAAATGCGGGTACTGCGCGGCGAGCATCACCGTGGCCACTTGGGTTTTATCGCCCATTTCCGCCAGGAAGAAGGCAATCAGCGTGGTTAGGAATGGGCCATAGCGCTTGAAGCTGGAGCTTTCGTCGTCATCCAGTTTGTCGGGAATCAGGGTCCACAGCGCTACGGCGACAAAGCTGGCGGCAAGGATCCAGCTCAAGGTGGCAGGGGAGAAGAAGCTGGCAACCCAGTTGCCGATCGCCCCGGCGGCAAAGTGGTTGGCCAGGGTCGCGACGACGATGCCCCAGATGATCGGCCAGGGTTTGCGAAAACGCGCCGCGAGCAGCAAGGCCAGCAGTTGGGTCTTGTCGCCAATTTCGGCGAGGGCAACGATAAAGGTTGGGACAAACAGGGATTCAAGCATCAGGCTTTCCTAAAGGGGCGGGTCGACACGGCTATGACACGTACAGCCTTCCCGCCCCGGGTAAGGTGTGCGTGTCATAGGTCTTGTCAAACCGCAGGCCCCTCTGAGTGGGCCTTGGGTCGCACGCGCCATGCTCTGCGGAGCAAGTATGTTGACGTGTGCCGGGCGAGCTGGCGCTCGCGGGAGACTACTCCCCTAGGACGCGCGCATTCTGCCCGCGCATCCGTAATAGGGCAAGCCCCGTTTAGCTTTTGCGGGCGCGGTAGATGCGGAAACCCTTTGCGTCGGCCAGGGGCTGGCAGGGGCCGAGGTGCTGTTCGATCAGCGGTGGGTACTTGAGAAAACTGTTGGCAACCAGGCGCAATTCGCCTTTGCTGGCCAGGTGCTGGCTGGCCTGGCGTAGCAGGTGCTCGGTGGCCTGGTAATGGGTGTGCACGCCCTGGTGAAAGGGCGGGTTGCTGAGGATTGCACTCAATCCCGTGGGCGCGGCATCGATACCGTCACCATTGATGACATCGGCTTCAAGACCATTGGCGGCCAGGGTCAGGCGGCTACTTTCGACGGCAAAGGCGTCCACGTCCAGCAGAGTAATCCGGCTGTCCGGGTAGCGGCGCTTTAGTGCCGCGCCGAGTACGCCGGCGCCGCAGCCGAAATCCAGAATATGCCCGCTGGGTAAATCGTCGAGGTGTTCGAGGAGCAGGGCGCTGCCGACATCCAGGCGACCGTGGCTGAATACGCCGGGCAGGCTGAGCACGCTGAGTGGGCCGTCTGCCAGTTGCAGTTCGTAGCGTTGCGCCAGGCTGTGCAGATTCGGCGCGGCGGGTGCGTGCTCAACCCGTACCTGCCAGAGCTGACAGTGCCGGGCGCTGTCGAGCTTACGTGCCTGGCCGAAGCTCGCCAGCTGCTTGGCGGCGCGCTCGATACCGGCGCGTTTTTCACCGACCAGAAACAGCTCACGGCCATTCAGGCGTGCCGCCAGGCTATTGAGCAGGTATTCGGTCAGTTCGCGGGACTTCGGCAGAAACAGCACCGCTGCGTGGAAGTCGCGCTGGCCAGGCTGGGTGCCAAAATGGCAACGCGTGCTGAAGCGGGCGTCCAGCCATGCGTGTTCGCCGGCATGCCAGCTCCAGCCGTGGGCTTCAGGGAGTTGGGCAAGCAGGTCGTCCGCTGGCAAACCGGCAAGCAGCAGCGAGCCGTTGAATAGGTCAACCTGGCGCAACAGTACTTCGCTTCGCGGGTCCATAAGCGCTCCTTGAAAAAAGTCGCGTAGCTTAGCTCACCACGCGGATGGCTGCGCCATTGAAGAAGGCATGAGCATTTTCACTGAGCTGGCCGACGATGCGTTGCCGCGCTTCGCGGCTGCCCCAGGCGCTGTGCGGGGTAATGATCAGGCGCGGAATGTCGGCAGCAAGCAGGACGTTGCCGTCCTTCGGCGGCTCCTGGGTCAGTACATCGGTCGCCGCGCCGCCCAGGTGGCCGGCGCGCAGTGCGTCAGACAGAGCCTGCTCATTAATCAGGCCGCCGCGGGCGGTGTTGATCAGAAAGGCCGTGGGCTTCATCAGGTTGAGTTCGCGAGCGCCGATCATATTCAGGGTGTCGTTGTTCAGCGGGCAATGCAGGGTCAGTGCGTCGACCTGAGGCAGCAGTTCATCCAGTGGCAGGCGGTCGGCGTGCGCAGGGCGGCCAGGTAGCTGGCCAAGCAATACCCGCATGCCAAAGGCTTCGGCCAGTTTGGCCACTGCGCCACCCAGTTCACCATGGCCGAGCAGGCCTAGGGTTTTGCCGTGCAGTTCGATAATCGGATGGTCGAGCAGGCAGAACTGCTGTGCCTGTTGCCAGCGGCCGGTGCGAATGTCCTGCTGGTAATCGGGCAGCCGCGTGGCCAGGGCAAGAAGCAACATGAGTGTGTGTTGGGCCACTGATGGTGTGCCGTAACCTTGGCAGTTGCAGACGATCACGCCGTGAGCGCGGGCGGCGGCCAGGTCAATCGGATTGGTGCCTGTGGCGGCCACCAGCACCAGTTTCAGCTCCGGGCAGGCGGCGAATACCTCGGCATTCAGCGGGGCTTTGTTGCTGATCGCCACCTGCACGCCCTGCAGGCGTTCGATAGTTTGCGCCTGGGTGCTATGCGGGTACAGCTGCAGGTCGGCAAAGCAGCTGCTCAGGCTGGACAGGTCGAGGTCGCCCAGATCGAGGGAACTGTGGTCGAGAAAGACCGCGCGGTGACTGTTACTCATCAGCTGTATCTATCCTGCGGGTTTGAGCGGGGAGTAAGGTGGCGAGCCTAACAGAATCATTTCGACGTCGCGGAGCCACCCCATGTACTGGACCGAGTTTTTAGCTGTGGCCCTGATCCACTTGCTGGCTGTGGCCAGCCCGGGCCCGGACTTCGCAATTGTGGTACGTGAGAGTGTGACCCATGGTCGGCGGGCCGGGGTTTTCAGTGCGATTGGAGTAGGCTGCGGCATCTTTATTCATGTGGCCTATTCGCTGCTGGGGATAGGTTTGATCGTCTCGCAGTCGATTGTGCTGTTCAATGCGCTGAAATGGCTGGCGGCAGGCTATCTGCTGTATATCGGTATTCGCGCATTGCGCGCCAAGCCGGCGGTGCCTGCTGATGCAGAGTTGAGCCTGGAGGCAGCAGGGCGTTCACCGCGCGCTGCGTTTGTCGCGGGCTTTGTAACCAACGGCTTGAACCCCAAGGCTACGCTGTTTTTCCTGTCGCTGTTTACCGTGGTGATCAACCCGCATACGCCGTTGCCGGTGCAAGCGGGCTACGGTGTCTACCTCGCGGTAGCCACGGCATTGTGGTTCTGTATGGTGGCCCAGCTGTTCAGTCACCAACGGGTGCGTGCCGGCTTTGCGCGGCTGGGCCACTGGTTTGATCGGCTGATGGGTGCGGTGCTGGTGGGCCTCGGGGTGAAACTGGCCTTCAGCGAGCTGCGCTAGGCCTGGTGCCTGTTACGAAAAAGCCCCGCATTTGCGGGGCTTTTTCGTTGAGTCGGCGGGCTTTTACTCGTCTTTGCCTTTGCTGCGCATAGCACGCTGCACTTCGCGGTCGGCGTCGCGCTCTTTCTCGGTATGGCGCTTGTCGAAATCCTTCTTGCCCTTGGCCAGGGCGATTTCGCATTTGATCAGGTGCGCCTTCCAGTACAACGACGTGGCCACGCAGGTGTAGCCTTTCTGCTGCACAGCCCCGAACAGTCTGTCCAGCTCACGTTTGTTCAGCAGCAGCTTGCGGGTGCGGGTTGGGTCCGCAATCACGTGGGTGCTGGCGGTTTTCAGGGGGGTGATGTGGCAGCCCATCAGCCAGGCTTCGCCGTCCTTGAGCAGCACGTAGCTGTCGACCAACTGAGCCTTGCCGGCGCGCAGACTCTTCACTTCCCAGCCGGCCAGGGCCAAGCCTGCCTCGAACCTGGATTCGACGAAGTAGTCGTGCATCGCCTTCTTGTTTTGCGCGATGGTGCCTTGCGGGTGTTTCTTTTGTTTAGCCATAGGGCGCGCATTATAGGGAGTCACTGGCGCGTGCGCTATGTGTGCGACGCGGCAAAAGCGCTTGCGCGCCACCTGGCGTCGGCTGCGCTTGAGCCGTCCTGGCGAATCCCCGACAATGCGCGATCTTTTTCAGTTGAGCGGACTAGCCGAGCATGGCGAACGACAAGGTCTCGATCCACGGTGCCTGGGCCAGCCGTTGGGTGTTTATTCTGGCGGCAACCGGTTCGGCAGTAGGCTTGGGCAATATCTGGAAGTTCCCCTATATGACCGGCATGTACGGCGGTGGGGCTTTCGTGATGATGTACCTGGTGTGCATCTTTATGGTCGGTTTGCCGATCATGCTCGCCGAGACCCTGATCGGTCGTCGTGGTCGGCAGAGCCCAGTGAATACCCTGAAAACCCTGGCCATTGAATCAGGGGCCTCGCCGAAGTGGTCCTGGGCTGCACTGATGGGCATGATCGCCGCGCTGTTGATCCTGTCCTTTTACAGCGTTGTGGCGGGTTGGTCGCTTGATTACATCCTCGGCATGGGGCGTGGCCAGTTCAGCGGAATCAGTGCCGATGGTGCTGGTGCGGCCTTTGGTGCGCTGACCGCTGACCCATGGCGGCTGACGTTGTGGCACACACTGTTTATGCTGTTGACCGGCTATGTCATCGCCCGTGGCGTGGTGGCTGGGCTTGAGCGCAGTCTGCGGATCATGATGCCGCTGCTGTTTGTGCTGCTGCTGGTGCTGCTGGGTTACAGCATGACCACTGGGCACTTTATGCAGGGGTTTCACTTCCTCTTCAATTTCCAGCCGGATCGTGTGCTTGATGGTGTGCTGGCCGCCATGGGGCATGCCTTCTTTACGTTGAGTGTCGGTGTCGGCGCGATCATGGTGTACGGCGCCTATATGCCGAAAAACGCCTCAATTGGCGGCACCATTCTCACCGTCGGTATTCTCGATACCCTGGTGGCGCTGACCGCCGGGCTGGCACTGTTCCCGATTGTCTTTGCGGGTGGGCTGGAACCAGGGGCTGGCCCAGGGCTGATGTTTGTCACCTTGCCAGTGGCTTTCGGCAACATCGCGTTCGGCCAGGTAATGGGCACCGTGTTCTTCGTGCTGGTGCTGATTGCCGCCTGGACCTCATCGATTTCCATGCTGGAGCCAGCAGTGGCCTACCTGGTTGAGCGCACCAAGCGCAGCCGGGTGCTGGTGACCAGTGTGCTGGCGTTCCTCTGCTGGACGGTCGGTATGGGTACGGTGCTGTCGTTCAACCTGGGGGCGGACGCGAAGTTCTTTGTTTTTGCTGAGGACGGTTTCCACCTGTTCCAGTGGGGCGCCGAAGGCGGGCGAAATTTCTTCGACACCATCGATTACCTGACCAGCCGTATTCTCTTGCCGCTCGGCGGTCTGGCTTTTGCCATCTTCGCCGGTTGGGTGCTCAAGCGTGAGGCCGTACGTGAAGAGTTGGCGCTGAAAAGCCCGCTGCTGTTCAGCGTGGTCTATTGGTTGATTCGTGTGGTCGCGCCAATTGGCGTGCTGATCGTGTTTATTGCAGAGCTGAGCAAATGATCGCCTGCCCCCTGTTTAATGACGTGGTTGCGTTATGAGTACTCATATTCAGCGTTCGGCACTGCTGCCTTATCCGGCCCAGGCTTTGTTTGATCTGGTCAATGATGTGGCCAGTTACCCGCAATTTTTGCCCTGGTGTTCGGCCAGTGAGGTGTTGGATGTCAGTGAAACTCACATGCGCGCCAGTCTGGCTGTGGCTAAGGGCGGCCTGAGTCAGCGCTTCGTCACCGCCAATACCCTGGTGCCGGGTGAGTCGATCAAGCTGAGCCTGGTCGAGGGGCCATTTACCCAGTTGTATGGCCAATGGGAGTTCAAGGCGCTGGGTGACAAAGCCTGCAAGATCAGCCTGGACCTGACGTTCGATTACGCCGGGCCGCTGGTGCGGGCGACCCTCGGGCCGTTGTTCAATCAGGCGACCAATACCCTTGTGGATGCCTTCTGCCAACGAGCCAAGCAACTCTATGGATAAGCCAAATATTGTGGTTGAGGTGGTTTATGCCCTGGCCGACAAGCAGAAACTGCTGCGTCTGAGCCTGCCGCATGGCACCACGGTGCGTCAGGCTGCTCTTCAGTCCGGTATGCAGGCGCATTTTCCCGGGCTGGACCTGCAGAGCAGTCCGCTCGGGATTTTCGGCAAAGCCGTCAGCAAGCCTGATGAGCGGATACTGGAAGACGGTGAGCGGGTGGAAATCTACCGGCCGCTGATCGCGGATCCGAAAGAAGTGCGCAAGCAGCGCGCGGCCAAGGCGGCGCAGGCCAGGGCTGAAGATGGCGGAAACTGAGTGCTGAACAGGGTGCTCTAAGACAAAAAAGCCCGGACAAGTCCGGGCTTTTCTATGAGCGGATATTACTGCGGTGTGCTTTCCAGAGGCTCAGGAACTGGCACTGGAACGACTTGCACCTCATCCACTTCGCGTTGAATCTGCTCAAGCAGCGAGCCAGGTGCCGGTTTTTCTTCAGCGGCTGGCTGTTGGGTGGTTTGCGGGGTGGTGACGCCACTGTCTTCGCCGAGAATAGCCTGGTCGCGGCTGACACCTGGCATAAAGTCACCGGACAGACCGACCAGTTGGTCGTCAGCATTGAAGTTGACGCTGACGCGCTCCTGCAGGCGTTGACCGCCGCCGGGCTGGATGCTGTAGAGGTAGTCCCAGCGATTGGCGTGGAAGGTGTCAGTCAGCAGCGGGTTGCCCATGATAAACCGCACTTGTTTGCGGGTCATTCCTGGCCGCAACTGGTCTATCATGTCCTGCGTCACGACATTGCCCTGTTGAATGTCGATTTTATAAACCCCGGGGAATGAACAACCGGCGAGTGCGAGTAGCCCCGTAAGGGTGAGGCTGGTCAGCAGGAGCTTGGTTTTTTGCATCGGAGGGTGACTTCCACTATCTTGGCTGGGCAACATAAACCCGGATCATACCCGCAATAAGGGAAGCTGCGAAGCCGCTTCCGCGAGAAAGCAGACCATGGTTGAAAATAGCGAACTACGCAAGGCTGGCCTGAAAGTGACCCTGCCACGGGTCAAGATTCTGCAAATGCTCGACTCGGCCGGTCAGCGCCATATGAGTGCAGAAGACGTTTACAAATCCCTGATGGAAGCGGGCGACGATGTTGGCCTGGCCACTGTCTACCGTGTACTGACTCAGTTCGAAGCCGCAGGTCTGGTGGTGCGCCATAACTTTGATGGTGGCCATGCGGTATTTGAACTGGCTGACAGCGGGCATCACGACCATATGGTGTGTGTCGACTCGGGTGAGGTGATCGAGTTCTTTGATCCCGAGATCGAGAGGCGTCAGAAGGAAATCGTCAAAGAGCACGGTTTCGAGCTGGTCGATCACAATCTTGTGTTGTACGTGCGCAAGAAAAGCTGATTGCGACTGCTATGAAAAAGGCGACCCTCGGGTCGCCTTTTTGCGTTTTAGCGGGTTGATCAGGCTTGGGCGCTGCCGACCATCTGTCGGGCGTGGGCCAGCGATTCTTCGGTGAGGTCGACGCCGCCAAGCATGCGGGCGATTTCCTCGACGCGCTGTGCCGGGCTCAGTTTGCTCACTGCAGTACGGGTGGCATCGCTGTCACGCACCTTGTGCACGAACAGGTGCTGATGGCCTTGTGCGGCCACCTGCGGCAAGTGGGTAACCGTCAGTACCTGGCCCCGCTCGCCGAGCCGGCGCAACAGTTGCCCGACCACTTCGGCGGTGGGGCCGCCGATACCGACGTCGACTTCATCGAACACCAGAGTTGGTACCCGCGAGGTTTGTGCGGTGATTACCTGGATCGCCAGGCTGATGCGCGACAGTTCGCCACCCGAGGCGACTTTGGCCAGAGCCTTCAACGGTTGGCCAGGGTTGGCGCTGACCAGAAATTCCAGCTGCTCCAGGCCGTTGGGGTGCGGCTCACTGCTAGTGTTGGTCGTTAGCTTGATGGTGAAGCGCCCGCCGGGCATGCCCAGGGTCTGCATTTCCTGTTCGACTGCGCTGGCCAGCTGACTGGCAGCGCTGGCGCGCAGCGTACTCAGTTCGGCGGCTTTTTCCTGGTAGTGCCGTTCAAAGGCTGCCAATTCCTCGCTCAGGCGTTCGGCGGCCTGGTCATCGGCATTCAGGCTTTCCAGCTCTTCGAACAGTTGCTGCTGCATGGCACCCAGTTCACTGGGCTGAATGCGGTGCTTGCGCGCCAGGGTGTAGATCGCGTCCAGGCGTTCTTCCATCTGTTGCAGGCGTTCCGGGTCAGCCTCGAAATGGTCGAGGAAGCGATTGAGCTCACCAACCGCTTCTTCGATCTGGATCTGTGCGCTGGCCAGCAGGTTGCTGGCTTCGCTCAGTGCGCCTGGCTGCCCCTTGAATGCGCCGAGACGATTCAGGCTGCTGGTCAGGGCGGATAGCACGTTGCCCGCGTCATTCTCGCTGCATTGTTCGATCACCAGGCGGCAGGCGCTGAGCAGGCTTTCGGCATTGGTGAGGTTTTTGTGTTCCTGCTCCAACTGCTCAAGTTCGTCTTCGCCCAAGGCCAGGTTGTCGAGCTCTTCCAGCTGATAGCTGAGCAGTTGGTGACGGGCGCGCTGTTCGTCGCCGATGTTGGAGACGCGCTCCAGTTCGTTGCGCGTCTGCTTCCAGCGTTGTGCGGCGAGTTGCACCTGGCGCGCCAGCTCCTGGCTGCCGGCGTACTCGTCGAGCAGGCGACGGTGGGTGTCGGCCTTGAGCAGCGACTGGTGTTCATGCTGACTGTGGATATCGATCAGCAGTTCGCCCAGGGCTTTGAGGTCGCCTTGTGGGCAGGGTGCGCCATTGATATAGCCGCGCGAGCGGCCTTCGGCGGTGATTACCCGGCGCAGGATGCAGGGGCCGTCATTGTCCAGATCGCGCTCGGCCAACCAGGCGCGGGCTTCGGGGATATCGGTCAGGTCAAAGCTGGCGAGGATGTCGGCCTTGTCCGCACCGGGGCGCACCACACCACTGTCCGCGCGATCACCCAGGGTCAGGCCAAGGGCGTCGAGCATGATCGATTTACCCGCACCGGTCTCACCGCTGATCACGCTCATGCCGGTGTCCAGCTCTAGATCAAGGTGTTCAACGATGGCGTAGTTGTGTACGGACAGGTGCACCAGCATGGAGAGGGCCTCCCAAGTTCATGTCTGGTTATTTATACAGTGTTTTTTTGTGGACTGACAATCCGTACGCGGTCCTTGAAACCACATTTTTTGGCCCCATATAGCGGTCAGACACGTGAGTTGAGGCTCGCGTCGAATTTCAAGAGGAGAGACGCATGGCTGACGAACAGACCCTGGATACGCAGAACCCCGACGTACAAACAGCTGCCGACGCGGCTGCGGGCGATGACCTGGTTGCCCGCGTGCAAGCGCTGGAAGAGCAACTGGCCACTGCGCAGGATCAGTCGCTGCGCATGGCTGCCGATCTGCAGAACGTGCGCCGTCGCGCCGAGCAGGATGTCGAGAAGGCGCACAAGTTCGCTCTGGAAAAATTCGCCAACGACCTGCTGCCGGTGGTGGACAGCCTGGAGCGTGGTCTTGAGCTGTCGAATCCGGACGATGAGGCGATCAAGGCGGTGCGTGAAGGCATGGAGCTGACGCTCAAGCTGTTCCACGACACCCTCAAGCGTTTCCAGCTGGAGGCGATTGATCCGCACGGTGCACCGTTCAACCCTGAGCATCACCAGGCCATGGCGCTGCAGGAAAGCACCCATGTCGAGCCTAACAGTGTGCTCAAGGTGTTCCAGAAGGGTTACATGCTCAATGGTCGTCTGCTGCGCCCCGCCATGGTGGTGGTCAGCAAGGCGCCGGCCGAAGCGCCACCATCGATTGATGAGCAGGCTTGAAATTCGTCAGGCAGCCCCCATTAAACAGTCAAGCGTTTTAGTGCTACCGCCGCTGGCCAGTTACAGCGGCGGAATTATCAAAGTTTCGGGAGAGTGAATATGGGCAAAATTATTGGTATCGACCTGGGGACCACCAACTCCTGCGTCTCTATTCTGGAAAACGGCAGCGTCAAGGTTATCGAGAACGCCGAAGGCGCACGCACCACGCCATCGATCATCGCTTACGCCAATGATGGCGAAATCCTGGTAGGTCAGTCGGCCAAGCGTCAGGCTGTGACCAACCCGCACAACACCCTGTACGCGGTAAAGCGTCTGATCGGCCGTCGTTTTGAAGAGGATGTCGTGCAGAAAGACATCCAGATGGTGCCATACAAGATCGCCAAAGCCGACAACGGTGACGCCTGGGTGGAAGTCAACGGCCAGAAAATGGCACCGCCGCAAATCAGCGCCGAAGTGCTGAAGAAAATGAAGAAGACCGCCGAAGATTACCTCGGTGAGGCAGTGACCGAAGCCGTGATCACTGTTCCCGCCTACTTCAACGACAGCCAGCGTCAGGCCACCAAGGACGCCGGTCGTATTGCCGGTCTGGACGTCAAACGCATCATCAACGAGCCGACCGCGGCCGCGCTGGCCTACGGTATGGACAAGGCCAAGGGCGACCACACCGTGATTGTCTATGACCTGGGTGGCGGTACCTTCGACGTGTCGGTGATCGAAATCGCTGAAGTCGATGGCGAGCATCAGTTCGAAGTGTTGGCCACCAACGGTGACACCTTCCTCGGTGGTGAAGACTTTGACATTCGTCTGATCGACTACCTCGTTGACGAGTTCAAGAAAGAAAGCGGCATGAACCTCAAGGGTGACCCGCTGGCCATGCAGCGCCTGAAAGAAGCTGCTGAGAAGGCCAAGATCGAGCTGTCTTCCAGCCAGTCGACCGACGTCAACCTGCCGTACATCACTGCAGACGCGAGCGGGCCGAAGCACCTCAATGTGAAGATTTCCCGCGCCAAGCTGGAAGCCCTGGTTGAGGATCTGGTGCAGCGCACCATCGAGCCTTGCCGCATCGCACTGAAAGATGCCGGCATTGATGTGGGTTCGATCAATGACGTGATTCTGGTCGGTGGTCAGACCCGTATGCCGCTGGTGCAGAAAACCGTGGCTGACTTCTTCGGCAAAGAAGCACGCAAGGACGTCAACCCGGACGAAGCCGTAGCCATGGGCGCCGCCATTCAGGGCGCGGTACTGGCCGGTGACGTCAAGGACGTGCTGCTGCTGGACGTCAGCCCGCTGACTCTGGGTATCGAAACCATGGGCGGCGTGATGACGGCGCTGATCGAGAAGAACACCACCATCCCGACCAAGAAGTCGCAGGTGTTCTCCACTGCTGACGACAACCAGGGTGCGGTGACCATTCACGTGCTGCAGGGCGAGCGTAAGCAGGCCAGCGGTAACAAGTCGCTGGGCAAGTTTGACCTGGCTGATATTCCGCCGGCGCCGCGCGGTGTGCCGCAGATCGAAGTGACCTTCGACATTGACGCCAACGGCATCCTGCACGTCAGTGCGAAGGACAAGGCCACCGGCAAGTCGCAGTCCATCGTGATCAAGGCCAACTCCGGTCTGTCCGAGGAAGAGATCCAGCAAATGGTGCGTGACGCCGAGGCCAATGCCGAGGAAGACCGCAAGTTTGAGGAGCTGGCCGGTGCGCGTAACCAGGGTGACCAGCTGGTGCATGCCACCCGCAAGATGATCACCGAAGCGGGCGACAAGGCCACGGCTGATGAGAAAGCAGCCATCGAAACCGCACTGAGCGCGCTGGAAGTGGCGATCAAGGGTGATGACAAGGCCGAGATCGAAGCCAAGATGACTGCGCTGTCCGAAGTGACTGCACCGCTGGCGCAAAAAATGTACGCCGAGCAGCCGCAGCCGGGTGCCCAGGCGGCCGGTGGTGAGCAAGCCAAGGACGCAGCGGACGACGTAGTCGACGCTGAGTTCGAAGAGGTCAAAGACAACAAGTAAGCGCAAGCTTATGCCGCTCTGGCCGGGTGTGGCGCAAGTCACGCCCGGCATGATCCGCCGCGCGGGAGCTTGCTCCCGCGTTGGCGTGTCTGGAGTAGACGATTTGAAGGTGTTGAAGACTTATGGCTAAACGTGACTATTACGAGGTGCTCGGTGTCGAGCGCGGTGCCAGTGAAGCGGAGCTGAAAAAGGCTTACCGCCGTCTGGCCATGAAGTATCACCCGGACCGCAATCCCGACGATAAAGCCTCGGAAGAGAAGTTCAAGGAAGCCAACGAGGCTTACGAAGTGCTCTCCGATGCCGCCAAGCGTTCGGCCTATGACCAGTATGGTCATGCCGGTGTCGATCCGCAGATGGGTGGCGGGGGCGGTGGTGCGGGCTTCGGTGGGGCGAACTTCTCCGATATTTTTGGCGATGTGTTCAGTGATTTCTTCGGCGGTGGCGGTGGTCGTGGTGGCCAGCGCGGCGGTGCGCAGCGCGGCAGTGACCTGCGTTACACCCTGGAGCTGGATCTGGAAGAGGCGGTGCGCGGCACCACGGTAACCATTCGTGTGCCGACCCTGGTCAATTGCAAGACCTGCGATGGTTCGGGGGCGAAGAAGGGCACCAGTCCGGTAACCTGTACCACCTGTGGCGGTATCGGCCAGGTGCGCATGCAGCAGGGCTTCTTCTCGGTACAGCAGACCTGTCCACGTTGCCACGGCAGCGGCAAGATGATCACTGATCCGTGCGGCTCTTGCCACGGCCATGGCCGGGTGGAAGAGCACAAGACCCTGTCGGTTAAAGTGCCGGCTGGCGTGGATACCGGTGATCGTATTCGCCTGTCCGGCGAAGGCGAGGCGGGTGCCATGGGTGGCCCGGCGGGCGACCTCTACGTGGTGGTGAATGTGCGCGAGCACGCGATCTTCCAGCGTGACGGCAAGCACCTGTATTGCGAAGTGCCGATCAGCTTTGCCGATGCAGCCCTGGGTGGCGAGCTGGAAGTGCCGACCCTGGATGGCCGGGTCAAGCTGAAAATTCCGGAAGGCACGCAGACCGGCAAGATGTTCCGCCTGCGCGGCAAGGGCGTTGCTCCGGTGCGTGGTGGTGGTGCCGGTGATCTGATGTGCAAGGTGGCGGTAGAAACCCCGGTCAACCTGGATCGTCGTCAGCGCGAACTGCTGGATGAATTCCGCAAGACCCTGGAAGGCGACAGCTCGCATTCGCCGAAAGCCAATGGCTGGTTCGAAGGCGTTAAGCGCTTCTTTGGCGACCTGTAAATCCCGCTGACAGGCTGCGCGCTCGCTAAACGGCGGCTGCAGTCTGTGGCGACAGCTTGGAGCTGATAGCTATGCAACGTATTGCTGTGATGGGCGCCGCCGGGCGCATGGGCAAGACCCTGATCGAGGCCGTGCAGCTGGCCGATGGCGCAAGTCTGAGCGCGGCGATCGATCGAGCTGACAGCAGTCTGGTCGGCGCGGATGTCGGTGAGCTGGTGGCGCAGGGCAAGATCGGCGTCAACCTGGCCGGCGATCTGAATGCGGTGCTCGATCAGTTCGATGTGCTGATCGATTTCACTCACCCATCGGTCACCCTGAAGAACCTGGAAATCTGCCGTCAGGCCGGTAAATCCATGGTGATCGGTACCACCGGTTTTTCCCCGGAAGAAAAGCAGTTGTTGGCTGAGGCCGGTAAGCAGATTCCGGTCGTGTTTGCTGCCAACTTCAGTGTCGGCGTCAACCTGTGCCTGAAGTTGCTCGACACTGCGGCACGGGTGCTGGGCGATGACGTGGATATTGAAGTCATCGAAGCCCACCATCGCCACAAGGTCGATGCGCCGTCTGGCACCGCCTTGCGTATGGGGGAGGTGGTGGCCAATGCCCTGGGGCGCGATCTGCAGAAAGTCGCGGTCTACGGTCGCGAAGGCCAGACCGGTGCGCGTGAGCGTGAAACCATTGGCTTTGCCACGGTGCGTGCTGGCGATGTGGTCGGCGATCACACCGTACTGTTCGCCGCCGATGGCGAGCGTGTGGAAATCACCCACAAAGCCTCGAGCCGTATGACCTTCGCCAAGGGGGCCGTGCGTGCAGCTCTGTGGCTGCAGGATCGCCAGCCGGGGCTGTACGACATGCAGGATGTTCTCGGTCTGAACTGAGGCATGCTGTCGCAGGGCGCAGTTAACTGTGTCTTGCCTGCAACTGGCGGTGGACCGAAAAGGGACTTTCCTGTAAGCTTTCTGCTTTAGTGTGTCCACTAAAGTTGCGCAGAATGAATCAGATAAAGAAGCGGGGTGACGGTCGATACGTCATCCCGCTTTTTTACAATCTGCGTTTGCTTCACGTTTTGATTTTCGGAGGTTTTCTTGAGTAAGCCAGCCCTTAAACCTGCCATTTTGGCTCTTGCTGATGGCAGCATTTTTCGCGGCGAGGCCATCGGTGCCGATGGCCAGACTATTGGAGAGGTGGTTTTTAACACCGCCATGACCGGCTATCAGGAAATCCTTACCGATCCTTCCTATGCCCAGCAGATCGTTACCCTGACCTACCCGCATATCGGCAACACCGGCACCACGCCGGAAGATGCCGAATCCAACCGCGTGTGGGCTGCCGGCCTGATCATCCGTGACCTGCCGCTGATCTCCAGCAACTGGCGCAACAAGCAGCCACTGGACGAGTACCTCAAGGAAAACGGCACCGTTGCCATCGCCGGTATCGATACCCGCCGCCTGACCCGCATCCTGCGTGAAAAGGGCTCGCAGAACGGCTGCATCCTGGTAGGCGATGACGCTACCGAGGAAAAAGCCCTGGAGCTGGCGCGCAGCTTCCCTGGCCTGAAAGGCATGGACCTGGCCAAGGTGGTCAGCTGCACCGAGCGTTACGAGTGGCGCTCCAGTGTGTGGAATCTGAAAGACGACAGCCACCCGCAAATCCCGGCCAGCGAACTCAAGTACCACGTGGTCGCTTACGACTACGGGGTCAAAACCAACATCCTGCGTATGCTGGTCGAGCGCGGTTGCCGCCTGACTGTGGTGCCGGCGCAGACTCCGGCTGCCGAAGTGTTGGCGCTGAACCCGGACGGTGTGTTCCTCTCCAACGGCCCTGGCGATCCCGAGCCGTGCGACTACGCCATCGCCGCGATCAAGGAAATTCTCAATACCGAGATTCCGGTGTTCGGTATCTGCCTCGGTCACCAGCTGCTGGCCCTGGCCTCCGGCGCCAAGACCGTGAAAATGGGCACTGGTCACCACGGTGCCAACCACCCGGTACAGGACCTAGATAGCGGTGTGGTGATGATCACCAGCCAGAACCACGGTTTTGCCGTGGACGAGCCGAGCCTGCCGGCCAACCTGCGCGCCACCCACAAGTCGCTGTTCGACGGCACCCTGCAGGGTATCGAGCGCACCGACAAGGACGCCTTCAGCTTCCAGGGTCACCCTGAAGCCAGTCCTGGCCCGCACGACGTAGCCCCCTTGTTTGACCGTTTTATCGAAGCCATGGCCAAGCGCCGTTAAACCCGCCGACTGACCCAAGGATTCGAGAGAGAGAACATGCCAAAGCGTACAGACATTAAAAGTATCCTGATCCTCGGTGCTGGCCCGATCGTTATCGGCCAGGCCTGCGAGTTCGACTATTCCGGTGCTCAGGCGTGTAAAGCGCTGAAAGAAGAGGGCTACCGCGTCATTCTGGTGAACTCCAACCCGGCCACCATCATGACCGACCCGGCCATGGCCGACGCCACCTACATCGAGCCGATCAAGTGGGCCACCGTGGCCAAGATCATCGAGAAGGAGCGTCCGGACGCCCTGCTGCCAACCATGGGTGGCCAGACCGCGCTGAACTGCGCCCTGGACCTGGAAAAGCACGGCATCCTGGAGAAATTCGGCGTCGAGATGATCGGTGCCAACGCCGACACTATCGACAAGGCTGAAGACCGTTCACGCTTCGACAAAGCGATGAAAGACATCGGCCTGGCCTGCCCGGTTTCCGGCATCGCGCACAACATGGAAGAAGCCTACGGCGTACTGGAGAAGGTGGGCTTCCCCTGCATCATCCGTCCGTCCTTCACCATGGGTGGCACCGGCGGCGGTATCGCCTATAACCGCGAAGAGTTCGAAGAAATCTGCGCCCGCGGCCTGGATCTGTCGCCGACCAGCGAACTGCTGATCGACGAATCGCTGATCGGCTGGAAGGAATACGAGATGGAGGTGGTCCGCGACAAGAAGGACAACTGCATCATCGTCTGCGCCATCGAAAACTTCGACCCGATGGGTGTGCACACCGGTGACTCGATCACCGTGGCCCCGGCGCAAACTCTGACCGACAAGGAATACCAGATCCTGCGTAACGCATCGCTTGCGGTGCTGCGCGAGATCGGCGTGGAAACCGGCGGCTCCAACGTGCAGTTCGGTATCTGCCCGAATACCGGACGCATGGTGGTGATCGAGATGAATCCGCGCGTGTCGCGTTCCTCGGCCCTGGCTTCCAAGGCCACCGGTTTCCCGATCGCCAAGATCGCCGCCAAGCTGGCCGTGGGTTACACCCTCGACGAGCTGCAGAACGACATCACCGGCGGACGCACCCCGGCTTCGTTCGAGCCGGCCATCGACTACGTCGTCACCAAGATCCCGCGTTTCGCCTTCGAGAAATTCCCCAAGGCCGACGCCCGCCTGACCACCCAGATGAAGTCCGTGGGTGAAGTCATGGCCATCGGTCGTACCTTCCAAGAGTCCCTGCAGAAAGCCCTGCGTGGTCTGGAAGTCGGTGTGTCCGGTCTCGATCCGAAGCTCGACCTGAACGATCCGGAAGCGGAAAGCACCCTGCGCCGCGAACTGACCGTGCCTAGTGCTGATCGCATCTGGTATGTGGCGGATGCCTTCCGTGCCGGTAAAACCGTCGAGGAAGTCTTCCAACTGACCAATATCGACGAATGGTTCCTGGTACAGATTGAAGACCTGATCAAGGACGAGGAGCGGGTCAAGACCCTCGGCCTGTCCAGCATCGACCGCGATGCCATGTACAAGCTCAAGCGCAAAGGCTTCTCCGATGCCCGTCTGGCCAAACTGCTGGGTGTGACCGAGAAGAACCTGCGCAGCCACCGTCACAAGCTGAAAGTGCTGCCGGTGTACAAGCGCGTCGACACCTGCGCTGCCGAGTTCGCTACCGACACCGCCTATATGTATTCGACCTACGAGGAAGAGTGCGAGGCCAATCCGTCGACCCGCGACAAGATCATGATCCTCGGCGGTGGCCCGAACCGTATCGGTCAAGGCATCGAGTTCGACTACTGCTGCGTACACGCCGCGCTGGCCATGCGTGAAGACGGCTACGAGACCATCATGGTCAACTGCAACCCGGAAACCGTCTCCACCGACTACGACACTTCTGATCGTCTGTACTTCGAGCCAGTGACCCTGGAAGACGTGCTGGAAATCGTCCGCGTCGAGCAGCCGAAAGGCGTAATCGTGCAGTACGGCGGCCAGACTCCGTTGAAGATCTGCCGCGCCCTGGAAGAAGCCGGCGTGCCAATCATCGGTACTTCGCCCGACGCCATCGACCGCGCCGAAGACCGTGAGCGCTTCCAGCAGATGGTTCAGCGCCTCGGCCTGCGTCAGCCGGCCAACGCCACCGCGCGCAGTGAAGACGAAGCCCTGGCGCATTCCAAAACCATCGGTTATCCGCTGGTGGTGCGTCCGTCCTATGTGCTGGGCGGCCGTGCCATGGAGATCGTCTATCAGGAAGACGAACTCAAACGTTACATGCGCGAAGCGGTAAAAGTGTCCAACGACAGCCCGGTGCTGCTCGACCACTTCCTCAACTGCGCCATTGAAGTGGACGTGGATGCGGTGTGCGACGGTGAAACCGTGGTGATCGGTGCGATCATGCAGCATATCGAACAAGCCGGTGTGCACTCCGGTGACTCGGCGTGCTCGCTGCCGCCGTACTCACTGCCGATGCATATCCAGGACGAGATCCGTGATCAGGTCAAGAAAATGGCCCTGGAGCTCGGTGTGGTCGGCCTGATGAACGTGCAGATGGCCGTGCAAGGCGAGGACATCTTCGTCATCGAAGTGAACCCGCGCGCCTCGCGTACCGTGCCATTCGTCTCCAAGTGTGTCGGCGTCTCGCTGGCCAAGGTGGCTGCCCGCGTCATGGCTGGCAAGTCGCTGGCCGATGCCGGCTACACCCAGGAAATTATTCCACCGTACTTCAGCGTCAAGGAAGCGGTATTCCCGTTCGCCAAGTTCCCTGGCGTCGACCCGATCCTCGGCCCAGAGATGAAGTCCACCGGTGAAGTGATGGGCGTTGGCGATACCTTTGGTGAAGCCTTCGCCAAGGCTCAGCTGGGTGCTAGCGAGATTCTGCCGAACGCCGGTGTAGCCTTTATCAGTGTGCGTGACGACGACAAGCCGCTGGTGGCGGACGTGGCTCGTGACCTGATCGGTCTGGGCTTCGAAGTGGTCGCCACCGCCGGTACTGCCAAGCTGATCGAGGCAGCGGGCTTGCCGGTGCGTCGCGTCAACAAGGTGACCGAGGGCCGTCCGCACGTGGTCGACATGATCAAGAATGACGAAGTCACCCTGATCATCAACACCACCGAAGGTCGTCAGTCCATCGCTGACTCCTACTCCATCCGTCGTAACGCTCTGCAGCACAAGATCTACTGCACCACCACCATCGCGGCGGGACAGGCGATCTGCGAGGCGCTGAAATTCGGTCCCGAGAAGACCGTGCGCCGGCTGCAGGATCTGCATGCAGGAATCAAGGCATGACCAAGTACCCCATGACCGTCCAGGGCGCGCGCGCCCTGGAAGAAGAGTTGGCGCACCTGACCAAGGTGGTGCGTCCCAAACTCAGTCAGGACATCGGCACCGCGCGCGAGCTGGGTGACCTCAAGGAAAACGCCGAGTATCACGCCGCGCGCGAGCAGCAGGGTATGGTTGAGGCGCGTATCCGTGACATCGAAGGTCGTCTGCAGAATGCGGTGATCATCGACGTCACCACCATCGAGCACACCGGCAAGGTGATTTTCGGCACTACCGTAGAAATCGCCAACTGCGAGACCGATGAAAGCGTGGTTTACCAGATCGTCGGTGAAGACGAAGCGGACATCAAACAGCGCAAGATTTCTGTCGGTTCACCCATCGCCCGCGCCCTGATCGGCAAGAATGAGGGTGATGTGGTAGTAGTGCAGACGCCGAGTGGCGCGCTGGAGTATGAGATTGTCGAGGTTCGCCATCTCTAAGCCCGGTGCGCGCGATGCCGGCGCAATCAGCTGGCTGCTGCTCCAGACGCTCTGGGTCGGTGGCCTGTGGTTGCTGCACTTTTTGCTGTTGCCCGCGATCAGCAAAATGGGCCTGGCGTCTTTGCTGGTCGAGGAAATCGGTAATACCCTGCGCCCTTTACTGGTGGGCTTGAGTGCCATTTGCGTGGCGGTGCAGGTGCTGGTTTTGCTGCGTGCTGAACGGTTAAGCAGTCTGTGGCGGGATATGCGTGGGCAGTTGCTGCTGGTTGTGGCCTCGATGGCAGGTAGTTATTTTGCGGTGCGCCAACTGTTTCCAGAGGCTGAACTGTGGTTGATGTTCAGCTATCTGGTGATGGCGTTCTGCGGTTTGCTGCTGGTGCTGCAGCCGGTGCCGGATCGTTTGCGCCGCAAGCTCTAGCCGGTAGAGGTATGGCAAGACGCTGCGTGCCTTGCCATACAGGTGTATCAGCCCTGGTGGCGATGCACGTTGGACAGGTTCTTGTTCACCTTGGGGTTCTTGCGGTAGATCAGCGCCATCTTGCCGATTACCTGCACGGTCTCGGCATTGCCGGCTTTGCACAGCTCGCTGATAGCGGCCAGGCGATCTTCACGTTCGATGATGCGTAATTGCACTTTAATAAGTTCATGATCGCTCAGTGCGCGCTCCAGTTCAGCCAGCACACCTTCGGTCAAACCATTGTCCGCCACGATCAATACAGGCTTCAGGTGGTGGCCGATAGATTTGAATTGTTTCTTCTGCTCTTGAGTGAGCGGCATAATCTGATTCCTGCATTTAATCTGGTAAAAAACGGCGATTAGTTTACCCGAGCGCCTTCGGGGCCGCCCAGATATTCATGCGTTGCACAGTTCGAGGTATTGCGTGGCCCGTTCCAAGACCAGTCAAGGTTGGCTGAAAGAGCATTTCAACGACCCCTACGTGAAAATGGCGCAGAAGGACGGCTATCGTTCGCGCGCCAGCTACAAGCTGCTGGAAATCCAGGAAAAGGACCGCATCCTCAGGCCTGGCATTACTGTAGTCGATCTGGGTGCAGCGCCTGGCGGTTGGTCGCAGGTCACCAGTCGGGTGATCGGTGACAAAGGGCGGCTGATCGCGTCAGATATTCTGGAGATGGACAGCATCCCGGATGTCACCTTCATTCAGGGCGACTTTACGGATGATGGGGTGTTCGCACAGATTCTCGATGCCATCGGGGATAATCAGGTAGACCTTGTGATTTCAGATATGGCCCCCAATATGAGTGGTGTAAGGGAAGCAGATCAGCCGCGCGCCATGTACCTGTGTGAGCTGGCTCTGGATCTGTCGGCGCGAGTCTTGCGGCCGGGTGGTGATTTTCTGATCAAGATCTTCCAGGGCGAAGGCTTCGATCAGTACCACAAGCAGACGCGTCAGATGTTCGACAAGGTGCAGATGCGCAAGCCGCTCTCTTCGCGTGATCGCTCGCGTGAACAGTATCTGCTGGCGCGTGGTTTCCGCGGCGCCTGATGGCTGCTGCTAAGGCGGCGAATTGTTCCGGGGCTTTGCGGTCCTAGAACAAATAAAGGGTTACAGACGGCGTCTGCCAGGGGTGGGCGTTGTGTAGTAAGTTAGATCGGTACATAACTGGTCGTCATGCGAAGTGCGCTTCGGCACGGGGCCTGCTTCAGAGGGTAGTTAATTGAACGACATGGCAAAGAATCTGGTCCTGTGGCTGATCATCGCCGCCGTCTTGGTGACGGTGATGAACAATTTTTCCAGCCCGAGTGAGTCGAACAAACTCAACTACTCGGAATTTATCCAGCAGGTTCAAGGCGGTAGCGTCAAGCGCGTGACCGTGGATGGTTTCACCATCAGCGGCACGCGTATCGATGGCTCGTCGTTCGAGACCGTGCGTCCAGCGATTCAGGACAATGGCCTGATCAAAGACCTGATGGACAATAACGTCGAGATCGTCGGCAAGCAGCCTGAGCAGCAGAGCATCTGGACTCAGTTGCTGGTGGCCAGCTTCCCGATTCTGGTGATCATCGCCGTGTTTATGTTCTTCATGCGCCAGATGCAGGGCGGCGCTGGTGGTAAGGGTGGGCCGATGAGCTTCGGTAAGTCCAAGGCGCGCCTGCTGTCCGAAGATCAGGTCAAGACCACCTTCGCAGATGTCGCCGGTTGCGACGAAGCCAAGGAAGAAGTCAGCGAGCTGGTTGAATTTCTCCGCGATCCGGGCAAGTTTCAGCGCCTGGGTGGTCGTATCCCCCGTGGCGTGCTGATGGTGGGCTCGCCAGGTACCGGTAAAACACTGTTGGCCAAAGCGGTTGCTGGCGAAGCCAAGGTGCCGTTCTTCACCATCTCTGGTTCCGACTTCGTTGAAATGTTTGTCGGTGTCGGTGCCAGCCGCGTCCGCGATATGTTTGATCAGGCCAAGAAGCATGCGCCATGCATCATATTTATCGATGAGATTGACGCCGTTGGTCGCCATCGTGGTGCCGGCATGGGTGGTGGTCACGATGAGCGCGAGCAGACCCTCAACCAGTTGCTGGTAGAGATGGACGGCTTTGAAATGAATGACGGCATCATTGTGATTGCCGCCACCAACCGTCCTGATGTGCTTGACCCTGCTTTGCTGCGCCCAGGTCGTTTTGACCGTCAGGTCGTGGTCGGTCTGCCAGATATCCGTGGTCGCGAGCAGATTCTGAAAGTGCACATGCGCAAAGTGCCGATGGGCGAAGACGTTGCGCCGGCGGTGATTGCGCGCGGTACTCCCGGCTTTTCCGGTGCTGATCTGGCCAACCTGGTTAACGAGGCCTCACTGTTCGCTGCACGTGCCGGTAAGCGTCTGGTCGAGATGAAGGAGTTCGAACTGGCTAAAGACAAGATCATGATGGGTGCCGAGCGCAAAACCATGGTCATGTCTGACAAGGAGAAGCTCAATACCGCATTCCATGAGGCTGGCCATGCTATCGTTGGTCGTCTGGTGCCCGAGCATGATCCGGTTTACAAGGTATCAATCATTCCGCGTGGTCGTGCCCTGGGCGTGACCATGTTCCTGCCTGAAGAAGACCGTTACAGCCTGAGCAAGCGTGCACTGACCAGCCAGATCTGCTCGCTGTTCGGTGGGCGGATTGCCGAAGAGATGACCTTGGGTTTCGATGGTGTTACCACCGGTGCGTCCAATGACATCATGCGCGCCACCCAATTGGCCAAGAACATGGTCACCAAGTGGGGCTTGTCGGAAAAACTTGGGCCGCTGATGTATGCCGAAGAAGAAGGTGAAGTTTTCCTCGGTCGCAGCATGGGCAGCCAGGCCAGCAACGTTTCCGGTGAGACGGCCAAGCTGATCGATGAAGAGGTTCGCCGCATCATTGACGAGTGCTACGCCATTGCGAAGAAGTTGCTGGTGGAAAATCGTGACAAGCTTGATGCCATGGCTGAAGCGTTGATGAAGTACGAGACCATTGATGCTGAGCAGATCGACGACATCATGAATGGTCTGGCGCCACGTGAGCCGAAAGGCTGGCAGGGTGGTGATGACAATAACGGCACGCCGACTGCGCCTATTGAGATCGTCGAGTCTGCGGAAAAGCCCATTGGTGGTCCTGCCGCTGAGCATTAAGGTTCTTCATGTCTGTTGTGCCTACCTTTGACCGGCTGCCCTGTGGCAGCCGGTTTCTTGATTTAAGCCGTCCGCAAGTGATGGGCATCCTCAACGTAACCCCTGACTCTTTCTCCGATGGTGGGCGCTACGGTCAGCGCGACGCAGCATTGCGCCATGCTGAGGCAATGCTGCGGGCTGGCGCGACGCTGATCGATGTCGGTGGCGAGTCGACTCGTCCGGGCGCGCGTGCGGTTTCTCCGGTTGAGGAGTTGGAGCGGGTTGCGCCGATTGTTGAGGCCATTGCTGCCGAACTGGATGTGATTATCTCGGTGGATACCTCGACGCCAGCTGTCATGCGGGAAACAGCCCGTCTGGGGGCGGGGCTTATTAATGATGTGCGTTCGTTACAGCGCGATGGCGCTCTGGATGCGGCGGCCGATACGGGTTTACCGGTGTGCCTGATGCACATGCGCTGTGAGCCGGGCACCATGCAGCAGGATCCACAGTACGCTGATGTGGTGGCTGAGGTTCGTGATTTTCTGCTTGAACGCATGGCTGCCTGTGCTGCAGCGGGGATTGTTGCTGAACGGATTATTCTTGATCCAGGTTTTGGCTTTGCGAAAACCCTGGCGCACAACCTGTCGTTATTCAAGCATCTCAAGACTTTGCATGCGCTGGGCCGTCCTCTGTTGGTAGGGGCTTCGCGTAAAAGCATGATTGGCAAGGTATTGGGGCATGAGGTTGGTGAGCGCCTATATGGCAGTCTGGCGCTGGCTGCTCTGGCTGTCAGTAAGGGAGCCCACATCCTACGCGTGCATGATGTGGCGGAAACGGTTGATGTAGTGCGTATGATCGCCGAAGTTGAAGCAGCAGAATAAGTTAGAGGGATTGGCGGGATGGCTAGAAAATATTTTGGTACTGACGGGGTTCGTGGGCGAGTGGGTGATTTCCCGATCACGCCGGATTTTATGCTCAAGCTCGGCTGGGCGGCCGGCATGGCATTCCGCAAGCAAGGCAAGTGCCGCATCCTGATCGGTAAAGACACGCGTATTTCCGGCTATATGTTCGAGTCGGCTCTTGAGGCAGGTCTGTCTGCGGCGGGTGCCGATGTGATGCTGCTGGGGCCGATGCCAACGCCAGCCATTGCCTACCTGACTCGCACTTTTCATGCCGAGGCCGGTATCGTGATCAGTGCTTCGCACAACCCGCACCATGACAATGGCATCAAATTCTTCTCGGGGCAGGGCACCAAGCTGCCGGATGAAATCGAGCTGATGATCGAAGAGTTGCTGGATCAGCCGATGACCGTGGTCGAGTCCGAGCAGTTGGGCAAGGTCTCGCGAATCAACGATGCTGCTGGGCGCTATATCGAATTCTGCAAGAGCAGTGTGCCAAGCAGCACCGACTTTGCCGGGCTGAAGATCGTCATCGATTGCGCTCATGGTGCCGCGTACAAGGTGGCGCCAAGCGTATTCCGCGAGCTGGGCGCGCATGTCACTGTGCTGTCGGCGCAGCCGAACGGCCTGAATATCAATGACAACTGTGGCTCGACGCATATCGAAGCGCTGCAGGCTGAGGTGCTGGCGCAGCAGGCGGATCTGGGTATCGCCTTTGATGGCGATGCGGATCGCGTGTTGATGGTCGATCACTCTGGCGCGCTGGTGGATGGCGATGAGTTGTTGTTCATCATTGCTCGCGATCTGCTGGAGCGCGGCAAGCTGCAGGGCGGTGTGGTCGGCACGCTGATGAGTAATCTGGGGCTCGAGCTGGCTCTGGCCGATCTGGGTATTCCCTTTGCCCGGGCCAAGGTCGGTGATCGTTATGTGATCGCCGAGTTGCTGGCGCGTAATTGGCAATTGGGCGGCGAAAACTCCGGGCATTTGTTGTGTCTGCAACACACCACCACGGGTGATGCGATCATCGCTGCGTTGCAGGTGCTGATGGCGCTCAAGCGTCGTGGGCAGACGCTAGGTGAGGCTCGACTGGGTATGCAGAAGTATCCGCAGGTGCTGGTGAACGTGCGTTTTGCTGGGGGCGTCGATCCGCTGGAACATCCTGTCGTGCGGGAAGCCAGTGCCCGGGTGACCGAGCAGATGGCGGGGCGTGGTCGTGTGTTGTTGCGTAAATCAGGTACCGAGCCCTTGGTGCGTGTCATGGTTGAGGGTGATGATGAAAGCCTGGTTCGCGGCTATGCCGATGAATTAGCTAAAATTGTTGCTGATGTATGTGCTTGATTCGGCTTGCCAGTCGGTAAGCTGTTGGGTAACATCTGCGCCCTCTTTGACCGACGAGGTAAAGCATGCGTCGCCCAATGGTTGCTGGTAACTGGAAAATGCACGGTACCCGCGCCAGCGTCGCAGAGCTGATCAACGGTCTCAACCAGCAGGCTTTGCCTGCTGGTGTAGATGTTGCGGTTTTTCCCTCTTGCCTGCATATAGCCCAGGTTGTTGATGGTCTGGTGGGCAAAGTTGTTGCGGTCGGTGCGCAAGATTGTGCGACTGAAGCGCACCAAGGTGCTTTGACGGGTGAGGTAGCAGCAAGCCAATTGGTGGATGCGCGTTGCTCGATGGTGTTGATTGGTCACTCTGAGCGCAGATCGTTGCTGGCTGAGGGTGATGAAGTTGTGACGCGCAAGTTTGCTGCGGCGCAATCTGCGGGGCTTATGCCTGTGCTTTGTGTGGGGGAAACCCTGGCTGAGCGTGAGGCGGGTCAAACCCTTGATGTGGTTGCGGCGCAGTTGGCTGCTGTGACTGAAAGTCTGGGTGTTGATGTATTTGCCGATGCGGTCATTGCCTATGAGCCGGTTTGGGCGATAGGCACTGGATTGACTGCGTCGCCAGAGCAGGCTCAGGAAGTTCATGCGGCGATTCGCGCGCAGTTGGCGGCGAAAAATGCTGTGTTGGCTGGAAAAGTAAGAATTCTTTATGGTGGCAGTGTTAAGGCCGCCAGTGCTGCCGAGTTGTTCGGTATGCCGGATATCGATGGGGGGCTTGTGGGTGGAGCCTCTCTGAATGCGGATGAGTTCGGTGCGATTTGTCGCGCCGCAGGAAGCTGAGAAAATGCTGGAAACAGTTATCGTTGTTCTTCATCTGCTGGGTGCCATTGGTGTTGTTGCGCTGGTTTTGCTGCAGCAAGGCAAGGGCGCCGACGCGGGTGCGTCTTTTGGTTCGGGCGCTTCGGCAACTGTATTCGGAAGCCAAGGTTCCTCTACCTTTTTGAGTCGAGTTACTGCTATACTCGCCACCGCTTTTTTCATGACTAGCTTGGGCTTAGCGTTCTTTGCTAAAGACAAAGCTGATGGTATGGCTCAGGTTGGTTTGCCTGATCCAGCGGTCTTGGAAGTACAAGAGGCTAAGCCAGCTGTTGAAGATGTACCTGTTCTGGATGCAGCTAAGCCGGCTAATGAAGCGGCAGACGTACCTCAGGCTCCTGAGCAGCAGTAAGTAGCAAAGCGCGTTACGCAACAAACGATTTTGCCGAGGTGGTGGAATTGGTAGACACGCTACCTTGAGGTGGTAGTGGCCATAGGCTGTAGGGGTTCGAGTCCCCTCCTCGGTACCAATTTTCAGAAAAGCCCGCTCGAAGCGGGCCTTTTTGTTGCTGGAGTGTCGATTGACCCTGCTTGGGGTTCGGTCGTATAATCCGGCCCCAGCTTTGATGTGGGATTGAGCAGTAAGGTCGCTCCTCGGATGATGAGTCCGTTGCTGGTCGGGTGAAACCGGCCCCCGCATTGAGTTGCAGAGGAGCCCCTTTTAAGGGGCTTTTTGCTAGCTGGGCGACAGCTTTGCCGGCCTTTAGAGGGCGGTTTGATGATGGGCGATTCGCCCATTTTTTATTTTTACAGCATGCGCGAGGGGTTCAGGTGTCGAGCAAGCTAGAACAGTTGCAGGCCTTGGTGGCCCCGGTAGTCGAGGCCCTTGGCTACCAATGTTGGGGTGTCGAGTTCCTGTCACAAGGGCGGCATTCTCTGCTGCGAATTTATATTGATAAGCAGCCTGACGGCGTGGTGATCGAAGACTGTGAAATTGTCAGTCGACAGATCAGTGGTGTACTCGATGTCGAGGACCCAATCAGCGCCGAGTACACCCTTGAGGTGTCATCACCAGGTATGGATCGGCCACTGTTCACCCTCGAACAGTTCGCCAGCCATGTCGGTGAGCAGGTCAAGATCAAGCTGCGTTCGCCTTTTGAAGGGCGACGCAACTTCCAGGGCCTTCTGCGCGGTGTGGAAGAGCAGGACGTGGTGGTGCAGGTGGATGACCACGAGTTTCTGTTGCCGATCGACATGATCGACAAGGCCAATATTATCCCCAGATTTGATTGAGACGCGGGTCCCGCGCAAGTGGCGCGGATAGCGCGGATCCAATGGATTGCGAAAGGCGAGGCGTACGATGAGCAAAGAAGTACTGCTGGTTGTTGAGTCGGTGTCCAACGAAAAGGGCGTACCGGCGGGCGTAATTTTTGAAGCGCTGGAGCTGGCTTTGGCCACTGCTACCAAAAAGCGTTTTGAGGACGAAGTCGAGTTGCGTGTGGTGATCAACCGCCACAACGGAAGCTACGAAACTTTCCGCTGCTGGACGGTGGTGGAAGAAAGTGACTTTGATGATCCTGCGCATCAGGTCACCACAGACATGCCGCGTGCAGTCGAAGCCAACGCCAAAGTCGGCGATGTGCTGGAAGAGAAGATCGAATCCATCGAATTCGGCCGCATTGCTGCGCAAACCGCCAAGCAAGTGATTGTGCAGAAGGTTCGCGAAGCTGAGCGTGCTCAGGTGGTCGAGGCCTATCGCGAGCGTCTGGGTGAAATCATCTCCGGCACCGTGAAGAAAGTGACCCGCGACAGCGTCATCGTTGACCTGGGTAACAATGCTGAAGCAATGCTGGCTCGTGAAGACATCATCTCCCGCGAAACCTTCCGCGTCGGCGTGCGTCTGCGCGCTCTGCTCAAGGAAATCCGTACCGAGAACCGTGGCCCGCAGCTGATTCTGTCGCGCACTGCGCCGGAAATGCTGATCGAGCTGTTCCGCATCGAAGTGCCGGAAATCGCTGAAGAACTGATCGAAGTCATGGGCGCATCCCGCGACCCAGGTTCGCGCGCCAAGCTGGCCGTGCGCTCCAAGGACAAACGTATCGATCCGCAAGGTGCCTGTATCGGCATGCGTGGTTCGCGCGTGCAGGCGGTATCCGGCGAGTTGGCCGGTGAGCGTGTCGATATCGTGCTGTGGGACGACAACCCCGCGCAGTTCGTGATCAACGCCATGTCGCCGGCCGAAGTGGCCGCCATCATTGTCGACGAAGATGCCCATGCTATGGATATCGCCGTTGGTGCAGACAACCTTGCTCAGGCCATTGGCCGCGGCGGTCAGAACGTGCGCCTGGCCAGTCAGCTGACTGGTTGGACCCTCAACGTAATGACCGAGGCGGACATTCAGGCCAAACAGCAGGCGGAAACAGGCGACATCCTGCAGCGCTTTATCGACGAGTTGGAAGTCGACGAAGAACTGGCCCAGGTGTTGGTCGAAGAGGGCTTCACCAGCCTTGAAGAAATTGCCTACGTACCGATGGAAGAGATGCTCAGCATCGATGGCTTCGACGAGGATATCGTCAACGAGCTCCGCGCTCGCGCCAAAGATCGCCTGCTGACCAAAGCCATTGCCAACGAGGAAAAGCTGGCAGATGCCCACCCAGCCGAAGACTTGCTCTCGCTTGAGGGGATGGATAAGGCGCTTGCGCATGAACTGGCAGTGCGCGGCGTTATTAACCGCGAAGACCTGGCCGAGCAGTCGATTGATGACCTGCTCGACATCGACGGTATCGACGCTGAGCGAGCCGGCAAGTTGATCATGGCCGCCCGAGCCCATTGGTTCGAGTAAGCAGTTGCGGCCTGAGGAGAGAAATGCATGACGCAAGTCACGGTTAAAGAACTGGCCCAAGTGGTCAATACGCCGGTTGAACGCCTGCTGCAGCAAATGAGTGAGGCTGGTTTGCCGCACAAAAGCGCCGAGCAAGCAGTAACCGACAGTGAGAAGCAAGCCCTGTTGGCTTATCTCAAGAGCAGTCACGGCGAGAAAGTGGAAGAGCCGCGCAAGATCACCTTGCAGCGCAAAACCACCAGCACTCTGCGTGTTGCCGGTAGCAAAACCATCAGCGTTGAAGTGCGTAAGAAGAAAACCTTCGTTAAACGCAGCGCCGAAGAAATTGAAGCAGAGAAGCAGCGTGAATTGGCTGAGCAGCGTGCTGTTGCTGAAGCGGCGCGCCTGAAGGCGGAAGAAGAAGCCAAGCAGCGCGCTGCTGAGGATGCGCAGCGTGCGGCCGCAGCGCCTGCTGCTGTTGAGGCGCCTGTTGAAGCTGCTCCGGTTGTCGAAATCGAGCTGCCAGTGGTTGCTGCGCCGGTTGTCGAGGAACGCAAGAAAGACGAGCCACGTCGTCCCGACAAGGCGCGTAATGATGACGCCGACCGTCGTGGTGGTGAGCGCAAGACCACCCAGCATCGTCCGACCGTCAAAGAGAAGGCACCGGCACCGCGCGTTGCTCCGCGTACCATCGATGAGGAAAGCGATGGCTTCCGTCGCGGTGGTCGTGGCAAGGCCAAGCTGAAGAAACGTAACCAGCACGGTTTCCAGAGCCCGACTGGGCCAATCGTGCGTGACGTGAAGATCGGCGAAACCATCACTGTGGGCGATCTCGCTCAGCAGATGTCGGTCAAGGCCGCTGAAATCATCAAGTTCATGTTCAAACTGGGTACCCCGGCGACCATCAACCAGGTGCTGGATCAGGAAACTGCCCAGCTGGTTGCTGAAGAGCTCGGCCACAAGGTCACCCTGATCAGCGATACAGCACTGGAAGACTCCCTGGCAGAGTCGCTGAAGTTTGAAGGCGAGACCTTTGCGCGTGCTCCTGTCGTGACCGTAATGGGTCACGTTGACCACGGTAAGACCTCGCTGCTCGACTATATCCGTCGCGCCAAGGTTGCAGCTGGCGAAGCCGGTGGCATTACCCAGCACATCGGTGCCTACCACGTAGAAACCGAGCGCGGCATGGTCACCTTCCTCGATACCCCAGGCCACGCCGCGTTTACCGCCATGCGTGCCCGTGGTGCGAAGGCCACCGATATCGTGATTCTGGTGGTTGCTGCCGACGACGGCGTGATGCCGCAGACCATTGAAGCCGTTCAGCATGCCCAGGCAGCTGGCGTGCCGCTGGTGGTGGCAGTGAACAAGATCGACAAGCCGGGTGCTGACCTTGATCGCATCCGTAGTGAACTGTCGGTACACAACGTGACCTCGGAAGAGTGGGGCGGTGATACGCCGTTCGTACCTGTGTCGGCGAAAGTCGGTACCGGCGTCGACGAGCTGCTCGAAGCCGTACTGCTGCAGGCTGAGATCCTCGAACTGAAAGCCACTCCGTCGGCTCCTGGCCGTGGTGTGGTGGTTGAATCGCGTCTCGACAAGGGCCGTGGCCCGGTAGCGACCGTACTGGTTCAGGACGGTACCCTGCGTCAAGGCGACATGGTGCTGATCGGCTCGAACTACGGCCGTATCCGCGCCATGCTTGACGAGAATGGTAAGCCGATCAAAGAAGCGGGCCCGTCGATCCCGGTCGAGATTCTCGGCCTGGACGGCACTCCAGATGCTGGCGACGACATGAGCGTGCTGGCTGACGAGAAGAAAGCCCGTGAAGTCGCGCTGTTCCGTCAAGGCAAGTTCCGCGAAGTGAAACTGGCCCGTGCGCACGCCGGCAAGCTGGAAAACATCTTCGAGAACATGGGCCAGGAAGAGAAGAAGACGCTCAACATCGTCCTCAAATCCGACGTCCGTGGTTCGCTGGAAGCGCTGCAAGGCTCGCTCAGCGGCCTGGGTAACGATGAAGTGCAAGTGCGTGTGGTCGGTGGCGGCGTCGGTGGTATCACCGAATCCGATGCCAACCTGGCGCTGGCCTCCAACGCCGTGCTGTTCGGCTTCAACGTGCGTGCCGATGCCGGCGCGCGCAAGATCGTCGAGCAGGAAGGTCTGGATATGCGTTACTACAACGTGATCTACGACATCATCGAGGACGTCAAGAAAGCCCTGACCGGCATGCTCGGCAGCGATGTTCGCGAGAACATCCTGGGTATTGCCGAAGTGCGTGATGTGTTCCGTTCGCCGAAGTTCGGTGCGATCGCCGGTTGTATGGTGGTCGAGGGTACGGTTTACCGTAACCGCCCGATCCGCGTACTGCGCGACGACGTGGTGATCTTCGAAGGCGAGCTGGAATCCCTGCGCCGCTTCAAAGACGATGCTTCCGAAGTGCGTAATGGCATGGAGTGCGGTATCGGCGTGAAGAGCTACAACGACGTTAAGGTCGGCGACAAGATCGAAGTGTTCGAGAAAGTCCAAGTGGCTCGTAGCCTGTAAGCACGAGTCGCAACATGCAGCGCCCGGCCCCGCTTTTGCGCGGCCGGGCGTTTGCCGCTTTTAGGTCCGCTGCTTTTTGCGGCAGCGTGGCGAGTGAAGGTAGTAGAAATGGCCAAAGAATTCAGCCGGGCTCAGCGCATCGGCGACCAGATACAGCGCGAGTTGGCGCAGTTGATCCGTATGGAAGTCAAAGACCCGCGCCTGGGTGGCTTGGTGACCATCACCGCAGTGGACGTCAGCCGGGACTCCAGCCATGCCAAGGTGTACGTCACCGTTATGGGTGGTGAGCCGCAGGAAGGTGTGGACAGCGTGGCGCAGAGCATCAAGGTGCTCAACGATGCCAGCGGTTTTCTGCGCATGCAGTTGGGTCGCGCAATGAAGCTGCGCAGCGTACCGCACCTGCGCTTCCACTATGACGAGAGCGTGATTCGCGGTGCGCAGCTGTCGGCACTGATCGAGCGTGCCGTCAGCGAAGACCGTCAGCATGACGATGCACCCACCGAGGCCAAGGAGTAAGCGCGTGGCTCAGGTGAAACGTATTCGTCGTGCCGTCGATGGCATCATTCTGCTGGATAAGCCCAAGGGCTTTAGCTCCAACGCCGCATTGCAGAAGGTGCGCTGGTTGCTCAATGCCGAGAAGGCCGGGCACACCGGTAGCCTTGATCCGCTGGCCACCGGCGTATTGCCGCTGTGCTTCGGCGAGGCGACCAAGTTCTCCCAGTACCTGCTGGATGCCGACAAGGGCTATGAGACCCTGATGCAACTGGGCATCACCACTACCACCGCCGATGCTGAAGGCGAGGTGCTGGAGCGTCGTCCGGTGACCGTTGGTCGCGCCGATATCGAAGCGCTGCTGCCACAATTTCGTGGTGAAATCAGCCAGATACCGCCGATGTACTCGGCGCTCAAACGTGATGGCCAACCGCTTTACAAGCTTGCCCGTGCTGGCGAAGTAGTGGAGCGCGAGCCGCGTTCTGTTACTATTGCGCGCCTGGAATTACTGGACTGCGAGGCGGAGCAAGCGCGCCTGGCGGTTGATTGCAGCAAAGGCACCTATATTCGCACCCTGGTCGAGGACATTGGCCACCTGTTGGGTTGCGGTGCACACGTTGCAGAGCTGCGTAGAACCAAAGCGGGTCCCTTCGATCTGAGCCGCACCGTAACGCTCGAAGAGCTGGAGCGGGTGCACGCTGAGGGTGGCAACGAAGCGGTTGATCAGTTTCTACAGCCGGTCGACAGCGGTTTGCAACATTGGCCGTTGCTGCAGTTTTCCGAGCACAGTTCGTTCTACTGGCTGCAAGGTCAGCCGGTACGTGCCCCGGAAGCGCCGAAGTTCGGCATGGTTCGGGTGCAGGATCACAATGGTCGCTTTATCGGTATCGGTGAAGTGAGCGAAGACGGGCGTATTGCGCCGCGTCGATTGATTTCAACCAAGGCCTAGCCTGGGTTGCTGCTGCAGGCTTCTGGCCTGTGGTGCTGATTCGGTCAGTAAGACCGTAGCGCAGACAGGGGGTTTCGGCTCTGGTCTGCGTGTATCGAGGGTGGCTGTTAATAGGCGCGGTCATACCTCACTTTAAAAACACGGGAAGCGATTCCCGGCCTATTGCGACTGTTTCGGCAGTTGCCTAACTGAGAGGATTGCCCCATGGCACTCAGCGTTGAAGAAAAAGCCCAGATCGTTAACGACTACAAGCAAGCTGAAGGCGACACCGGTAGCCCGGAAGTGCAAGTTGCACTGCTGTCCGCCAACATCAACAAGCTGCAAGGCCACTTCAAGGCCAACGGTAAAGATCACCACAGCCGTCGTGGTCTGATCCGTATGGTTAACCAGCGTCGTAAGCTGCTGGACTACCTGAAGGGTAAAGACACCAGTCGTTACAGCGCCCTGATCGGTCGCCTGGGTCTGCGTCGCTAAGCAATGCTTACGCGTAGCTGACTGCCGAAGCTGGAAGTGGGGTTTACCCTGCTTCCAGCTTTTGCTTTTCTGCTTTGGCTGTTTTGGACGATAGCGGGTCCGATTCCCGTAACCGCCCACTCATTCTGTAAGACCCGTCTGTTCACATGCTGAGCAACGGCTGCAAGAAACGCTTTCCCCAAGGGCAACAAAGAGAAGGAAAACACCGTGAACCCGGTAATCAAGAAGTTCCAGTTCGGTCAATCGACCGTTACCCTCGAAACGGGCCGCATCGCCCGTCAAGCCTCCGGCGCAGTACTGGTCACCGTTGACGATGACGTCACCGTACTGGTTGCTGTCACCGGTGCAAAAACTGCCGACCCAAGCAAAGGCTTTTTCCCGCTGTCCGTGCACTACCAGGAAAAAACCTACGCAGCTGGCAAGATCCCCGGTGGCTTCTTTAAGCGTGAAGCGCGCCCGAGCGAAAAAGAAACCCTGACCTCGCGCCTGATCGACCGTCCGATCCGCCCGCTGTTCCCGGAAGGTTTCCAGAACGAAGTGCAGGTCATCTGCACCGTGGTTTCCACCAGCAAGAAGACTGATCCGGACATCGCTGCGATGATCGGCACCTCGGCTGCGCTGGCCATCTCCGGTATCCCGTTCAACGGCCCGATCGGTGCCGCACGTGTAGCCTTCCATCCGGAAACCGGCTACCTGCTGAACCCGACCTACGAGCAGCTCAAGGCTTCCAGCTTGGACATGGTCGTGGCCGGTACCAAAGACGCCGTGCTGATGGTTGAATCGGAAGCCAAAGAACTGACCGAAGACCAGATGCTGGGCGCCGTACTGTTCGCCCATGACGAATTCCAGGCCGTTATCAAAGCGGTATCCGAGCTGGCCGCAGAAGCCGCCAAGCCGACCTGGGACTGGCAGCCGAAAGCGGAAAACACTGCGCTGCTCAATGCTATCCGCAGTGAGTTTGGTGAGGAAATCTCCAAGGCCTACACCATCATCATCAAGCAGGACCGCTATGCGCGTCTGGGCGAGCTGAAAGATCAGGTCGTGGCCAAGTTCTCCGGTGAAGAAGGCCAGCCGTCTGCTGGTGAAGTCAAAGACGCTTTCGGTGAAATCGAATACCGCACCGTGCGCGAGAACATCGTCAACGGCAAACCGCGTATCGATGGCCGTGACACCCGTACCGTGCGCGGCCTGAACATCGAAGTTGGTGTATTGGACAAGACCCACGGTTCGGCGCTGTTCACCCGTGGTGAAACCCAGGCCCTGGTGGTTGCCACCCTCGGTACCGCCCGTGATGCGCAGCTGCTCGACACCCTGGAAGGCGAGAAGAAAGACCCCTTCATGCTGCACTACAACTTCCCGCCGTACTCGGTCGGTGAGTGTGGTCGCATGGGCGCCACCGGCCGCCGCGAAATCGGTCACGGTCGTCTGGCCCGTCGTTCGGTGCAGGCCATGCTGCCGGCCGCCGACGTGTTCCCGTACACCATCCGCGTGGTGTCGGAAATCACCGAATCCAACGGTTCGTCCTCGATGGCTTCCGTTTGCGGCGCTTCCCTGGCCCTGATGGACGCCGGTGTGCCGATGAAGGCGCCGGTTGCCGGTATCGCCATGGGGCTGGTTAAAGAAGGCGAGAAATTTGCCGTTCTGACCGACATCCTCGGCGACGAAGACCACCTGGGCGACATGGACTTCAAAGTGGCCGGTACCGCCAATGGCGTGACCGCGCTGCAGATGGACATCAAGATCCAGGGCATCACCGAAGAAATCATGGAAATCGCTCTGGGCCAGGCCCTGGAAGCGCGCCTGAATATCCTCGGCCAGATGAACCAGGTCATTGCTCAGTCCCGCAGCGAACTGTCGGCCAACGCACCGACCATGATCGCGATGAAGATCGACCAGGACAAGATTCGCGACGTGATCGGCAAAGGTGGCGCGACCATCCGTGCCATCTGCGAAGAAACCAAGGCTTCGATCGACATCGAAGACGACGGCTCGATCAAGATCTTCGGCGAAACCAAGGAAGCTGCAGAAGCAGCGCGTCAGCGCGTTCTGGGCATCACCGCGGAAGCCGAAATCGGCAAGATCTACGTTGGCAAGGTCGAGCGCATCGTCGACTTCGGTGCATTCGTCAACATCCTGCCGGGCAAGGACGGTCTGGTGCACATCTCCATGCTCAGCGATGCGCGCGTAGAGAAGGTCACCGACGTGCTCAAAGAAGGTCAGGAAGTTGAAGTACTGGTACTGGACGTGGACAACCGCGGCCGTATCAAGCTGTCCATTAAGGACGTTGCTGCTGCCAAGGCTTCGGGCGTTTAATCGCTGAGTCGCTTTGCGCTGCATAAAGAGGGCCCTCAGGGGCCCTCTTTTTTTGCCTGCAAAAAGCTCCGGGCGACCATGCTGCTGTGCGACCACAGGTGTCGTGCAATATGCCTTGCGTGTTACGGGCGAACATGCAGATTGCACGAGTCATGTGGTTCTGATTTATTTATAAGTTATTGATATTTATAGATAAACTACATTAATCGGGTTGGCACAGCGCTTGCGATAGTACTGGGGAGGCTGCAGCTCGTAGTGGCTTGCAGATTGTTCAGTAAACGCAGGAGGCTTTACCCATGAAAACGCCAATCAAGCATTTTGCTGTAACCGCCATGACCGCCACCGCTCTGAGTGTACTGCTCGCCGGACCGGTTCTGGCTGCCGGTGTTCCTAGCGCTCAACCACTGATGCTGGCTGCCAGTGAAACAATGGATAAGGCCGAAGATGCGGTTTCCGATACCTGGATCACCAGCAAAGTGAAATCGACCTTTCTGGCCGACAGCAACCTGAGCGGCCTCGATATCAAGGTCGAGACTAATCAGGGGGTAGTGGCACTGTCCGGTGTTGTGGCCAGCTCGGCTGAGCGTGACCTGGCGATCGCCAAGGCCGGAGAGATCAAAGGTGTTAAGGCTGTAGCCGCCGAAGCCCTGGAAACCGCCCAGTAATCCATGGATGTGTGCCAGGCACGGTAACAGTGTCTGGCCGCCACTCAACGACGAGGACAGCGTAATGAATGCCGATATCATCAAAGGCAAGTGGAAGCAGATAAATGGCCGCATCAAGGAGCGTTGGGGCAACCTGACCGACGATGATCTGGATGTTGCTGAGGGCCATAGCGAATACCTGGCAGGCAAGCTGCAGGAGCGTTACGGCTGGACCAAGGAAAAGGCTCAGGATGAGCTGCGTGATTTCAGCAACAAGCTGTAATCCTATGTGAAAAAGCCCCGCTGATAATCAGCGGGGCTTTTTAGTTGGCTGCTAAAAAGGCTCAGCTACCGCGCTTGCTTTCCACACTCTTCAGTCGGCCGCCTTCGAAGCGCAGGTAATAGTTCATTCCGTTACGCGGACCATAGACCCACTCTTCTACGAGGAATTCGTTATTGCCATGGGCGTCCAGGGTGTAACCCAGCATGTCGCGGGCAATCGGTTCACCGCATTTGCTGGCGACCTCTGTGGTGCGGTCACCGGTACTCGCGATACCTTTTTCGCAGCGCAGGGTGCTGGCTTGCGCGCTGGTTGCCAGAGCGAGCAGGGTGAGGCTGAGTGCTATCCGTTGCATGGTGCAGTGTCCTTATCGTGGTTTGGGAAAGTAATGAGTTGTGCTAGTTGCCGCGTTTGCTGTCGATCTTGATTAGCCGATTGCCTTGAAAGCGCAGAAATTGGTACATGCCGTTGCGTGGTCCGTATGACCACTCTTCAACCGCGACTTCATTATAAAAGCCGTATTGATCCAGCACTTCACGATAGCCGAGAAAGTCTCGGCTCAGCGGTTCGCCGCATTTGCTGCTGACTTCACTGGTGCTGTCGTCGAGGCTGATCAGCCCGCTGTCGCAACGCAGGGTTGATGAGGCCAGTGTATAGACAGGTACAAGTAATAGCAGGACGCTGATCAGGGCTTTCATCGGTTAGCGGCTCCGACGGCGTTCGATAGCGCGCAGGCGCGTGCCTTCGAAAGTAAGGATGCTCAGCATGCCGTTATCCGGGCCGTAGACCCATTCCTCGATCTGGTATTCGCGCCGTTCATTGGGGCCGAGAGAGTAGCCCACCAGGTCGCGAAAAGCCGGCTCGCCGCACTTTTGCAGCACCTCGAAACGGCGGTCATCCAGGCTGACCAACTGGCTGCCGCAGCGCAGCGTTTCAGCCTGCGCCAGGGTGCTGGCTGCGCCCAAGACGAGCAGCGGGATTACCGAGCGTGTACGCATCAACTTCGTCTACCTTATTCGCTGCCCAGGTGCAGGGTGGTGGCGACGCGACCATCGGCGTCGGCTTGCGCCATATTGACATCCAGCAGGTAGATTCGTTCGGCCGCCAGGCCGCCCCGTTCAACCAGGTAGCTCTTGATCTCGGCGGCGCGCGCCTGAGCCAGTTGACGTTGCAGCAGGCCGCTTTGCGACCAGGATTGCAGCACGCCTTCGCGCATCTTCGCGTGGCGCTCCTCATCGGCCAGGTTGGCCCACTCGGCTGGCGGCTGCTGTTTCAGGCGTGCGCGGTAGATGCCTTCAAGCAGCACGGCTTTATCGTCCTCATCCACCTGCAGTTCGCTCGGGTCTGCGGGCACTTTGTCACCGCGGCGCTGCAGGATCTTGTACCAGGTGCTCTGGTATTCACGCTCCAGTCGTTCGGCTGCCAGTGGCGGGCCATCGCTGCTCTGGGCGCTCATGCCTTCGATCTCCAGGCGCAGGGTCGGGCGCTCTTTCAGGGCGCTGGCCAGGGTGTCCAGGGTCTTCTGTGCATTATCGTCAAGCGCGCTGCCGCCTGCGCTGAAATGCACGGTGCTGAGGTCGACATCACTGCCGCCACTGACCAGCCCGCCGATAAACTTGAATGGTGCCTGTGCTGCGCGCAGCACCAGATTGCGCAGGGTTTGCCAGACAATCGGCATCACGCTGAATTCCGGGCTGTTGAGGTTGCCCTGTACCGGTAGCTGGATCTCGATATTGCCTTGGGTGTCTTTGAGCAGGGCCACGGCCAGGCGGATCGGCAGGTCCATGGCATCCTTGCTGTCGACTTTCTCGCCCAGTTGCAGGTCTTCCAGCAGCAACTTGTTCTCGGCATTGAGGTTGCCTTTCTCGATCTGGTAATGCAGGTCGAGGTTGAGTCTGCCCTTGCGAATACGGAAACCGGCGAACTTGCCGGAGTAGGGCGTCAGGGTGGTCAGCTCGACGTTCTTGAAGCTGGTGGCGATATCCAGGCTGTTAAGCGGATCAAACGGGGTGAGTTTGCCCTTGATGCTGACCGGCGCGTACTTGTCGACCTTGCCCTGGATATCGACGCTGGCCGCCTTCGGGCTCTGGTTGTCCAGGGTGCCGATCTGGCCGTTGAGTTGGCCGATGGCCGTGGCGAAGTTGGGGCGCAGGCTGAAGTCGGCGAAGTTGGCCGAGCCGTCCTTGATGCTGATTCCGCCAATGCGGATCGGAAGTGGCTTTTCAGCCGCGGCATTGGCCGGTTTGCTGCTGGCAGGCTGGGGCACCAGCAAGTCGTTGATATTGGTGGTCAGGTCTTCGTTGATGATAAAGCGTACGTAGGGTTGCTGCAGTTTGACCTGGGCGATGGCCAGTCCTTTGCCATGTTGATAGTCGAGACCTTCCACCAGCACCTGCTGCCACTTGAGGAAGTCGCGGTCCTTGAGGGTGTCGAGGGTGTGCAGCTGGTTGATTTCGGCCTGCCCGGCAATGCTGAAGGTCAGCGCTTCGACGCTTTGCAGGTTAATCGCCAGGTCGCTGCCGAGCTTGCCGCTGCGCAGTTCCAGGCGTACGAAGGGGCTCAGATAAGCCTGCGCCAGGCGCAGGTCGATATCACGGGTGGCCACCTGCAACTTGGCCGTGGTCGGGGTCAGTTGTACCTGGCCTGCTGCCTTGATCTGCCCGGTTTTGTTCACGCCAGTGTCGAGCTTGAGGGTGAAGGGCGAGGTGCCCAGGCTGTCGAAGTTGCTCAGGTCGAGATTGAGTGGTGCCAGATCGATTTTCACGTCCTGCCCGGCGGCGCGGTCGGCCAGGTGCACCTGATAGTCGCGCAGTTGCACATCACGCAGGATCACCTGCCAGGGCTTGCTTGGCTCTTCTGGTGGCGCTGCGCTGGCGGTTTGTAGCGCTGCAGCTTGCTGTGTAGTCGGCGCCTCGGGGGGCTCAGCTATCGGCTCGGGTTCTGTCGTTGCAGTGGAGCCTGCGCCACCCTCATTTGGAGCCGGAGCCGGAGCCGGAGCCGGAGCCGGTTTGGCGGGCTGGCTGGCCAGTAGCTTTTGCCAGTCGAGCTGGCCGTCGGCCTCGCGTGCAGCCCAGGTTTCCAGCGCTTGGCTGCGAATCTTGCCGACGATGACCTGTTGTTTGGCCAGGTCGATGCTTGTTTCGCTGATATCCAGGCTGGCCAGGCGCAGCAGCGGTTTGTCCGCAGGGCTCTTGATGGCAAAGCTGCTGAGGTTGAGCTGGGTGTTGCTCAACAGCAATTCGGTGCCTTTGGCCAGGTTCAGGCTGTAATCGCTGCTGAGGTTGATGCTGCCATCTTCCAGAACCAGCGGTACGGCATCACGTACATAGGGCCAGAAGGCTTTCAGCTTGCCGTCGGTGACTTTCAGGCTGCCGCTGGAGCTGATCGGCACCAGGCTGATGCGCCCGCTCCAGTCAATCCGCCCGCCGGTAGGGCCGGTGGCCACCAGGCTCATGTCGGCATTGTCATCGGGCAGGGTGCTGAGGTTGAACAGCTCGAGGTTGAGGTCGTCGTAGAGAAACTCGATGGGTTCGCTAGGGCGCAGATCTTGAAAATGCACGTTGCCGCCACTCAGCTTGATCCGCGCAATCCTCAGTGGGAAGGGGTCTCCAGCCGGCTCTTCGGCAGCCGGCTGCGGGCTGGCGGGCAGCTTGAACAGTTGCGTCAGGTTGAGCTGACCATCCTGGCTGAAGAGAATTTCGCTGTGCGGCTTGTCCAGCTCGATGTCGGCCAGATTCAGCATGCCGCTCCACAGGCTGTCGAGTTGCAGGTTGGCATACAGCCGTTCGAAGGCGATCTGCTGCTGTTCGGCTTCACCGATCTGCAGACCCCAGAGGCTGACTTCGAGGCTGAATGGGTTGAGTTGCAGGCGTTGCAGGGACGCCGGTACCGCGGCGTACTGCGCCAGTTGCTGATTGGCGATACGCAGGCCGATACCGGGCAGAATCAGAAAGCCAAGCAGGCTGTAGAGAGTAACGGCGATGGCAATGGCGCTGGCAGCGCGCTTTATTCCTTTAAGCATATGAACGTCATCTGTCCCGACGAGAAGTGCCTTGGAGTATGGCACGCGTGCGCAGTTCCGCAGAGGCTCTGCGCGGGGATTTTCTTAACGCTGCGAGTGGCTTAGAACTGCAGGATCAGGGTTTTCAGCGGTGGCTGGCCATCCTGCGAGGGGAAGTCGCTGGCTGGCGGCAGCACTTGCCAGTCGCGCACCGGGCGGCCGAGTTTTTCCGCGCAGCGCAGCACCTGTTCGCGCCAATCGCCCATGGCGACTTTTGCCAGGTTGTTGCAGCAGATCAGCACGCCGTCCTCGGCGGTGGCGAGGATCGCCGGCTTGAGCAGGCTCTGGTAATCGCGCAGCAGGTCGACGGTGCCGAAGGCGCTCTTGGCCCAGGCCGGTGGGTCGAGCAGTACCAGGTCGAACTGGCGTTGCTCAAGGCGCGGATAGTGCGGCAGCTTCTGCCCGCGCCGCGCATTTATAGGCAGGCCGGCCAGTTGGCGAATCGCCGGGAAATAATCCGATTGCACAAATTGCATGGGAGCCAGCTGCGGGTTGAGTGCGCCATTCTCGCGGCCGACGGCCAGGTTGCCTTCGGCAAAATCCAGGTTGACCACTTCCCGCGCGCCGCCGGCCGCCGCGCTCAAACCGACGCCACAGGTATAGGCGAACAGGTTGAGTACGGATTTAGCGGCGCTGTGCGCTTTGACCCAGCCACGGGCGTTACGCAGGTCGAGAAACAGCAGCGGGTCTTGCCCGGCATGGCGGCCACGTACGCGGTAGTTGAGGCACCATTCATGGCCGATCAGGTCTTCCAGTGCAGCCGGCTCGGCCTGGTAGACCGGGTCGCTGCGATCAATGCGCGAGTTGCCCTGGGAGCGGTCGTTGTATACCAGCAGCAATTGCTCGCCAAGGCTGGCCTGGCATTGCTCGGCCAGCTGGAGCAGCTCGTCGCGACTCAGGCTCTGGTGAAAACTCTGCACCAGCAGTTGCGGGCCGTAACGGTCGATGGTCAGACCGCCGGCACCTTCCTGGCTGCCGTGGAACAGGCGATAGCAGTCAGTGCCTTGCTGATGCAGTTCGGCTAGCAGCTCGTGACGGTTATGCAGGGCGGCGCGCAGCGCCTGATCGAGAGCGGGCATGCACGGCGACTCGGAATGAGGAAGGTGCGCAGTTTACCACTGCGCTTTTCTATGGGAGGGGCTTGATTAGCCCCTCCTGCAAGGTCAACAGTTTCAGGTCCGTTCGATGGCCAGTGCCACGCCCTGACCGCCGCCGATGCACAGGGTGGCGAGGCCTTTCTTGGCGTCGCGCTTGATCATCTCGTGCAGCAGGGTGACCAGTACGCGGCAGCCGGAGCCGCCAATCGGGTGGCCAAGGGCGATGGCGCCGCCGTTGACGTTGACCTTGCTGGCATCCCAGTTCAGCTCTTTGCCCACCGACAGAGCCTGGGCGGCGAAGGCTTCGTTGGCTTCGATCAGGTCGAGGTCAGCCAGTTGCCAGCCAGCTTTCTCCAGGCAGCGCTTGGTCGCCGAGACCGGGCCGATGCCCATGATCGCCGGGTCGACGCCGGCGTTGGCGTAGCTGGCGATCTTCGCCAGCACCGGCAGGCCGAGGGCCTTGGCCTTATCTGCGCTCATCAGCAGCACGGCGGCAGCACCGTCGTTAAGGCTGGAGGCGTTGCCGGCGGTGACGCTGCCGTCCTTCTTGAACGCCGGTTTCAGTTTGCCCAGGGACTCGGCGGTGGTGCCGGCGCGTGGTTGCTCGTCGGTGGCGAAAGCCACCGGGTCGCCCTTACGCTGGGGAATCAGAATCGGGGTGATTTCATCGACAAAGCGCCCGGCTTCGATGGCGGCCACGGCCTTCTGCTGCGAGGCGGCGGCGAAGGCGTCTTGTTCTTCACGACTGATGCCGTATTTGTCGACCAGGTTCTCGGCGGTGATGCCCATGTGGTAGTCGTTGAAGGCGTCCCACAGGCCGTCGGTGATCATCGTATCGACCAGCTTGGCGTGGCCCATACGCAGGCCCGTGCGCGCGCCAGGCATGACGTAGGGGGCCAGACTCATGTTTTCCATGCCGCCGGCGATGATCACCTCGGCGTCGCCACAGCGGATCGCCTGGGCGCCCAGGTGCAGGGCTTTCAGGCCCGAGCCGCAGACCTTGTTCAGGGTCAGCGCTGGTACGGCGTGCGGCAGGCCGGCGAGGATCACCGCCTGACGTGCCGGGTTCTGCCCGCTGCCAGCGGTGAGTACCTGGCCAAGGATCACTTCGTCGACCTGCGCGCCGTCCAGGCCGGTCTGTTCCAGCAGGCGGCGGATTACCGCTGCGCCCAGTTCCGGTGCCGGGATATTCGCCAGCGAACCCTGGAAGCTGCCGATGGCGGTGCGGGTGGCGGCAACGATGACGACGTCTTGCATAACGCGATCCTCACAAGTGACAGGCGCGGCTGGCCGCGAAAGGTCGCTATGGTGGCACAGCGGCTTTGTTTACGGCCAGCACGCGAACCGGCCGGTCAGCGTGGTGGCAGGTTCAGGCGTTTGCGCGCACGGTGGATAGCGCCGCCACGTACTGCCCAGCGCAGCACGGGGGCCAGACTGTTCACGCCGCTGTGGATCATCCGGCTGCGCGCCGGGTTGATCTGCTGACCGAGCATCTGCTGCGCCCAAGCCGGCAGCAGGTCGATGCCAGCCTGCATCAGCAGCTTGGCCGCCGGGGCGGCGAGGGCGCTGGGAGCCGGCGCGTTGAGCAGGATGCGTAGAATCTCCAGCGAGCGTTCGTCGCAGCGCAACTCGGGGCGCACAGTTGCCAGGTAGGCGGCGACCTCGGCGCGTGAGCGCGGCACCTGGGTGGCGCCCAGGCGTTCGGCGATCAGCGCGATTTCCGCGTAGTAGCGATCCTGATCGGCTTCGCTCAGCAGTGGGTTGCGGTAACGCAGGTGGGCCTGGAGAAAGCTGTGCACCTCGGCCACATGCACCCAGGTCAGTAGTGCCGGGTCGCTGGCGGCATAGGTGCGGCCGTCCGGGGCGGTGCCTGTGACCTTGAGGTGAATGGTCTTGACCTTGTCGATCAGCCAGTCGGCATCGGCGCGCGAGCCGTAGGTGGTGCCGGAAATAAACTGGCCGGTGCGACGCAGGCGGCCGAGCAGGTCTTCACGGAAGTTCGAGTGATCCCATACGCCGGCCAATGCCAGCGGGTGCAGGGCTTGCAAGAGCAGGGCGCTGATGCCGCCGATCAGCATGCTGGTGAAGTCGCCATGCACTTGCCAGCTCACCGAGTCGGGGCCGAACAGGCCGGGGTCGTCCTGGGGCTTTTCAAAGTCGATTTGCCCCAAGGCGACGCCGCTGAGGCTAAGGACTTGGCTTTCGATGCGGCGACGGAGAAATTCCATGGGATAGGCTGTTCGCTTGCAGGTTCAGGGTGGATCGCGTTTTAGCGATCCACCCTGAACCCTGGGGCGGTTATCGGTTCAGGCGCTGTTCGATCAAGCCGTCGACCACCGTCGGGTCGGCCAGGGTCGAGGTGTCGCCCATGTTTTCCAGCTCGTTGCAGGCGATCTTGCGCAGGATGCGCCGCATGATCTTGCCCGAGCGGGTCTTCGGCAGGCCAGGCGCCCACTGGATCAGCTCGGGCTTGGCGAAACTGCCGATTTCCTTGCCGACCAGGGCCAAGAGTTCCTGCTTCAGTGCGTCGTTGATTTCAACGCCGTTCATTGGCGTGACGAAGGCGTAGATGCCCTGGCCCTTGAGGTCGTGCGGGTAACCGACCACGGCGGCTTCGGCCACGGCGTCATGCAGCACCAGGGCGTTTTCCACCTCGGCGGTGCCGATGCGGTGGCCGGAGACATTGATCACGTCATCCACCCGCCCGGTGATCCAGTAGTAACCGTCTTCGTCACGGCGTGCGCCGTCGCCGCTGAAGTAGTAACCGGGGTAGGGCTTCAGATAGGTGTCGATCATCCGCTGATGGTCGCCGTAGACGCTGCGGATCTGGCTCGGCCAGCTGTCCTTGATTGCCAGTACGCCCGAGCCTGCGCCCTCAATCTCCTTGCCCTGCTCATCCAGCAGTACCGGCTGCACGCCGAAGAATGGCCGGGTCGCCGAGCCGGGTTTGAGGTCGGTGGCGCCGGGCAGTGGGGTGATCAGGATCGCGCCGGTTTCGGTCTGCCACCAGGTGTCGACGATCGGGCAGCGGCGTTCGCCGACCACGTTGAAGTACCACTCCCAGGCTTCCGGGTTGATCGGCTCGCCGACGCTGCCGAGCAGGCGCAGGCTGGTGCGCTCGGTGCATTCGACCGGGCCGCTGCCTTCACGCATCAGCGCGCGCAAAGCGGTGGGTGCGGTGTAAAAGATGTTCACCTGATGCTTGTCGATCACCTGCCAGAAGCGCGAGGCGGTGGGGTAATTGGGTACGCCTTCGAAGATCAGGCTGGTCGCACCGTTGGCCAGCGGGCCGTAGACGATATAGCTGTGCCCGGTGACCCAACCGACGTCGGCGGTGCACCAGTAGATATCGCCCTCGTGGTAGTCGAACACATACTTGTGGGTCATCGCCGCCATCAGCAGATAGCCGCCAGTGCTGTGCAGTACGCCCTTGGGTTTGCCGGTGCTGCCGGAGGTGTAGAGGATAAACAGCGGGTCCTCGGCGTCCATCGGCTCTGGTGGGCAATCGCCGGAGGCTTCACGTAGCGCTTCGTGATACCAGATGTCGCGGCCGTCGACCCAGTCGATCTCGCCCTGGGTACGCTCGACCACCACCACCGTACTGACGGCCGGGCAGCTTTGCAGCGCCTTGTCGACGTTGGCCTTGAGCGCCACGTACTTGCCGCCGCGCACGCCTTCATCGGCGGTGATCACCGTGCGGCAATCGGCATCGAGAATACGGTCACGCAGCGCGTCGGGGGAGAAACCGCCGAACACCACCGAATGCACCGCACCGATGCGCGTGCAGGCGAGCATGGCGTAGGTGGCCTCGGGGATCATCGGCATGTAGATGCACACTCGGTCGCCCTTTTTCACTCCACGGCTTTTCAGCACGTTGGCCAGGCGACTGACGTTGTGGTGCAGTTTCTTGTAGGTGATGTGCGCCGATTCGCTGGGGTTGTCGCCTTCCCAGATCAGCGCGATCTGCTCGCCGCGCTTTTCCAGGTGGCGGTCGATGCAGTTGTAGCTGACGTTCAGCTGCCCGCCCTTGAACCAGGAGCCCGAGCCGCTGAGCAGGTCGCCCTGCTGCACGCTGTCCCAGGGTTTGCTCCAGTCGAGAAAGGCCTTGGCCTGCTCGGCCCAGAAGGTTTCCGGCTGCTCGATCGACTGCTGGTACAAACGCAGGTAGTCGTCGTTATCCAGGTGGGCGCTCTGGCGCACGGCATCGGGCACGGGGTGGCGAGTGATTTCGAACATGGCGGGTCCTTGTTGTTGTGTTCCGCAATGCTCGTAAGGGTGAACCAAGCGGGTGCTTGGTTCAAGTGCTGGCCTTGTGCTTAGCCGGCTTCGATCAGCCGCGATGGCGCTCGCGGAAGTGCTGGATCAGTCCCTGGGTCGAGGCGTCGCTGGCAGGCTCGTCGAGCTGACCGGTGAGGCGTTGATAAACGCCCTGGCCGAGCTCCTTGCCCAGTTCGACGCCCCACTGGTCGAAGGCGTTGATGCCCCAGATGGCGCTTTGGACAAACACCTTGTGCTCATACAGCGCGACCAGTGCGCCGAGGTTGAACGGGTCGACACGGTTGAGCGCGAGGATATTGCTCGGGCGGTTGCCGGGAATCACCTTGTGCGGTGCCAGGCGTTGTACTTCGCTCTCGTCGAGCCCCTTGGCGCGCAACTCGGCTTCGGCTTCCTCGCGGGTCTTGCCGTGCATCAGGGCCTGGCTCTGCGACAGGCAGTTGGCAAACAGCCACTGGTGGTGGTCAGCCAGCGGGCTGAAGCTATTAACCGGGACGATAAAGTCCGCTGGGATCAGCTCGGTGCCCTGGTGCAGTAACTGGTGGTAGGCATGCTGGCCGTTGCAGCCCACTCCGCCCCAGATCACGGGGCCGGTGCTGAAGTCCACGGGGCTGCCGTCCTGGCGCACGCTCTTGCCGTTGGATTCCATGTCCAGCTGCTGCAAGTGCTTGGTGAAATTTCGCAGGTAGTGGTCGTAGGGCAGAATCGCCTGGCTTTTCGCGCCCCAGAAATTGCCATACCAGATGCCCAGCAAGGCCATCAGCACCGGCATATTTTCCGCCAGCGGCGCCTGGGTGAAATGCTGGTCCATGGCGTAGGCACCGGCCAGCAGTTCCTTGAAATTGGAAATACCGATGGCCAGCGCAATCGGCAAACCGATGGCCGACCACAGTGAGTAACGCCCGCCGACCCAGTCCCACATCGGGAAGATGTTTTCCGCCTTGATGCCGAACTCGATGGCAGCCTGCTGGTTGCTGGTTACCGCGATAAAGTGCTTGTGCAGCTCGGCTTCCGGGCCGCCCAGGGCCAGGTACCAGTCGCGTGCGGCCAGGGCGTTTTTCAGGGTTTCCAGGGTGCCGAAGGATTTCGACGAGACGATAAACAGGGTGGTCTGCGGGTTCAGGCGCGCGGTCAGCTCGCGGAACTCGCTGCCGTCGATATTGGCCAGGTAATGGCAGCGTACGCCGCGCTGGGTAAAGGGCCGCAGCGCTTCGGACACCAGCTGCGGGCCGAGGAATGAGCCGCCGATGCCGATATTCACCACTTCGGTGATCGGCTTGTCGCTGTAGCCGCGCCACAGGCCGCTGTGGATGCGGCTGACCAGCTCGGTCATCTGATTGAGCACGCGGTGCACCTGGGGAATCAGGTCTACACCGTCGAGTTTCAAACTGCGGCCAATCGGGCTGCGCAAGGCCGTGTGTAGGGCCGCGCGGCCTTCCGAGGCGTTGACCTGCTCGCCTTTGAACAGTGCCTGGATGGATTCGCCCAGTTGGCATTGTTCGGCCAGTTGCACCAGCAGTTGCAGAGTCGTGTCGTTGATCAGGTTCTTCGAGTAATCCAGCAGCAGCCCGCAGCCGCTCAGGGAGAACCGCGAGAAGCGCTGCGGATCGCTGGCAAAGGCCTCGCGCATGTTGAAGTCGTTCATCTGCTGACGATGTTCGCGCAGTGCCTGCCAGGCGGGCAGGTTGGTGACATCATGCGGCTGCTGGTAGTAAGCCATTGGTGCGTGTTCCTTTCCTGGGTGCGGCTAATCAATCATGCAAAAAGGCCCGGAGCGATCCGGGCCTGGAGTGTAGCTGGCAGGTGCGGTTGGCGAGCCTGCTCAAGTAGACCACTGAACCCGGCTCAGGTTACCAAGGCGGTGTGTGCAGCGGTTGGTCAGTGCCTGTTCTCAGGCGGAAGTATCGAGCTCGAATGCTAGGTTGTCGATCAGCCTTGTGCTGCCAATAAAGGCGGCCACCAGAATGACCAGTTGTTGATCATCGGCAGTGGCCGGGCGCAAGCCGTTGGCTTCACGCACTTCCAGGTAGTCTGGGCGAAAACCAGCTGCGCTGTGTTGTGCCTGTGCGGCATGAATCAGCTTGGCATAGTCACGTTCGCCTGCCTGGATGGTGGTGGCCATCTCGCGCAGGGTGCGGTACAGCACTGGGGCGGCGGCACGTTGTTCGGCAGTCAGGTAACCGTTGCGCGAAGACAGGGCCAGGCCGTCGTCGGCGCGTACGGTTGGCTCACCGATAATCTGGATCGGCATATTCAGGTCGCGCACCAGGGTGCGGATCACTGCCAGTTGCTGGAAATCCTTCTGACCAAAAATCGCCAGGTCCGGCTGCACCATGTTGAACAGCTTGCTCACCACTGTGGCGACCCCTTCGAAGTGCCCAGGACGACTGGCGCCGCACAGGCCTTCGGATACACCAGGCACGCTGACGCGGGTCTGGCCGTCCATACCGCTGGGGTACATTTCCTCTACATCCGGGGTGAACAACAGGTGGCAGCCGGCTTCGACCAGCTTCTCCTGGTCAGCGAGCAGGGTGCGCGGGTATTTATCGAGGTCTTCGCTGGGGCCGAACTGCAACGGATTGACGAAGATGCTGGCGACCACGAAGTCGGCGCGCTGGGCGGCTTTTTCCACCAGTGCGGCGTGGCCGGCGTGGAGGTTGCCCATGGTCGGCACAAAGGCGATCTGTTTGCCTTCGGCGCGCGCCTGGGCGACAGCGGCGCGCAACTCGCGCACGCTTTTAACTGTGTTCATGCAGAAAATCCGTGTTCGGCTGCTGGGAAGCTCTGGTCTTTGACCGCTTTGACATAAGCGCTGATGGCGTTCTGGATGCTGCTCTGGCCGGCCATGAAATTCTTCACGAACTTCGGTGTACGACCGCTCAGCGACAGCCCGAGCATGTCGTGCAACACCAGCACCTGGCCGTCGGTGGCCACGCCGGCACCGATGCCGATCACCGGGATCTTCACCGCCTGGCTGATTTCGGCGGCCAGTTCGCTGGGCACGCATTCGAGCAGCAGCATGGCCGCGCCGGCCTGCTCCAGCGCCATGGCGTCGGCACGCATTTGCCGGGCCTGGGCTTCCTGGCGGCCCTGTACCTTGTAGCCACCGAGGATGTTGACCGCTTGCGGGGTCAAACCCAGGTGGGCGCAGACAGGCACGCCGCGTTCGGCCAACTGGCGAATCGGCTCAGCCAGCCAGGCGGCACCTTCCAGCTTGACCATATGGGCGCCGGCCTGCATCAGTGCAGCGCTGTTGTTTAGGGCCTGCTCAAGGGTGGCGTAGGCCATAAAGGGCAGGTCGGCGAGAATCAGCGCGCCCTGGTTGCCACGTTTGACGCTGGCGGTGTGGTACGCCATTTCGGCGACCGTGACGGGCAGCGTGCTGTCATGGCCTTGCAAGACCATGCCGAGGGAATCGCCCACCAGCAGCACATCGACACCGGCCTGGCAGGCCGTCTGGGCGAACGTGGCGTCATAGCAGGTCAGCATGGCGATTTTCTCGCCGCTCTGCTTGAGGCTTTGCAGGGTGGTCAGGGTTACATCAGGCATGAAAACTGTCCTCACTCAGGCGTTCAGTCAGCAGTTGTGCTGCTTCAAGTTGGCCTGCATTGGCCTCGAATTGCACCGGTGCGGGGCAACGGGACGCCTATAGTCCTGATGGGGGGGCTCGAAGTCAATTGCAGGTGTTACCGGCCTGTTACTGGCGTTACCGCCAATGAAACCTACTGCGCTCGGTTATGCGGCGTTAAAAGCAGACTCAAAATGCTCATGTACAGACGTACACTCCGCTTTTTCGCCTGCTTTTGCCTTGCCTAACCTTCGCTCGTGACGGTTTCAGATGTGTTGAGCCGTTCCAGTCCGACAAAGGGGCAGGCGCTAAGCAGTTCGGTCAGCACGCGGCCATCCGGCAGCCGCAAGTTGGGGGCGATTTCAGCCAATGGGTAGAGGACAAAGGCGCGGGCATGCATGTGATAGTGCGGCACGGTCAGGCGTGGCTCATCCAGCTGGCGTTCACCGAACAGCAGGATGTCCAGATCGAGGGTGCGCGGCCCCCAGCGCTCGGCTTTGCGCGTGCGACCCTGTCCCAGTTCGATGGTTTGCAGTGCATCAAGCAGGGCCAGTGGACTGAGTTCGGTATCCAACGCGGCGACGGCATTGACGTAGCGCGGCTGATCCGCCGGGCCGAGCGGATCGCTGGCATAGAAGGACGATTGCGCAACCAGCTGCGTTTGCGGCAGCGCGGCCAGGGCTGCCAGGGCGCTGCGCAGTTGTTCGAGCGGGGTAGCCAGGTTGCTGCCCAGGCCGATATACACGCGTTCCATTATTCGCCAGCAGGGTTGCTTGGGCTTTCGCTCGCAGGGCCACGTTTGCGCTTGCTGTTGCTGCGTTTGCGTTTGCGCGGCGCGCCAGGTGCGTCGTCCTTGTTGCTGAGGTCGCGGATCATATTGCGCCGCTCGCTGTCACTGACATCCTGATAACGGGTCCACCAGTCGCCCAGGCCACCGGTTTCTTCACCGGCGCTTTCACGCAGCAGAAGAAAGTCGTAACCGGCGCGGAAACGTGGGTTTTCCAGCAGCATATCGGCGCGTTTACCGCTGCGCCGTGGCAGGCGTTCCTGCATGTCCCAGATTTCACGGATCGGCATGGTGAAGCGCTTGGGCACAGCAATGCGCTGGCATTGTTCGCTGATCAGCTCGTGAGCGGCTTCCTGCATGGCCGGGATCGGCGGCATGCCGCGCTCCTGCAGCTTGATCACGCGGGCCGGCAGTGCAGGCCAGAGCAGCGCCGCCAGGAGGAAGGCCGGGGTGACGGTCTTGCCCTGGTGGATGCGCAGGTCGGTGTTATCCAGGGCATTGCGGATCAGTTGATCGGTGTAGTCCGGATTGAGTTTCAGCGCTTCGGCGCTGGCCGGGAACAGCTGGCCGAACAGGCCGTAATCGACCAGCAGCTCGTAGGTGTACACCGCGTAGCCGGCGAGGAACAGCTTGAGCACTTCATCGAACAGGCGTGCGGCGGGGATGCCAGCGAGCAGCGGGGCCAGTTTGTAGATCGGCGCGGCGCTGTGTTTTTCGATGTCGAAATCCAACTTGGCGGCAAAACGCACGGCACGCAGCATGCGCACCGGGTCTTCCTGGTAGCGCTGGGTCGGATCACCGATCAGGCGGATCAGGTGGTTGCGAATGTCGTGCACGCCATTGGCGTAATCGAGAATGCGTTCGGTGACTGGGTCGTAGTACAGCGCATTGATGGTGAAGTCGCGGCGCTGGGCATCGTCTTCGAGGGTGCCGTAAACGTTGTCGCGCAAAATGCGCCCGCTTTCGTTGCGCGAGGACAGGTTGCTGTTCTCTTCTTCATCACCTTCGGGGTGATTGGCGCGGAAGGTTGCTGTTTCGATTATTTCCCGGCCGAAATGCACGTGAACCAACTTGAAGCGGCGACCGATTACCCGGGCGTTACGGAACTCGGCACGCACCTGCTCGGGCGTGGCGCTGGTGGCTACGTCGAAATCCTTGGGCTCGATATCCAGCAGCAGATCACGCACGCAGCCACCGACCAGATACGCCTGGTAGCCGGCCTGTTGTAGGCGCTCGACCACGCTGATGGCGTAGCGGCTGATCTCGCCGCGTTCGATCGGATGTTGGCTGCGGCTCAGCACTTCAGGCGTGCTGTGCGAGTGTTTGCCACGGCGGGTGGGCGTACGGAAGGACTTGAACAGCTTTTTCAGCATGGGAGGCACTGTTTGACTAAATGACTGGCCAGAGTATATGCCGGCCGCAGGAATGGCGCGGATTCTAGCATTGAGTCGGGGATTGATGCAGGAAACGACAGGGAAGGCTGGCAGGCGGGGGATTTGAAGCTACTGGGGGAGCCGAAGCTCCCCCCCAAATTGGTGCGTGCTCTATTTTTATTATTATGGCGGGCTTGTTGTTTTTGTTGATTTACCCGTTCCATCCAGTCAAGGACCTTTGGAAAACTTCCCAAGTTGGGAATCAAGAGCAAACGGATTGCTTTGGATGCTGACGCTGCCATGATCACACAGTGACCCAACCAGTACTGGCGCTGCCTTAGGGCAGTTTTATTATTCTCGGCCTGGTTTTGGGGCGAACCCCAAAGGCAATTCCTTTCCAAAAGAATCAGTTAGCTGCGCCTCCGCGTTGTTGTTTTTATTGTGCTGGAGTCGGTACGTCTTATTTTTATTAGGTTTGGAACGTGCTTGTTATTGTTGTTGTGCCAGCAATAAAGCAGAACCCGTGCCAGTTTTTTTAATTCCTTTAAAAACAAGGGCTTGAGCTGTTTACGGGGTGGCGAGGTGGCATAAAAAAGCCGGGCTCTCGTTACCATAAGACCCGGCTTTTGTTACTAAGTGTTGAATGGGTAACAGACTGTGGAACCTCTGGCGCACACATCTGTCACCCATGCGCAGGGCTCTAGCCTGCGGTTGCCCCCGAGGATTTGCGCCGTGGGATACCCAGGCGCTGGCGGCGTTCCCACAAACATTTGCGGCTGATACCGAGTTTGCGCGCCAGTTCGGTCTCGGTCATGTGGTCCTGGTGTTCCAGAACGAAGTGCTGAAAGTAGTCTTCCAGAGACAGGTCTTCGGTCGGCTCGCTCGGTTCATGGCCCAGGCCGCCGTTTTGCGCGGGCAGGCCGGTGAAGTCGTCTTCCAGGTCATCTAGCTCGATATCGATGCCCAGCAGCTCGGCCGAGATGCTGTTGCCTTCGCAGAGGATTACCGCGCGCTCGATGGCGTTCTCCAGCTCGCGCACGTTGCCCGGCCAGGGGTAATGGCGGATGGCCTGTTCGGCGTCGCTGGCAAAGCTCAGGTCGAGGCGACCCTGGCGGCTGCTCTGGCGGATCAGGAAGGCACGGGCGATTTCGATCACATCGGCCCCGCGTTCGCGCAGTGGCGGCAGTTTCAGCGCAATCACGTGCAGGCGGTAATACAGGTCTTCACGGAACTGACCGATCTTCGACAGGGTTTTCAGGTCACGGTGGGTCGCGGCGATCAGGCGCACATCGACTTTCTGTGATTGCACCGAGCCGACCCGGCGAATCTCGCCTTCCTGCAATACGCGCAGCAGACGCGCCTGAGCTTCCAGCGGCAGTTCGCCGATTTCATCAAGGAACAGCGTGCCACCGTCGGCGGCTTCCACCAGGCCGGCACGCCCGGCGCTGGCACCGGTAAAGGCACCTTTTTCGTGGCCGAACAGTTCGGACTCGATCAGGGTTTCCGGGATGGCGGCGCAGTTCACCGAAATCAGCGGTGCCTTGGCGCGGCGCGACAGGTTGTGCAGGGCGCGGGCGACCAGTTCCTTACCGGTGCCGGACTCACCCTGGATCAGTACGTTGGAATCAGTGGGCGCGACCTTGCGGATCTTGCTGTACATCTCCTGCATGGCGGCGCAGGAGCCGATGATGCCGATTTCGCCGTTGCTGTTGTCCACCACCTTGTCAGTGCTGGCTTTTGCCGCACTGGCGGCAGGCGCAGGGGCGCTCTTGGCCTGCTGGTGATCGCGCAGGATGCGCGCCACGGCCTGGAGCATTTCGTCGTGGTCGAAGGGTTTGGCGATGTAATCCACTGCGCCCATCTTCATCGAGTCGACCGCCGAGCGCAGGCTGGCATAGCTGGTCATGATCAGCACCGGGGTGCCTTGGCCGAGTTTGATCAGTTCGGTGCCGGGCGCGCCGGGCAGGCGCAGGTCGCTGACAATCAGGTCGAAGCTGGGGATGCTGAAGCGCTCTTGCGCTTCCTGTACCGAGCCGGCTTCGCTGACTTCGTATTGGTTACGTTCCAGCAGGCGACGCAAGGCAGAGCGGATAATGGTTTCGTCTTCGACGATCAAAATATGAGGCATCAATTCGGTCTCTCGACGGTCTCGGGGCATGCCACTGGGCTAAAGGGCCTGGCAGGCATGCTCGCTGGTAGCTGGTTTAAGTCGCTATGGACGTCGCCTCGACATGCCGCGGCAGGCTGACCCGGATACGGGTGCCACGTTGGAGCTCGGGGTCGGCCGGGCTGTCGATTGTTATCTGTCCATAATGCTCTTCCACGATCGAATAGACCAGTGCAAGGCCCAGTCCCGTACCTTTGCCCGGGTCCTTGGTGGTGAAGAAGGGTTCGAACAGGCGGTCGATGATCGCCTTGGGAATACCGCTGCCTTCGTCCTCGACGATCAGGTCGACGGTGTGCTCGAAACGTTCGCTCTTGACCCGGATCGCGCTGCCCGTCGGTGAGGCATCGCGGGCGTTGGAGAGCAGGTTGATCAGCACTTGGGCCAGGCGTTGCGGATCACCCACCACCCAGTGGTCGGAGTCGCAGAGATTGAAGAACTGTACTTCGACACTGCGCCGGTTGAGTGCCAGCAGGGCAATCGCATCCTGGGCGACCTGCGCCAGACACACCGGTTCCTCACTGTTCTGGTGGCTGCCGGAATGGGCAAAGCTCATCAGCGACTGGACGATGCGTGACACGCGTTTGGTCTGCTCGATGATCTGCTCGCTGATCTCGATCAGTTCGGGGTCGCCTTCACGCTCTTCGCGCAGGTTCTGCGCCAGGCAGGCGATACCGGTGATCGGGTTGCCGATCTCATGCGCCACGCCGGCGGCCAGACGACCGATGGAAGCCAGGCGTTCGGAGTGCACCAGCTTGTCTTCGAGCATCTGGGTTTCCGTGAGGTCTTCAACCAGCAGCACCAGGCCGCTGTTACCCGGCGCCAGGGGCTCGTCGATGGCGGCCTTGTGCAGGTTGAGCCAGCGGGTCTGGCCATCGAGGGCCAGGCGCTGTTTGTGCAGGTGCTCGTCGGGCAGTTCGATAAACCGTTCCAGCAGCCCACGCCAGGGTTCGCCCAGAGTGTTCAGGCGCGAGCCGACCACGCGTTGTGCGGGGATCTCGGTGAGTTCTTCCATGGCCTTGTTCCACATCAGGATCTCCTGATCCTTGGCCAGCGAGCAGACGCCCATGGGCAGTTCCTGCAGAGTCTGGCGGTGGTAACGGCGCAGGGTATCGAGTTCGGCGGCAAGGCCGGTGAGGCGTGAGTGGTAGTCCTCGAGGCGGTTCTCGATAAAGTGAATGTCTTCGGTCACGTAGGTTTCGCTGCCGGCTTTATAAGGCAGGAAGGTTTCGACGATGTCCTGGGCCACGCTGGGGCCCATCAGCCCTGAGAGGTTGGCCTCGATGCGGTCGCGCAGGCGGCGCAAGGCATAAGGGCGGCCTTCATCGAAGGGCAGATGCAGGTCGCGCAGGGCCTGCTCGACCTCATGCTGGGCGGTCTTGGCGCCCAGGGGCTTGGCCAATTGCGCGGCAAATTCTTGTGGCGAGGCGGCCAGCAGTTCACGGCGTTGCGGGCGGCGCACGTTATCCACGGCGCAGGCTTCGGCGGCGCTCTTTTCTTCCGGGCTGGCTTCGGTAAACAGCGACACCAGGGTAAACACCAGTACGTTGGCAGCCAGCGAGCCAATGGCGGCCAGGTGCCAGCTACTGTCATCCAGCACATAGATGACATTGAACCAGGGCAGGTAGAAGCCTTGCAGGTTGCCGAGCATCGGCAGCAGCATGCTCACCACCCATACGCCGATACCCGCCAGCAGTCCGGCGATAAAACCTTTGCGGTTGGCGGTTGGCCAGTACAGCACCGACAGCACGCCGGGGAGGAACTGCAAGGTGGCGACGAAGGCGACGATGCCGAGGTTGGCCAGGTCCTGTTCGGCACCGAGTAATAGATAGAAGCCGTAACCGGCCATGATGATCAGCAGGATCAGCGCGCGGCGCGTCCACTTCAGCCAGCGGTAGATATTGCCTTCCGACGGCGGCTGGTACAGCGGTAGCACCACATGGTTGAGTACCATGCCCGACAGCGCCAGGGTGCTGACGATGATCAATCCGCTGGAGGCAGCCAGCCCGCCGACATAGGCAATCAGCGCCAGCGTCTGGCTGTTGACCGCGATGCCGACGCCGAGGGTGAAGTATTCCGGATTGGTGGTGGCGCCCAGTTTCAGCCCGGCCCAGAGGATCAGCGGCACCGCCAGGCTCATCAGCAGCAGGAACAACGGCAGGCCCCAACTGGCACTGACCATGGCGCGCGGGTTGAGGTTCTCGGTGAAGGTCATGTGGTACATGTGCGGCATGACGATGGCCGAGGCGAAAAACACCAGCAGCAGGGTGCGCCACGGGCCTTCCTGCAACGGCGTGTGCAGGCTGGTCAGCGACGACTGGTTTTGCACCAGCCAGGATTGCAGATCCTGCGGGCCGTCGAACACGCCATACAGCGCATACAGGCCGATGGCGCTGATCGCCACCAGCTTGACCACTGACTCGAAGGCGATGGCGAACACCAGGCCTTCATGCTTTTCGCGGGTGGCGATATGCCGCGCGCCGAAGAGGATGGTGAACAGAATGATCAGCCCGCAGTAGGCCAGCGCCACGCGTTCCTGCACCGGCTCGCGGGTGAGAATGCCGATGGAGTCGGCCACCGCCTGAATCTGCAGGGCCAGCAACGGCAACACGCCCACCAGCATAAATACGGTGCTCAGAGCACCGGCCCAGGTGCTGCGAAAGCGGAAGGCAAACAGGTCGGCCAGTGATGACAGCTGGTAGGTGCGGGTGATGCGCAGAATCGGGTAGAGCAGCACCGGCGCCAGTAGAAACGCTCCGGACACCCCCAGATAACTGGCGAGAAAACCGTAGCCGTATTGATAGGCCAGCCCCACGGTGCCGTAGAAAGCCCAGGCGCTGGCATAGACGCCGAGTGACAGGGTGTAGGTCAGTGGGTGGCGGATTACCCAGCGTGGAATCAGGCCGTGTTCACTGATCCAGGCCACGCCGAACAGGATAAGAAGGTAGGCGGCGCTGATCAGAATCAGCTGGCTCAGGCTAAAGCTCGTCAGCATCACGTTGGCTCTGAAGAATGAAGGTGACAACTATCAGAATCAGCCACAGCAGGTAGGGGCGGTACCAGGCCCCATTGGGGTCGATCCACCAGTCCATGATGGCCGGGGAGAACAGGTAGATCCCCACCACCAGGATCAGCACCAATCGATAGATATACATGCCGCATCTCTTCGTTTAATTGCCGGCGATGGTAACGGATGCGTAACGCTCTGCGTAGGCTGGCTGTTGGTCGGGTGGCGGGTATGTGCTGGGGCGGGGTTGGCTTTTTCTTATTAATTGGTACTATCGTTCCACTTAATAAGAACAACGCTGGAGATTGCCATGCGCCTTGCCCCGCTTTCCGTGCTTACCCTGTCTGTGCTGCTCGCCGCTTGCGGCGAAGAACCGGCCCCGGTGGCCAACCTGGATTTCCAGAAGGACCTGCAAACCCAGCTGATCAAGGCCAAGCCTGGCAGCGTGATAGATATCCCGGCGGGCACCTACCAGCTTGATCGCAGCCTGAGCCTGAAAGTCAGCGGCGTGACCATCAAGGGCGCGGGCATGGACAAGACCATCCTCAACTTCAAAGGGCAGAAGTCTGGCGCCGAAGGCCTACTGGTGGATGCCTCTGATTTCACCATCGAAGACATCGCCTTCGAGGACACCAAAGGCGATTCGCTGAAAGTGGTGGGCGGCAAGAACATCATCATTCGCCGCGTGCGCACCGAGTGGACCAACGGCCCGGCCACCGAGAACGGTGCCTACGGCATCTACCCGGTGCAGACCGAGAACACCCTGATCGACGGTGCGGTGGCCATCGGTGCATCGGATGCCGGTATCTATGTCGGCCAGTCGCGCAACGTGGTGGTGCGCAACAGCCGCGCCGAGCGCAACGTCGCCGGGATTGAAATCGAGAACACCATCGACGCCGACGTGTATGACAACGTCGCTACCGGTAACACCGGCGGCATTCTGGTGTTCAACATGCCCAACCTGCCGCAGGCCGGACGGGTGACGCGGGTGTTCCGTAACAAGATCGAAGGCAACAACCACAAGAATTTCGGCCACAAGGGCACGCCGGTGGCCAGCGTGCCGGCAGGTTCTGGTGTGGTGATCAACTCCAACGATGATGTCGAGGTGTTCGACAACGACATTGGCAACCACAAGACCGCCAACGTGATCATCAGCAGCTACTTCAGTACCGGCTATACCGACCTGTCCACGGCGGAGAGTTTCGACCCTTATCCGGAAGGCATTCATATCCATGGCAACCGCTTCGGCCCCGGTGGCGACAGCCCGGATCACCTGGAACTGAAGGCGCTGAAGGTCAGCCAGTTCGGTTTGAATGGCCGCCTGCCGGATATTCTCTGGGACGGCTACGTCAACCTCGACATCCTGGTGGACGGCAAGCTGCCGGCGGACCGGGCGATCTGCATCAATAACGGCGAGGCGGGGATGATCAACGTCGACGGGCCAAACAACTACAAAAACATCAGCACCGACATGACTGACTACCGTTGCAGCCTGCCGCCACTGCCAGCGGTCAAACTGGCTTCGGCTGACGCCGACCAGGGGGCCTGATGCGTCGTCTGTTACTGGGGGCGCTGTTGCTGCTCGCCGGCTGCGAGCAGCAGCCGGCGCCGCTGTACCTGCCGCAGGGTGACAACTACCCGCAAACCCTCAGCGAGTGGGGCATGCTGCAGCGCGCCGATGGTTTTATCGCGCCCGTTGCCGAGGCCTTGCCCTATGACCTGAATACCCCGTTGTTCACCGACTACGCACACAAGCTGCGCAGCGTGTGGATGCCGGCGGGTACGGCGGCGACCTACGCCGAGGCGCACTTCGATTACCCGGTCGGCACGGTGCTGAGCAAGACTTTCTACTACCCCAAGGATGCCCAAGGCCGCTTGCTGCTGAACGAACAGGATGACCGTGACCCGCAGCGCGGTCTGGAGTTGGCGCGGGTGCAGCTGATCGAAACGCGCATCCTGCTCAAGCAGCAAGACGGTTGGGTGGCATTACCCTATGTCTGGGATGAGCAGCAGCAGGAAGCCCATTTGGAGTGGGCGGGTGACAGCCGCGAGTTAAGCCTGCTGAATACCGAAGGCAAAACCCAGGCAGTGGCCTATCAGGTGCCGGACGCCAACCAGTGTGCCGGCTGTCATGAGGAAACTGCAGGGCAGGGCGTCAATCCGTTGGGGCCGAAGGCGCGGCACCTGAACAAGGATTTTGCCTACGCTGACGGCACGCACAATCAGTTGCAGCATTGGCAGCAGCAGGGCCGTTTGCAGGCGGTACCGGCCGAATTGCAGGGCGTGCCGCAGAACGCCTTATGGCCGACGCCGCGCGCTGGCGAAAGCCTGGAGCAGCAGGCGCGCAGCTACCTGGATGCCAACTGCAGCCATTGCCACAACCCCAAAGGACCGGGGCGTACTTCGGGGCTGTTGCTTGATCCGGCCACCGCCATCGGCATCAGCTATGGCCTGTGCAAGCAGCCGGTGGCGGCGGGTAAAGGCTCGGGTGATCGCCTGGTGGATATTCACCCCGGCCAGCCGGATAAATCGGTGCTGCTGTTCCGTGTGGAAAGTGTCGACCCGAGCATCATGATGCCGGAACTGGGTCGCTCCGCTGTGCATGCCGAGGGTGTCGAGGTGCTGCGCAACTGGATTGCCAGCCTGGACGGGGATTGCTGAGATGTCCCTACGGACGGGCCAGGAGGCGTAGGAGGAGCTGGTGGTGCCCTGAGGTCAGTGTGCGACCTGTTTTCGTGCGCCGCCGCAGGCGTGGGGCATGCCTGGCCCTGTTGTGGTGCGCGTCAGCGGCGGCTAAGTCCGCCAGGCCGCGCCAGCGCTGGTGTGGGCCACTGGCATAAGTCTTGCGCTGCTGGGTTATCGCCCAGGCTCGCAGGAGGCCCGCTGTGTCGATCCATATCGCCTTGCACCATGTCAGCCACTATCGCTACGACCGCGCGGTCAATCTTGGCCCGCAGGTCGTGCGCCTGCGTCCTGCGCCGCACAGCCGTACTCGGGTGCTGTCCTACGCGTTGAAGGTCGAGCCGGGCGAGCACTTTATCAACTGGCAGCAGGACCCCCAGGGCAACTACCTGGCGCGCCTGGTGTTTCCGGAAAAGACCCGTGAGTTGAAGATCGAGGTCGATCTGGTCGCCGAGATGGTGGTGTTCAACCCCTTCGATTTCTTCCTTGAGCCTTACGCCGAGAAAATCCCCTTCGCCTACACCGAGGGCGAGCAGCTGGAGCTGGCACCTTATCTGGTCAAACTGCCAGCCGGGAAATTGTTCGCCAAATACCTGGCCAGCATCGAGCGCACGCCGCTGCCGAGCGTGGATTTTCTGGTGGCACTCAATCAGCGTCTTGCAACTGATATCAGCTACCTGATTCGTCTGGAACCGGGCGTGCAAACCCCGGAAGAAAGCCTAGAAAAAGGCTCCGGTTCCTGCCGCGATTCGGCCTGGCTGCTGGTGCAGCTGTTCCGCCATCTGGGCCTGGCGGCGCGCTTTGTTTCCGGTTACCTGATTCAGCTGAAAGCCGATGTGAAATCCCTCGACGGCCCCTCCGGCACCGAGGTGGACTTCACTGATCTGCATGCCTGGTGCGAGGTTTATCTGCCAGGCGCCGGCTGGATCGGCCTCGATCCGACGTCCGGTCTGTTCGCCGGCGAAGGCCATATCCCGCTGGCCTGCAGCCCCGAGCCATCTTCGGCGGCGCCAATCAGCGGCGGTGTGGATGAGTGCGAATGCGAGTTCAGTCACGAGATGTGGGTGGAGCGTATCTGGGAAGCGCCGCGGGTCAGCAAGCCATACAGCGAGACGCAGTGGCAGGCGATTGTCGACCTCGGGCAAAAGATCGATGAGGACCTGCAGGAGCAGGACGTGCGTCTGACCATGGGCGGCGAGCCGACCTTTGTCGCCCTCGACTACCCGGATGATCCGGAGTGGAACACCGCTGCCCTGGGGCCGAACAAACGCCGCCTGGCCAGCGACCTGTTTCATCGCCTGCGCGAGCATTACGCGCCGAGTGCGCTGGTGCATTTCGGTCAGGGCAAGTGGTACCCCGGCGAGCAGCTACCGCGCTGGTCGTTGAATGCCTACTGGCGGCGTGACGGCGAACCGATCTGGCACAACCCGGCGCTGTATGCCGATGAACAAAAAGACTATGGCGTCGATGCGGCCAAGGCCGCCGACTTTCTTACCCTGCTCGCCGAGCGCCTGGGCGTGGACGCCAAATACTGCGTGCCGGCCTATGAGGACCGCTTCTACTACCTGTGGCGCGAGCGCAGGCTGCCGATCAACGTTAGCGCCGAAGACCCACGTCTGGCCGATCCGCTGGAGCGCGAACGGCTGCGCAAGGTGTTCGAACAGGGGCTGGATAAGGTCGTCGGGCATATCCTGCCGCTGGCCCGGCAGGCCAAGCAGCTGGGCTGGCAGAGTGGCAGCTGGTTTCTGCGTGATGAGCATTGCCGGCTGATACCGGGCGATTCGGCGATGGGCTACCGCCTGCCGCTGGATTCGCAACCCTGGGTCAGTGAGGCCGATTATCCCTACATCACTCCCGAAGACCCGAGCCAGCAATTCGCCCCGTTGCCGGCAGCGGCGCAGATCAAACCGCAGTCGCGCGGTGTCTGGTCGGGCAGCCAGACCAGCACGAACAAACGTCCGCTGCTGGGTCAGTCCGCTGCCGGTGTGGTGCGCACCGCGCTGTGCGCCGAGCCGCGGGGCGGCAAGCTCTATCTGTTTATGCCGCCGCTGGTGCGCCTGGAAGATTACCTGGAACTGGTGGCGGCCATCGAAGCCACTGCTGCAGAGATGAAGTGCCCGGTGCTGCTGGAAGGTTACGAGCCGCCGCTGGACCCGCGTCTGCAATTCTTCCGCGTAACCCCGGACCCCGGCGTGATCGAGGTGAATATCCACCCGGCTGCCAGCTGGGCTGAGCTGGTCGAGCGCACCGAGTTGCTCTACGAACAGGCCCGCGAGTGTCGCCTGAGTAGCGAGAAATTTATGATCGATGGCCGTCACACTGGCACTGGCGGCGGTAATCACTTTGTTCTCGGCGGCGCGACGCCAGCGGACTCACCGTTTCTGCGCAGGCCGGATTTGCTGCGCAGCCTGATCAGCTACTGGCACAACCACCCGTCGCTGTCCTACCTGTTCAGTGGCCTGTTTATCGGCCCGACCTCCCAGGCGCCGCGTATTGATGAAGCGCGCAACGATGCGCTGTACGAGCTGGAAATCGCCTTCGCGCAAATGCCCGAGGCTGGCCGCGACTGCCAGCCCTGGCTGGTCGACCGCCTGCTGCGCAACCTGCTGGTGGACGTGACCGGTAACACCCACCGCGCCGAGTTCTGTATCGACAAGCTGTACTCGCCGGACTCCGCCTCCGGGCGTCTCGGCCTGCTGGAGCTGCGTGCCTTCGAGATGCCGCCCCACGCGCAGATGAGCCTGGCTCAGCAGCTGCTGATTCGCGCGCTGATCGCGCGCTTCTGGCGCGAACCCTATCAGCCAGCACGGCTGGTGCGCTGGGGCACTGAGCTGCATGACCGTTACCTGCTGCCGCACTTTATCGAGCAGGATTTTGCCGACGTGTTGCAGGAGCTGGACGGCTGCGGCTATCGCCTGCACAGCGAGTGGTTTGCCCCGCACTTCGAGTTCCGTTTTCCCAAGTCCGGCGACTTCAACGTCAAGGGCATCGAGCTGGAGCTGCGTCAGGCCCTGGAACCCTGGCATGTGCTGGGCGAGGAGGGTGGGGGCGGTGGTACGGTGCGTTATGTCGATTCCTCGCTGGAACGCATGCAGGTCAAACTCAGCGGCCTGCCGAGTGACCGCTATGTGCTGACCTGTAATGGCGTGCCGGTGCCACTGCGGCCCACCGGCAAAGTCGGTGAGTTTGTCGGCGGTGTGCGTTTCCGCGCCTGGCAGCCGGCCAATTGCCTGCACCCGACCATTGAAGTGCACGCACCGCTGGTCTTCGATTTGCTGGACAGCTGGATGAACCGTTCTCTGGGTGGTTGCCAGTATCATGTCGCCCACCCCGGCGGGCGTAACTACGACAGCTTGCCGGTGAATGCCTACGAGGCGGAGAGCCGGCGGCTGGCGCGCTTCTTCCGTTTGGGCCACAGCCCCGGCAAGCGCCCGACACTGGCTCCGATCAACAATAATGAACTGCCTATGACCCTGGATTTGCGCCTGGTTTAGCCGCGCATACGAAATGCCTTTTATCGAGCCTGCCATGCCCGACCTGCTTGCCGACTACCCCCTGACGCCAGGGGCTTACCACGAACTGTTCGACGCAGACGGTCAGGTGCGTCCGCACTGGCGCCTGTTGCTGGAGCGTCTGCAGCGCAGTAGCCCGGCGCAGCTGGCGCAGCGTCAGGCTCTGCTGGCGCGGCAGATTCAGGAAAACGGCGTGACCTATAACGTCTACGCCGACCCCGATGGCGCCGACCGGCCGTGGGAGCTGGACCTGCTGCCCAACCTGATTCCCGCCGAAGAGTGGCAGCAGATCGCCGCTGGCGTGGCGCAGCGTGCCACTTTGCTGAACAGCGTGCTGGCCGATCTCTATGGCCCGCAACAGCTGCTGGCCGATGGCCTGCTGCCGGCTGAGCTGGTGTTCGGCCACAACAACTACCTGTGGCCCTGCCAGGGCGTACAGCCGCCTGGCGGCACCTACCTGCACCTGTATGCGGTGGATCTGGCCCGCGCCCCGGATGGCCGCTGGTGGGTCACCGCCGACCGCACCCAGGCGCCGTCTGGCGCGGGTTATGCCTTGGAAAACCGGCAGATCGTCTCCCGCGCCTTTCCCGAGCTGTACCGCGACCTGCGCGTGCAATACCTGGCCGGCTTCTTCCGCACCCTGCAGGACACCCTGGCGCGCCAGGCCCCTGTTGCAGGCGGCGAGACGCCACTGGTGGTGCTGCTGACGCCGGGGCGTTTTAACGAGAGTTATTTCGAGCACCTTTACCTGGCGCGTCAGCTCGGCTATCCGCTGGTGGAAGGCAGCGACCTGACCGTGCGTGATGCCAAGGTCTACCTGAAAACCCTGGCTGGCCTGCGCCGCGTGCATGCGGTACTGCGCCGTCTGGATGATGACTTCTGCGACCCGCTGGAATTGCGCACCGACTCGGCCCTCGGCGTGCCCGGCCTGCTCGAAGCGGTGCGCCAGGGCCATGTGTTGGTGGCCAATGCCCTCGGCAGTGGTGTGCTGGAATCCCCCGGTTTGCCGGGCTTTCTCCCAGCCATCACAGAAAAACTGCTGGGCGAAGAACTGCTGCTGCCCTCTATCGCCAGTTGGTGGTGCGGCGAGCCGCCGGTGCTGGACAAGGCTCTGGAGCAGCTCGACGAGCTGCTGGTGCGCGCCAGCTTTCCTTCGCAGAGTTTTGCTCCGGTGTTTGGCCGTGATCTGGACGAGGCGCAGCGTGCCGAATTGGCCGAACGCCTCAAGGCGCGGCCTTATGCCTATGTTGCGCAGGCGTTGGCGCAACTGTCGCAGGCGCCGGTCTGGCAGCCGGAAGAAGGCCAGCTGGCGCCGCGAGCCATTGGCATGCGGGTGTTTGCCGTGGCCAGCGCCGAGGGCTATCGGGTGATGCCCGGTGGCCTGACTCGGGTTGCCGCCGAAGCCGACGCCGAAGTGGTGTCGATGCAGCGCGGCGGTGCGAGCAAGGACACCTGGGTGCTGGGTGAACGGCATGCCGGCGGCGAACCCTGGCAATGGCTGCGCCCGCTGGGTGTGGCCGATCTGGTGCGCAGCGACCCCTACCTGCCTTCGCGGGTGGTGGAAAACCTCTATTGGTTCGGTCGCTACAGCGAACGCTGCGAAGACGGTGCGCGGCTGCTGCGCATCATGCTGGCGCGCTATGTGGATGACGACGATGATCCGCAAGCGCTGCAAACCGCCCTGAACCTGGCCGAGAGCCTGGGTCTGCTGCCGGATGCCGACAGCGGCGAGTTGCAGCAGCGCCTGCTTGAAGCGCTGCTCGGCGAAGACTGGCCACACAGCCTGCGTAGCAATCTGCAGCGCCTGCAGTGGGTGGCCGGTAGCGTGCGCGGCAAGCTGTCTCAGGCCAACTGGCAGGCTCTGCTCGAACTGCAGCGTGAGGCCCAGTCACTGAGCAGCGAGCAGGCCGACTTTGGCGAGTTGCTGGATTTTCTCGACCGCCTGCTGCTGTCGCTGGCGGCGCTCTCAGGCTTTGCCCTGGACGATATGACCCGCGATGACGGCTGGCGTTTTCTGATGATTGGCCGCTGTATCGAACGTCTGCAGTTTCTTTGCGACAGCCTGGCCAACTTCCTCACCAGCAGCGCGGCGCAGGATCAGTCGGCTCTGGCGTGGCTGCTGGAACTGGGCAACAGCAGCATCACCTACCGCACCCGTTACTTGGCCTCGGCGCAGCTGATTCCGGTGCTCGACCTGTTGCTGCTGGATGAACAGAACCCGCATGCCGTGCTGTTTCAGGTGCGTACTTTACTGCGCTCGCTGGCGCGCCTGGGCGAGCGTTTCGAGCTGCCCAGCGAGCGTCGGCTGAAACACCTGGAAGGGCAATTGCTGCGCTTCAGCCTGGCCAGCCTGGAGAACCCGTTGTTCGGTGCTGGTAGCGTGCAGGACGTGCTCGACGGTCTGGCGGCATTGCTCAGCAGCATCAGCCAGGCCAGTGCGGAGATTTCCGATCGCCTGGGGCTACGTTTCTTTGCCCATGTCGACGCCAGTCAGCGGACGCAATCCTCATGAGCAGCGCCTTCTACCAGATTCTGCATGACACCCATTACCGTTATGCCGCGCCGGTATCGCTGGCCCAGCAGCTGGCCCACCTGTGGCCGCGCGCCTGCCCCTGGCAGCGCAATCATGAACAGCAGCTGTTGGTCAGCCCACAACCCTGCCAGCGTCAGGATGCTTTGGACGTATTCGGCAACCCGCTGACCCGCCTGGTGTTTGAGCGTCCGCATGATGAGCTTATGGTCAGCGCGCGGCTCAAGGTCGAAGTGCTGGCGCGGCCAACGCTGGATCTGCAGGCGTCACCGCCCTGGGAAGATGCCTGCACGGCGCTGCGCTACAGCGGCCAGACGCTGCTGCCCGGCATTCTTGAGGCCACGCGTTTCCGCTTCGAGTCGCCCTATGTGCACCTCAAACAGGTGTTCAGCGACTATGCGGCGGATTGCTTTAGCCCCGGCCGGCCGCTGCTGGCGGCGGTGGATGGGCTGATGCAGAAGATTTTCAGCGAATTTAGCTTTGATGCCGCCGCCACTCAGGTGGCGACGCCGCTGTTACAGGTGCTGGAGGAACGCCGCGGTGTGTGCCAGGACTTCGCCCACCTGATGCTCGCCTGCCTGCGTTCACGCGGCCTGGCGGCGCGCTATGTCAGTGGTTACCTGCTCACTCAGCCGCCGCCCGGCCAGCCCCGGCTGATCGGCGCGGATGCCTCGCACGCCTGGGTCTCGGTGTTCTGCCCAGAGCAGGGCTGGGTGGATTTTGACCCAACCAACAATATCCGCCCGGCGCTGGAACATATCACCCTGGCCTGGGGCCGCGACTTTGCCGATGTTTCACCGCTGCGCGGGGTGATCCTCGGCGGCGGCAGCCACGACCCTGAGGTGCAGGTGACGGTGCTGCCGTTGGCGAGTTAGCGCTTGATCACTTTCCACACGCGCGTGGCCAGGCTGACCAGCAGCAGGGCCACGGCGCCGGCGATGATCCCGGCGACGGCATTCAGCAGGGTTGGCAGCAAGGCCGCGAGCAGGCCGCTGCTGGCCGCCACGCTTTGCGCCAACTGGTCGATCCACGCCTGCGCGGCATGTACGCCGTGGGTAAGGATGCCGCCGCCGACCATAAACATCGCCGCGGTGCCGAGAACCGACAGGGTTTTCATCATATAGGGCGCGGTAAACAGAATGCCGCGGCCAATGCTGCGTTGCAGGCGGCTGCCCAGGCCGTCGCCATCACGCTGGTTAAGGTAGAGGCCGGCGTCATCCAGCTTGACGATCCCCGCCACCAGGCCATACACCCCAACCGTCATCAGCAGGGCGATACCCGAGAGCACCGCGACCTGCTTGCCGAAGCTGGCCAGGGCCACGGTGCCCAGGGTGATGGCGATGATTTCTGCCGAGAGGATAAAGTCGGTACGGATTGCGCCTTTGATCTTGTCCTTCTCGAACGCCAGCATGTCCACTTCAGGGTCGGCCACGGCCTGCAGCAGTTCCTGATGCTGCGCCTGATTATCGGCCTTGCTGTGGAGGAACTTGTGCGCGAGCTTCTCGAAGCCTTCATAGCAGAGGAAGGCGCCGCCAAACATCAGCAGCGGCGTCACCGCCCAGGGCGCGAAGGCGCTGATCAGCAGGGCGGCAGGCACCAGAATCAGCTTGTTCTTGAACGAGCCCTTGGCCACCGCCCAGACCACCGGCAGCTCACGGTCTGCGCGTACGCCGCTGACCTGTTGGGCATTCAGGGCCAGGTCGTCGCCGAGTACGCCAGCGGTTTTCTTCGCGGCGACTTTGGTCATTACCGCCACATCGTCGAGCACGGCGGCAATATCATCGAGCAGGGTTAACAGGCTAGCGCCGGCCATGGGGCGGATTCCTTTCTGTGGTTTCTGGGGGACGAATCGCCAGGCAGGACTGCAGGCGATGGTGCGCAGATTTATACGTGAGTCAGCAGGCATCAGCCATAGGCGGCAAACCTTGTTTTGCCGCAGAGCACGAAAAAATCGGCCGCAAATGCTATGCAGATGCGGCGGTATTGCGAGTGCGGCATCGCCCTTGATCTGTCGGTAGACAGGCAGGCGATGTGGGAGAGGCTTTAGCTGCGATTGACCCGATGGAGCGCTGAAAGCGTCGCGACTGAAGCGGAACGCCGCCCGGCCCCTCCCACGGAAGCGGCAGCTTTTCTGTCGTGAGACTAGTCGTTACTGCTACCACTGGCGCCACTGGCATAGGCGGCGAGCAGGCTGCGTAACAGGTCATTGAGCGGCATGGGCGTATCTCCTGGGGCGATGGAGTGACGTTACGCCTGTACCCGGTGGCTGGGCTGTTGATTGTTTTGATGGGGCCCATAGTCGCAAGCCGCTTTGGCGTTATGCACAGCCACTGCGGCAGAGCTTGCGCATTTGTGCACAAAGACTGTGGAGTGAGCTGTGGATAAGGTGGGCGTAGGCGCTTGCAGGCTTAGTCGTGCGGCTTCTTGCGAGCTTTGTGCGTTTTTTGATCAGCCGTTTATTTATCGTTAAAACAACAAGTTAGCCTGGTTATTCAGGGTGTTGTGGGGTAGCGCTAAAGTTGTCCACGGCTACTGTGGGTAGAGTTGTTGATAACTCTGGTATGCCTGGCTGAAGGGCTTACAGAACCTGGTTTTGCGCCACTTGATCGTTTTTTGAACAGTTCGCCGCGGCCTTGCAATACGTCATTTTCAGTGCTTCGAGTCAAGCAATAATCGCGTTATTTCAAGGGTTTGCCGCAGCGCTGCGGCGCCCGGCGGATAACTTATCCCAGGTTGCTGTGGAGTGATCTGTGGATAAGCTGCGCGCGCTTGTGTTGAGGCCACAGCGGGCGTGGCCTGAACGCGGTAGGTTGTTTTTTGTACAGCGCCATCCTTGGCGGTCAGCCCTTCGGGGCTGTTGCGGAGCGACGTCAAAAATCGCTCCGGCGATTTCTTATACAGTGGGCTATTCGGTTTCCAGAGCGCTGATCTGCGTCGAGCGGCCAAGTACCTGCAGGGCGCGGTCCGGGTAATCGGTGATCAACGCGTGAGCGCCCAGGTCGAGCAGACGGCGCATGTCCGGCTGTTCGTTGATGGTCCATAGCTGCACATTCAGCCCACGTTGTGTGGCGGTCTTGAGCAAGCTCGGGCTGGCAATGTGCAGGCCATCGTGGGCCTCGGGAATCTGCAGCGCCTGGTAGGAGGGCGACAGCAGGTTGCCCAGGCCGACCCAATTGAGTGCCACCAGCAGGCGCACCGAGCCGGGGCCAGCGGAGGTGGCCACGCCCGGGCACTGTTCGCGGAACAGCTGCAGGCTGCGGTCATAGAAGCTGCCAACAATCACCTTGTCGCGCTGCTGGTGGGCGGTGAGGGCGTCACATAACTGCGCTTCCATACCGACATCCGGCACCTTGATCTCGATCACCTTGGCGATATCGGGGAATCGTTCGAGCACCTCAGTAAAGGTCGGGATACGCACGCCCTGGCCACGGTAAGGGTAGCTCTGGCCGCCATCGGCGCTCCAGCGGTAGCCGGCGTCCAGTGCTTGCAGCTGCGCCAGGCTGAGCGCGGCAACCGGGCCTTCGCCATTGGTGGTGCGATCCAGTGTGCGGTCGTGGATCACCACAAGCTCACTGTCACTGGACAGGTGCAGGTCCATCTCCAGCATATCGACACCCAGCGCGCTGGCACGCTCGAAGGCAAACAGGCTGTTCTCCGGCCACAGGCCTTTGCCGCCGCGGTGGGCAATCACCAGCGGTTGCTCGGCAAAGCGGCTAAGCATTGCGGTGGGTTGGGCTGGTGTGCTGGTCAGGGCCAGTACGCCGATGGCGATGGCCAGCAACAGCAGTGGAACAGAGAGAAAGCGGGCAACGCGTAGCATGGTCAGGGTCCAGGGCAGTCAGGGATGAGCTTGAATACACTTCGACTATGACAAAGCCATGAAGGCCATACGAGAGGCGAAATGCGCCAGCCTAGCGACCTTTGCGGTCAGGGATGGTTGGCGTGGCGGATGCGGGCGGACGCTGACCGTCCACCCGAACCTGCAACTCAGCCTGCCAGCAGCCAGGCGCCGGTCACGGCTGAAGCCGCGCCGAGTACGCGCACCACCGGTGCAGCGGCCTGGGGCAGCAGGCGCACCAGGGCATAACCGCTGGCGTGCAGAGCGGCGGTGGCCACCACGAAGCCTGCGGCATAGCCCCATGGGCTGGCCAACTCCGGCAGCTCCAAACCGTGGGCGACGCCGTGGGTCAGGGCGAACAGTGCAGTCAGGGCGATGGAAATAACCATTGGCAGGCGGATGGCGACGGCCACCAGCAGACCAAACGCCAGTACCGAAGCGGCGATGCCGGTTTCCATCAGCGGAATTTCCAGGCCGTTAAAGCCCAGCAGGCCGCCAATCAGCATGGTGCCAACAAAGGTCAGCGGCAGCGCCCAGCGCGCCGCGCCGGATTGCTGCGCGGCCCATAGACCAACGGCGAGCATCGCCAGCAGGTGATCGAGGCCGAATACCGGGTGCGTCAGGCCGGCCATCAGTCCGGAGTGATCGTGGCCAGCGTGGGCGAAGGCCACGGCGGGGCTGAGAAACAGGGCGAGGGCGAACAGGGATTTACGCAGGTTCATGGGGTGTCTCCTTGACTGAATGGGTTGTACTTAGAACCTGTTTACGATCTCGCGAGCTAGAGCCAGTCAAGGCAAAAACAGCCGAGGAAGCGGAGTTTACGAGCTGTAAATGAGCATTCCGAGGCTGTTTTTAACGCCGAATGGCCGACGCGCAGCAGATCGTAAGCAGGTTCTCAGGCTGCGTTGAGCATGCCGTGCTGTTCGATAAAGGCGATGATCTGATCAAGCCCCTGGCCGATCTTCTGGTTGCTTAAGACAAACGGCTTGTCGCCGCGCATCTTCAGGGTGTCACGCTCCATCACCTCCAGTGAGGCGCCGACCAGTGGTGCCAGGTCGACCTTGTTGATCACCAGCAGGTCGGATTTGCAGATGCCTGGACCGCCTTTGCGCGGCAGCTTGTCTCCGGCAGATACGTCGATCACGTAGATGGTCAGGTCCGACAGCTCCGGACTGAAGGTGGCCGAGAGGTTGTCGCCGCCGGACTCGACGATGATCAGGTCCAGGCCCGGAAAGCGCCGGTTGAGCTGGTCGACTGCTTCCAGGTTGATCGAGGCGTCTTCGCGGATGGCGGTGTGCGGGCAACCGCCGGTTTCCACGCCGATGATCCGCTCCGGCACCAGAGCTTCGTTACGCACCAGAAACTGCGCGTCTTCCTGGGTGTAGATGTCGTTGGTCACCACCGCCAGGTTGTAGCGCTCGCGCAGGGCCAGGCACAGGGCCAGGGTCAGGGCGGTTTTGCCGGAGCCGACCGGGCCACCGATGCCGACACGCAGGGGTTGGCTGTTCATCTTCAAGTCTTCCTTATCATCAAGAACGGAATAAACGGCTGTACTGACGCTCGTGCGCCATGCTCGCCAGGGCCAGGCCGAAGGCGGCGCTGCCCCAGTGTTCGGGTTGTAGTTCACTGGCGTGGCGCTGCGCCTGGTCGAGCATCGGCAGCAGCTCTGAGGTCAAACGCTGGGCGGCTTGTTGACCTAGCGGCAGGGTTTTCATCAGCACCGCCAGCTGGTTTTCCAGCCACCCCCAGAGCCAGGCGGCGAGGGCATCTTCTGGCGTGATCTGCCAGGCCCGTGCTGCCAGTGCCCAGCCCACAGCCAGGCCGGGTTCTTCAAGTTCGTTGAATAGCTGCTGCGCTGGCGAGTCCAGTTCCGGCAGACCGCTGAGCAACTGCTGCAGGGAGTAACCCATCTGCCGGCTTTCCAGGCGCAGCTCGCGGGTTTCGCGGCTGGCGCGTTGCTGTTCGGCGAGGTGGCGCAGTTGGGCCCAGTCTTCGTCGGAAGCAGCCTGGCAATGGGCAAGCAACAGCGGCGCTTCAAAGCGCGCCAGGTTGAGCAACAGTTGATCGGCAATCCAGCGCTGGGCGCTCTCGGCGCTATCGACTCGGCCCTGTTCAACGGCCATTTCCAGGCCCTGGGAATAGCTGTAGCCGCCAATCGGTAGCTGCGGGCTGGCGAGCCTCAACAACTGCCAGGCGTTATTCACTTGCGCGCACCGAATTGATGCAGGCGTGGCGCATAGCTGAATTCGGCATCGCCGGCATGGGAGTGGTGATGGCCGCCGCCGTAAGCCCCTTGCTCGGGTTGGTAGGGCGCTTCGATCAGCTGCACCGTGGCGCCGAGCTGCTCGAGCATGGCTTTGAGCACGTAGTCATCCGGCAGGCGCAGCCAGCCATCGCCGAGTTGCAGGGCCACGTGACGGTTGCCCAGGTGGTAGGCGGCGCGCATCAGTTCGAAAGGGTTGGCGCAGGTGACGTGCAGCAGCGGCTCGGGTCGGGCGAGTACGCGCACGATGCGGCCGTCTTCGGCTTGCAGGCATTCGCCATCGTGCAGCGCCGGCTGGCCGCGTTCGAGGAATAGGCCGACATCCTCGCCGGTGCGGCTGAAGCAGCGCAGGCGGCTTTTGCTGCGGGCCTCGAAGCTCAGTTCGAGTTCGGCGTCCCAGTTGGGCTGGGCGGCAATACGGCGGTGAATCACCAACATGGGGCAGTTTCCGGCAGTTCAATGCCAGTTATAGAGCAAGGGTCTTGCCAAACTGCTGCCTGGCCGCATGATGCGGGCTGTACGGTGGGTGTCGTGCCTAAGTATTGGGCATTGAGGGCTGCGCTTTGGTGCGTGCACGAATTGTGTGCGCAGTTGTGGTGCGTTTAGTCGTTGTGCTGGCCCAGGCCTTGCCAGTGCTTGGCACCGATAAAGATAAAGCGCAGCTGCTCGATCATCTTCGCTTCGGGGGTGGCATGCCGTGGTAGGGCGCGGGCGGGCGGATCGATCAGTTCGGGCAGGGTGGCGAATACGGTCTTGACCACCAGGTCGGCCAGCACGTTCTGTGCTGGCGTATCGAAGTGCTGCAGCTTGGGCATCAGCGCCAGATCCGCCACCAGGTCAGCGGTGATACGTTCACGCAAAGCGCCTACGGCCAGGCGCACCGGCAACGAGCCACCGTACTGTTCACGGGCGAGAAACAGAAACTGCGAGCGGTTGGCCGCCACGGCGTCGAGGAAGATGCGCACCGAGGCGTCAATCACGCCGCCCAGTTCGAATTCGTGGTGGCGTACCTGGCGAATGGTTTCGCGAAAGGTCTCTCCCACTTCGGCCACCAGGGCCAGGCCAAGGGCATCCATGTCGTCGAAGTGTCGATAGAAACCGGTCGGCACGATACCGGCGCAGCGCGCCACTTCGCGCAGACTCAGGCTGCCAAAGCCACGGCCGCTGTCCATCAGGCTGCGGGCGGCGTCCATCAGGGCGTGGCGGGTTTGCAGTTTTTGTTCGGCGCGCGGTTGTAGTGGTTTCAAACTTCAGGGCTCGGCATGGCGTTCAGCACCGCACTCTAACAAAGCGGCGTTGTAGACGTCGAACCGCGGCGTGTGTTGTATTTGAGTGTACGAGTGTTGACTGAGTGGTGGCTGCTCTGTCAGTCTAGTGAACAATTGTTCACTGGAGTCGCTCATGACCCTGATCCCATTTGCCTGGGTGCGCGCCTGTTCACGGTTGTTAGGGCCGTTACGATGGCTGGTTGCGCACGGCTGGTTGCGCGAAAGCGATGTCGACGCCGTGCTGGTGCTCTTACACCCGGCATTGCGTCTGAACCGCGTGTTCGCCCGGGTAACCCAGCGCCAGTGGGTGGCCGATGACATGCTCGAACTGACCTTGCAGGCCAACGGCAACTGGCGCGGCGCACAGCCAGGTCAGCACCTGCAGCTGTACCTCGAACGTGATGGCGTACGCCTGAGCCGCAGTTACAGCCTGACTGCCGTGCAGGCCAATGGTCGCGTGCAGATCGCCATCAAGCATCAGGCGGGTGGGCGGGTGTCGCCTTACCTGCTGGAACACTTGGCGGTGGGGGATGTGCTGGAACTGGGCCCGGTGCAGGGCGAGTTGAGTTGGCCCGAGAAGCCGGACGCTGTGCTGCTGCTTGCGGCGGGCAGTGGCATCACACCGCTGCTGGGCCTGCTGCGTGCCGCGCTGGCGCAGGGTTTCAGTGCGCCGATCACGCTGCTGCATTACGTGCGCGAGCAGGGCCAGCGTGCTTTTGCTGGCGAATTGCAGGCGCTGCAGGCGCAGTACAGCAACCTGCAGGTGCGCTGGTCGCTGACGGCAGCCATTGCCGAAGCCGGAGAATTGACCGGGCGCTTTACGGCTGAGCATCTGCACTCGGTCACCGCGCTGCACCAGTGCCGTGTGCTGGCCTGTGGCCCGGCTGGCTTTGTTGCCCAGGTGCAACACTGGTGGCAGCACGCGCAGGTGCCCGGAGCACTGCAAGTAGAGGCCTTTACCCCGCCAGCATTCAATGCCGTCGAGGGACTGCGTGCGGTGCGCCTGGGTTTTGCCCGCAGTCATCAGCAGATGCAGGCCGATAACCAGCGCAGCCTGCTGGAACTGGCTGAAGCGCAGGGTTTGCAGCCGGCCCATGGCTGTCGTCAGGGCATCTGCGCCAGCTGCACCTGCACTCTGCTCAGTGGCACGGTGCGCGATATGCGCAGTGGTGCGCTGTTCAGCGAACCGGGGCAGCCGATTCGTTTATGCGTCAGCGCGCCCCACGCTGATCTGGATATCGATCTTTAACTTGCGAGGTAACCCCATGCGCGCTGACCGTCACCTGTCCGCTGCCGAGCTGGATGCATTCGGCCATGAGCTGGATGCGCTGCGCCAGCGCACCCTGGCCTCGCTTGGCGAGGCGGACGCCCGCTATATCCGCCGCATTCGCGCAGCGGTACGTTTCTGTTGCTGGAGTGGGCGCGGCCTGCTGATGCTTGGTTGGTTTCCGCCGACCTGGTTGCTCGGCACCTTGCTGCTGGGACTGGGCAAGATTCTGGAGAATATGGAGCTGGGGCATAACGTCATGCACGGTCAGTACGACTGGATGAATGACCCCGAGTTTGCCGGGCGCAACTATGAGTGGGATATCGCCGGGCCGAGCGACTTCTGGCGGCACACCCACAACCATGTGCACCACATCTGGACCAATGTGCTGGGTATGGATGATGACGTCGGCTATGGCGTGGTGCGGCTGTTTCCCGAGCAGCGCTGGAAGCCGTTCTACCGCTGGCAGCCGCTGTGGGTGACGATTCAGGCGCTGTTGTTCCAGTACTCGGTGGCGATCCAGCACTTGCGTCTGGACAAGGTCTACAAGGGCAAGCTGAGCAAGGCCGAAGTGCGTCCGCTGATCAAACAGTTCAACGCCAAGGTACTGCGTCAGTGGGGTAAGGATTACCTGTTCTTTCCGCTGCTGGCGCTGCTGATCGGCGCCAATGCCCTGGCAGTGCTCGCCGGTAATACCGCGGCCAACCTGATCCGCAACCTGTGGACCTTTACGGTGATTTTCTGCGGTCACTTTACCGAGCAGGCAGCGGTGTTCAGCAAGGAGTCGGTTATCGGCGAGAGCCGCGGGCACTGGTACCTGCGCCAGTTGCGCGGCTCCAGCAACCTGAATGGCGGGCCGCTGTTTCATATTCTGACGGGCAACCTCAGCCACCAGATCGAACACCACCTGTTCCCCGATCTGCCGGCGCGGCGCTATGCGGCGATGGCCGTGGAGGTGCGCGAGATTGCCGAGCGTTATGGCCAGGTCTACAACCACGGCAGCCTGTGGCGGCAGTTCAGGACGGTGCTTAGACGTATCTGGATCTACCGCCGGCCTCCGGTCGAGGCCGTGCCGGTGGGCGCTTAACGGCGTGAACCATTCATCCTACGGACGTACGCCGTAGCCCGGATGCAATCCGGGGCGCTTACATCCGGGCTACAAGGTCAGCGGGTAAACACGCACGTCAGGTAGCGATTGCTAAAGCCGTAGCGCAGCATCGAATACAGCCGACTGAACAGGTACAGCGGGTGCTGGCGGTAATACAGCAGCACGGCATTGCCGACGCCTTCGCTGCGGTGCTGTTTCTGTTGATCCACCTGTTTCGAAAATAATCCTTTGAACTGCCACCACTGAATCTGCTCCAGGTGCTGGTGGGCATGCAGCCCGTGCTGGCGGAACAGCGCATAAAAGCTGCGTTTGCTGAAATCATGCAGGTGGTGAGGATTGCCATCCAGGGTTGGAGTGATCGGCACCGATGCAATCACTTTGCCGTCTTGCACCAATAAACGCGCATAGTTGGCCAGCAGTTGCTGCGGACGCGGCAGGTGCTCGATGGTTTCCAGGCTGACAATGCAGTCGAAGCCCTCGGCGTCATGGAACTGTTCGGCGTCGGCGCATTCATAACGCAGGTTGGGCAGCTGGTAATGCTCGCGGGCGTAGGCAATGGCCGCAGGGTCAATGTCCACGCCAGTGATCTGTTTGTCAGGGTTGCGCTGGGCCAGCAGGGCGGTGCCATAACCGCAACCACAGGCCATATCCAGCACGCGCTGGCCGCTCAAGTGGTCGGCGGCGAACTCGTAGCGCTGCATGTGAATATGCAGGCTGGCCTGGTCATCCGGGTTCTGCGGGTTGAGGTCCTTCGGGTAAATCCGTTCGATGGTATGCATGGTCATGGCAGCGCAAAGAGGAGCCGGGACTATATGCCAGGCACGCACAGCTCGCCTACCCAATACGCGGCCCTGGCACGTTTTGTGGTTCGCACTTCTTTCTCGGCGATATGACACAAGGATGGTTGGCTATGTCGAACACGACTGCACCCCGTTACCCCCTGATTCTGGTGCCAGGTTTACTCGGTTTTGTCAGCCTGCTCGGTTATCCCTATTGGTATGGCATCGTCACGGCGCTGCGCCGCCTCGGTGCACAAGTCTTCCCGGTGCTGGTGTCTTCGGTGCATTCCACTGAAGTGCGCGGCGAGCAACTGCTGCTGCGCATCGCCGATGTATTGCGGCAGACTGGCGCAGAAAAGGTCCATCTGATCGGCCACAGCCAGGGCGCCCTCACTGCACGCTATGCGGCCGCACTAAAACCCGAGTGGGTAGCGTCCGTGACTTCGGTGGCCGGGCCCAACCATGGTTCGGAACTGGCGGACTTTCTCAAACGCAAAGCCCCGCACGGCAGTCTGCGTGAGCGCATCTTGAGTGCCTTGCTGCGTGGCGTGGCCCGTTGCATGGCCTGGCTGGAGCGCGGCTATAAAGGTGAGCCACTGCCGATGGATGTCGCAGCAGCGCAGCAATCGCTGACCCGCGAGGGTGTGGCGGCCTTCAATGCGCAGTACCCGCAGGGCTTGCCGGAGGTCTGGGGTGGTGAGGGCGCGGCTGAGGTCAACGGCGTGCGCTACTACTCCTGGTCCGGCACCCTGCAGCCGGGTATCACCAATAAAGGTGGCAACCGCTTCGATGGGCCGAATGTTGCCTGCCGGCTATTTGCCAAAACTTTTCAGCGTGAAGCGGGGCAGTGCGATGGCATGGTCGGGCGCTACAGCTCACACCTGGGCGTGGTGATCGGTGATCAGTACCCGCTGGATCACTTCGACATCATCAATCAGACCTTCGGTCTGGTCGGCAAGGGCGCCGAGCCGGTCAAGCTGTTTGTCGAACATGCGCAGCGCTTGGCGGCTGCTGGACTTTAAGCTTCGTTTAGCAGGCCGTTGCAAAACGTAGGCGAGGCAGGCAAGACAAGGCGAAAACGGCCGAGGAAGCGGAGTTTACTGGCTGTAAATGAGCATTCCGAGGCCGTTTTTAACGCAGTATTGCCAACGCAGATAGTTTTTCAACGGCCTGCTAGCTCGACCCAGATGCCCTGTTCATCCTCGCGGATGGCAAGCTCCTGTAGCGATTGCCCGGCGCAGGGGCCGGCGACGCATTCGCCGGATTCGATCAGAAACAGTGCGCCGTGGGTGGCGCATTGGATCAGGCTGGCGCTGTGATCGAGAAACTGGTCGGGCAGCCATTCCAGCGGGATGCCGCGGTGCGGGCAGCGATTGCGATAGGCATACAGCTTGCCGTCCTTGCGCACGGCAAGCAGCTTTTCACCGGCAATCTCGAAGCCCCGGCTCTGGCCCTCGGCCAACACATCCGGTGCACATAAACGCAACATAAGAACCTCCCCGACAGGCCGGCATTATGCCGCCCTGGCGTGGAAGTGAAAGAGGAGGGCGCATCCTTGCGCCAAGTGGAACGCTTTTCGCGACGGGTTAATCGCGTGGTAGACCTGTTGCCGGGTCAGATTTCCCAGATCAGGTTGACCGCAGCATAGCGGCCCGTTTGGCTAAAGCGATCGAGCGCGACTGAATTGCTGTCCAGCCCTTGAACATCGCCCCACTGCCAGTACTGCTTGTCGGTCAGGTTATACAGACCACCATTGACCGAAAACTGCTCGCTGACTTGCCACCAGCCATTGAGATCCAGTGTGCCGTAACCGGAGGGCGCGAACTGTTCGTTGATTCGCGCAGCGGCTGCCTGGGTGTCGTCGATCCGTTCTTTGGCGGCAACCAGTGTCCAGGTCAGCCCTGCACCGTAGTTGCTGCTTGGGGCGGTGTAGTCGATGCCCATGACCGCTTTCAGCGGGTCGACACTGTTCAGCGGGTTGCCGCTTTCATGATCTTTGCCACGCGCGTAAGCAATAGCACCCGTTGCACGGAAGCCCCTGAGCCCCCACTGCTCAAGGAACAACTCGCCCTTGGCTTCGGCACCACGGATGGTGGTTCGGTCGAGGTTCTGCTGTTGATAAGTAAGCAGGCCAGTGCCGGTTGGGTCTGCCGTGGTGACTTGTTCGATAAAGTCCTTGTAACGGTTGTAGAACAGCGCCACGGAGAAGCTGCCCTGATCATATTTGCCGCGCAGACCTATCTCGTAACTGTCGCTGTTCTCCGCCTTCAAGCTGTTGTTGGCGAGGTATTGGTAGCCGTGTCCAGGATTGGAAAATTCGCCGTAGATATCCACGGCTTCAGGGGTTTTGAAACCTGCGGCGTATTGCCCGTAGACGCTATGGATGCCGTCGATGTCATAGGTCACGCCAAATTTTGGCGATATGGCGTGGTCGCTGTAGTTGGATGGATTCTGATCCTGGCGGTTGGCATTGAGGTACTCAGGTGTAACGTCAGGTTTAAGTGTGTAGTGGTCGTAACGCAACCCTGGTAGCAGGGTCCAGCGACCAATTTCAATGCTGTCCTGAATAAAGAATGCGTACTGAGTGGTGGTTGGATCGGGGAAGTCGCTGAGTGGTAGTTTTTCCGCTGTCGGGGAAACGGGAACGTCGGCCCCTGTATCGGTGAAAATTTCTCCGCCTTTACGCAAGTTGCTGTTTTCTAAGCGCTTGGCATCAAGGCCGTAGACGAGCGTGTGGCTGGTATTCTCAGTCTGGAACCTCTTGTCAAACTGTACATTCAGGCTCCATAGGTCTTCCTCGTAACGCGAGTCCCGAGTGCGTTGGCGCTCCCGCGTTCCAGGTGGTGGCGTCGGAATAGTATTGGCAGCGCTCCAGACTCGGCGTGTCTGCTCTGTTCGTTGGCGTATTTCACTGTCCTGGTAGCTGAGTTGCCAGTTGATGGTATCGACGGCGGCAAGGTCCACAGCGAAACGATGCTGCAGGCTGAGTCGTTCGCGGTCTGTACTGTCCTTGGCCTCGCTGCGGTCGATCAATGCATTGCTGCGCATGATGCCAAAGGTAGGCGTCGAGCTGAATGAGCTGTATTCACTGAGAACATCGCTATTCACATCGTTTTGTAGGCGCTCATAGGCCAGTTGCAGGCGGTCGGTGTCGTTATAGTTCCAGCCGGCTTTAACGAGCAGGTTTTCTTCAGTGACGTCCTGGGTGTTGGCTTCACCCCTGGCGTTACCTATGCCGCCTTGGCCACCGTGTGTCTTGATTTCGTGACCGCTGCGGTGACTGAGTTGCAGCACTCCATCAACCTGCCCAACACGGCCTGCCAGGGTCGAGCTCTTTAGCCAGCTTTTATCTGAACTGTCATAGCCGGTTTTCAGGCGGGCATAGACGTCATCGCCCTCATCAAGATAGTCGGCCGCGTCCTTGGTCAGAAAGCTGACCACCCCGCCAATGGCATCGCTGCCGTAGAGTGAGGATGCTGGGCCGCGGATGATTTCCACCTGCTTAACCGAATCGAGATCGATGTAATTGCGGCGAGCATTTTGAAATGGGCCGAAAGCGAATTCGCCAGGCACGCTGGTGCCGTCCACCTGAGTCAGCACCCGGTTGCCACCAATCCCGCGGATGTTGAAGCCGCTCAGGCCAAAGCGGCTGCCGGTGCCACTGACGGTGACGCCGGGCTCGTAGCGCACCAGATCCTGAATGTTCTTCACGTTTTTCTGATCGATATCACGCTCGGTTTGCACCGACACAGTGCTGGGCACCTGATCGAGGGTTTGCTCAGTGCGGGTCGCCGTGACGGTGACTGTATCGAACTGATTGGGGGCTTTTTCGGCGGCTAGGGCCAGCGAAGGGCTAAGCAGCAACAGGGCAAGCCAGGGACGACGGGCGAATGGAGGACTTCTGTGCATGGGGACTCCAGGGACATACGGGCGGTTACTCTGACCGCCGGGTTGGCATCGGCCGGCACGCTAAACCATGTTGACACGCCAATGCAAATAATTATCAAATAGATTCGTATTTAAAATGGTGCGCGTCGGCATGCTTCGTCTTCTGCTTTCCCTGCTGCTGTCACTGGCGCTGCATGTCGCCGGTTGGCTGCTGTATGGCGTTGCGCAACCTCCGGAATTAAATGCCGCGCATGCCAGTGTTCAGGCCGCGCAGCAGCACATCACGGCTGTGCTGCTGGCACCAGCGCCGGTTGAGAACAAGATGCCGGCGGCACCAGCGCTACCGCGCAAGCCGGCGGCAGTGCAGGCCGTTAAGCCGGCCGTTACGCCTCAGCCGAAACCTGCTCCGGTATCGGTGCCATCGAAGCAACCGGTCGCACAGGCTGCTCCGCTTGAGAGCGCCAGCCGGCAGGCCGTTGCTGCAGCACCGGCTCTGCTTGAGCCAGCCACGCCGGCCAGTTCACGCGTTGTGGCTGAAGTGCTCAGTAGCAAACCGAGTTTTCGTGAGCCGCCGCGTCAGCCGCGTTATCCGTCCCAGGCGCGCCGCCGGAATCAACAGGGGGTTGTTCTGCTGGAGGTGCGCCTGGATGAGCTGGGGCGGCAGCGCAGCCTCAATGTGCTGCGTTCCTCTGGCGTTGAGAGTCTTGATCGTGCGGCGTTGCAGGCTGTTGCTGCATGGCGCTTCAACCCTGAAACCACAGATGGCCAGGCCGTGCCCAGCCGGGTCCATATCCCGATCCAGTTTGCCCTGACGGCAAGCCGGTGATTACCAGTGAGGAGCTTTCCATGAATACCCATGCCCAGCCTATTGCGGCTACCAACGATCTCTACCTGGCCTGGCAAGTCCTGCGCAATGAGCAACCGCGCCTGCGCGCACGTGACGCCGCCGAGCGTCTGGCGGTCAGCGAGGCCGAGCTGGTTGCCAGCCGGCTTGGGGTCGATACCCTGCGCTTGCGCCCTGAGTGGGCGCAACTGCTGCCCGCTTTGGGTGAGTTGGGTTATGTGATGGCGCTGACTCGCAATGAGCATTGCGTGCATGAGCGCAAGGGCTACTACCGCGAAGTGACTGTTACCGGCAATGGTCAGATGGGGTTGGTAGTGTCGGCGGATATCGACCTGCGCCTGTTCCTCGGCGGCTGGGCCAGTGTGTTTGCCATTGAAGAGCAAACTGGCAAGGGCACCCAGCGCAGCATTCAGGTGTTTGATCGCCAAGGCACAGCGGTACACAAGGTGTTCCTCACCGAGGACAGCCAACTGCAAGCCTGGGAGCCGCTGCTGGAGCGTTTTGCGGCAGCTGAGCAAAGTGCTGCTCTTGACCTGCAGCCTCTGCCGTCGGCTACTCCAGCCCTGGCTGATGAGGTGATCGATGCCGATGCCTTGCGTGTGGGCTGGTCTGCTCTGAAAGACACTCACCATTTCTTTGCCTTGCTGAAAAAACATGGCACCACCCGCACCCAGGCACTGCGTCTGGCGGGGCGTGAGTGGGCCGAGCCGCTGGATGTGTGCGAATTGCCGAAGCTGATGGAGCAGGCTGGTGCACGGGAAGTGCCGATCATGGTGTTTGTCGGCAACCGCCACTGCATCCAGATCCACTCCGGACCGGTGAAGAACCTGCGCTGGATGGACACCTGGTTCAATGTGCTGGACCCTGAGTTCAACCTGCATCTCAAGACCACGGGCGTGACTGAACTGTGGCGCGTGCGCAAGCCCAGTACCGATGGTGTGATCACCAGCTGGGAGGCCTTTGATGCTGACGGCGAACTGGTGGTGCAGCTGTTCGGTGCGCGCAAACCGGGTGTTCCTGAGCGCGAGGACTGGCGTGCCCTGGCCGAAGAAGCCGTGGCAGTGTCGGTCTGAATCGATTTTCCGCTGTGGTTACAGCGCCGCGTCCCTGGCTTGACCGGGGCCGGCGTTCACCTCTGTTTCCTTAGAGAATTCTCATGAAGCGCCTTAGTTCTCTGCTCGCCCTGAGTGCGAGCTTGTTGTCCTGTTCCTGGCTGATGGCCGCCGAGCCGTTGCCGCAACGCTGGATCAGTTCCGGCGGCTCGCTCAGCGAGTGGGTGGTGGTGTTGGGTGGCGAAAGCCGTCTGGTCGGGGTGGATAGCACCAGCCAGCATCCCGAGTCGCTGCGCGCGCTGCCGAGCATTGGTTATCAGCGCCAGCTGGCGGCCGAGGGCATGTTGACGCTGCGCCCGGATATTTTGATTGGCAGTGAAGAGATGGGCCCGCCGCCGGTGCTGGCGCAATTGCGTGGTGCTGGTGTACGGGTGGAAATGCTCTCGTCCAAGGCGGATCTGAGCAGTTTGCAGGCCAGCCTGCAGCGCATCGGCACGTTGTTGGGCGAGCCGCAACGCGCCGATCAGGCCTTTGCGGCCTATCAGCAACGCTTGCAGCTGCAGGCCGACTGGTTGGTGACCGCGCAGCGTCAACAGGCGGCGCCTGGCGTGCTGCTGTTACTTGGGCATGCCGGCGGTAGCCCGATGGCGGGTGGCAAGGATACTTCGGCCGATTGGCTGATCGAGCGCGCCGGCGGGCGCAACCTGGCCAGTCACAGCGGTTTCAAGGCCCTCTCCACCGAAGCCCTGCTGGCGCTTGATCCGGAGGTGGTGATCATCGCCGACCGCAGCCTGTCCGGTGACGCCGCGCGTGAGGCATTGCTGCAGCAGAACCCGGCGCTGGCGGCGACCCGGGCAGCGCGTAACCAGCGTTTGCTGATGCTCGATCCGACGCTGCTGGTCGGGGGGCTTGGCCCGCGTTTGCCGGATGGGCTGGCGGCCTTGTCCGCAGCCTTTTATCCTGCCAGCCAACCTCTGGTCGCCGAAGCTAAGCCCACGCCATGAATCCTGTTATTCGACCGCGCTCACTGTTTATCGCACTGAGCCTGTTGCTGGCGCTTGCGCTCTGGTTATCCCTGGCACTGGGGCCGGTCAGTCTGCCGCTGCTCGACACCCTCAAGGCAGCACTACGCCTGCTTGGCTGGGCGCAAGCGGGTGACGAGTTGGTCCAGGCCGAGTTGATTCTCGGGCAGATTCGCCTGCCACGCACCTTGCTCGGCCTGCTGGTCGGCGCGGTGCTGGCGCTATGCGGCGTGGCGATGCAGGGGCTGTTTCGTAACCCGCTAGCTGACCCTGGGTTGATCGGGGTATCCAGCGGCGCGGCGCTCGGCGCGTCGATTGCGATTGTCGGTGGTGCGGCACTGGGCGGCTTACCGGAAGCATTCGCGCCGTATCTATTGTCGTTGTGTGCCTTTATCGGTGGGCTGGGGGTGACGGCGCTGGTCTATCGCCTGGGCCGGCGTGACGGCGAAACCCATGTGGCGACCATGCTCCTGGCCGGTATTGCGCTGACGGCATTGGCCGGTGCGGCCATTGGCCTGTTCACCTACCTGGCCGATGACGCCACCTTGCGCACCCTGACATTCTGGAACCTGGGCAGCCTGAATGGCGCCAGTTACGCGCGTCTGTGGCCGCTGCTGTTGGTCACGGCAGCGGTGGCGCTGTGGTTGCCGCGCCGAGCCAAGGCCCTGAATGCCTTGCTGCTGGGCGAGTCTGAAGCGCGCCACTTGGGTTTTGCGGTTGAGCGAATCAAGGCTGAACTGGTGTTCTGCACCGCCCTTGGCGTCGGCGCGGCCGTGGCGGCGGCAGGGATGATTGGCTTTATCGGCCTGGTGGTGCCGCATCTGGTGCGTCTGCTGGTGGGACCGGATCATCGCGTGCTGTTGCCAGCCTCAGCCTTGGCGGGTGCCAGTCTGCTGCTGCTGGCGGATCTGGCCGCGCGGCTGGTGCTGGCACCGGCCGAATTGCCGATCGGTATCGTCACGGCGCTGATTGGCGCGCCGTTCTTCCTTTATCTCTTGCTGCGGGGGCGTACCTGATGCTGCGCGCGGAAAATCTGGCGGTACAGCGCGGCCCGTGCACGGTGTTGGCGGATATCAACCTGGAGCTGCGTCCGGGGGAAGTGCTCGGCGTGCTGGGTCCAAATGGTGCCGGCAAGAGCACCTTGCTCGGTGCTTTGTGTGGCGAGTTGCAGCCGAGCCACGGCGCTGTCTGGCTGGATCAACGGCGCTTGCAGGACTGGCCCGGCAGCGAGCGTGCGCAACGCCTGGCGGTGTTGCCACAAACCTCGACGCTGAATTTTGCCTTTCGCGTGGAAGAAGTGGTCGGCATGGGCCGTTTGCCCCATGCGAGTGGGCGTGTGCGTGATGCGCAGATTATCAAGCAGGCGCTGGAGGCGGCCGATGCCTTGCATCTGGCCGGGCGCAGTTACCTGGCGTTATCCGGCGGCGAGCGTCAGCGCGTGCACCTGGCGCGGGTGCTGGCGCAGCTCTGGCCGGGCGGCGAAGGGCAGATGCTGCTGCTCGATGAGCCGACCTCAATGCTTGACCCGCTGCATCAGCACACCACATTGCAGGCCACTCGAGCATTCGTCGAGCAGGGCGCAGCGGTGCTGGTGATTCTTCACGATCTCAACCTGGCCGCGCGCTACTGCGACCGCTTGTTGCTGCTGGAGCGTGGTCGCCCTCATGCGCTCGGCAGCCCCGAAGAAGTGCTGCGCGCCGAACCATTGCAGGCGGTGTTCGGTCTTGAAGTGCTGGTGCAGCAGCATCCAGAGCGTGGTCACCCTTTAATCGTTGCTCGTTAAGGTCTTGTTTATGCGTATTGCGTTATTGCTGGTTGCCGCGCTGTTGAGTGCCTGTCAGGCCTCGTTACCGGCTTTACCCGCCTGGCAAAGCCCCGAGGGTTTGCAGCATCCTGAGCTGGGGCAGATTGTCGAGTTGCGCACTGGCGCGCGGCTTACTCCGGCGCAGCTGCTGGAGCGTTTAGCCGCAGCACCCAAGGTGCTGGTCGGCGAGCGGCATGACAATCCCGATCACCATGCGCTGCAGCTCTGGTTGTTGCGCGCGCTCGCCGCGCAGCGGCCACAAGGCAGTCTGCTGCTGGAAATGCTCACGCCGGATCAGCAGGCCAAGGTCGATCAGGTACGCGCAGCCATTGCGGCCGGGCAGGCGCCGCAGGACATCCTTGGAGCCTTGAGTTGGCAGCCGGGCTGGGCCTGGTCGTTGTACGGGCCGCTGGTACAGCATGCGCTGCGTCAGCCGTACCCGTTGTTGGCTGCCAACCTTGAGCGCCGTGAAATCATGCAGATTTATGCCCAGGTGCCACAACTGCAAGGTTCGGCCTCCACGGCTGAGCCGGTGCGCGAGGCGTTGTTTGAGCAGATTCGCCAGTCGCATTGCAACCTGCTGCCGGAAAGTCAGCTGCCCGCCATGCTTGCCGTGCAGCAGCAACGCGACCGGCGTATGGCTGAAGCGCTGCTGGCCGCGCCGGAGCCGAGCCTGCTGTTTGCCGGCGCCTTTCATGTGCGTCGTGAGCTGGGTGTGCCCTTGCATTTGCAGGATTTAGACGCTGCTCAAGGCGTGCAGGTGCTGATTCTGGCCGAGGTCGGCAGCCAGGTAGCCGCTGAGTCGGCCGATTACGTCTGGTTCACCCCGGCGCAACCTGAGCAGGATCACTGCGCAAAACTGCGACCCTAGCCCGACTTGCCTGCGGCTGAGCAGGTAGTCTGCGGTTTTTACCGGAGACCGCCGATGCCAGCCGCTGCCCACGCCCTGCTTACCCGTTATTTCAACGCCCTCAACGAGCGCGATAGCCGCGCCTGCCTGGCTCTGCTCAGCGACGATGTGCTGCTGGATATTAACCAGGGGCCGCGCGAGCAAGGCGTACAAGCTTTTGCCGATTACCTGGAGCGCACCCAGCGCTGCTACCGCGAAAGCATCGATAACCTGCAGATACTCACCGAGCCAAGTGGGCAGCGCGCCGCCTGCGAATTCATCCTGAGCGGCGAATACCTGAGCACCGATGATGGCCTACCGGATGCCTGTGGCCAGAGTTATCAGCTGACGGCGGCGAGTTTCTTCGAGATTCGTGACGGCAAGATCTGCCGGGTAAGCCAGCACTTCAATCTGCCGGAATGGTTGGCGCAGGTCGATTACTAAAGGTTGCTGAGCGTACTTTTCGACAGGCAAAAAAAGACCCGGCAAAAGCCGGGTCAATAACCGTGATTAGCCTGATGAGGAGATAATCTGAAGAGGCCGACTGAAGGTCTCTTAAGCTTATCGGCTGATCTCGCGACCAGTTGAGGTAATAATAACAATTCTCATTTTCAAGTCAACACTTCTACCAAAACTTTTTTAGCGCTGGCGGAATCTGTGATGCCATAAACAAAAAACCCGGCACCAGGCCGGGTTTGTTTGCTTGCACGCTTTGATCAGGCTTCGGCAGCGGGCAGGCGCAGCTGGGTGACTTCCTTATTGAGCAGGTCGATGCGCTTGGCCATGCTCTCGATCAGGCTGTGGGCAATTCGTGGGTTGCTCTGCATCAGGCTGAGGAATTGTTCTTTGGGGATGACCATCACGGTGCAGGGCTCGCTGGCCAGTACAGTGGCGCTGCGCTTCTCACGGGTGAACACGGCCATGGCGCCGAAGATTTCATCCTTCTGTACATCACCGACCTTGTGCCCATCGACGTACGCTTCGGCGTGGCCTTCGATGATGATGAAGACGTTGTCAGCGACATCGCCCTGATGAATCAGCTCTTCACCGGCAGCAAAGTGCTGGAAACCGGTGGACGGGCGGATTTCCGGCTGTTTCAGGCGCGCGAGGGCGTCAGACAGCAGAGCGGTATGGCCGATCAGATACTGGATGAACAGTTCCTGGCGCTGCTCGTTGGCATAGATGTGCTTGAACACGTCACTGCGCGAGTAGGGGATCAGGCTCAGTTGTTCTTCGCTGCTGTAGCGGCAGCTCGGCATGTCCAGCCCTTGGCGCAGGCCAACCAGGTCACCTTCCTGCAGGTAGAACAGCGGGCGTTCGTCAACCACTGCATGCAGCAGGCCGTTTTCAATGATGAACAGTTGATTGCCCGGCAGGATCTTGGCCAGATCATCCGCCCGCTCCAGCTGCAACGCAGAACCCGCAGGCGCCAGGCCTTCGAGCAATTGGGTGGGGATGCTTTGTAGTCGGTTGATCAGCTGATCGGCGTAAGCCGGTTGCTCCCCGAGTAAATACATGAGCGAATTTCCTTGAACTGGCTGGGCATACTAAACCGCACGAACGTCCCTAAAACAATAGTTGCCAGCGGGCTTCAGGTAAATCAAAAGCCTGAGAGGTTGTGAGCTAGCTCTTGTTGTGGCGTGAACTTTCATCGAGTTGGCCGTTCAGTTCTGCCTTGTGCCCTGGGGGTAGGTCGTTCCAATGCACGTCCAGCAAGGCACCTTCGATGGCGTACAACAGTACTTTGGAGGCCCGGAAGCCGCGGGCGCGCACCGCTCGGTAGGCGCTGACCGCACCCAGTCGACGCAAGTCATTGGCACTGTGGATGCCAACTGCGTGTAGCCACTGGGCCGAGGTTTTCCCGAGGTTCTTCAGGTGTTGCAGCTCATCGTTCATCAGGCCTCCTTGCGCTGCTAGGCAGTCGTGCGGATGGAGTCAGTTTGGCGTTCCTGCAAGAAAGTGTAGCGGCCACTGGATAAAGCGTGGCTGCTTGGCATCACCCCAGACTTGGCGCAGTTCGGGCTCCAATTGTTGCAACGGGTCATGGCCGTTTTGCTGCTCGTAACGCTGCACCGCAGACCAGGTGCGCAGGTAACCCAGTAGCTGCTCCAGTGACCAGTGCGCGGTAATCGATGAAGCAGGTGGGGCGAGTGGGCAGAAGGGGTTTTCGATGTCGCGATAGCCAGCATCGACACTGGTGCGTCCTGTTGGCCAGTAGACGCCAAGCGTTTGCCAATAGAAGTGATCAATCAAGGCATCTATTGGGCTATCAATGCGCATCAGGCTATAGCACCAGGCGCAGAACACCCCTCCAGGCTGTAATAGGCGGCGTACCTCGGCAAAGAACGCAGGGGTGGCGAACCAGTGCAGCGCCTGTGCCACCACGATCAGGTCCAGGCTCCGGCTGGGCAAAGGCTGCTTGGTTGCCTCGGCAACGAACTGTTGCAAGCCAGGCTGATTCTGCCCTGCCTGCAACTGCTGAAGGCTGCTGTCGCAGGCCAGCACCTGTTCAAAGTGTTCCAGCAGTGGATAGCTGGCTTGGCCATTGCCGCAGGCAATGTCCAACGCACGCTGGTGTCGCGGGCACTGGTCGGCCAGCCAGTTGAACAGGCTGGGTGGATAGTGCGGGCGGAAGTTGGCGTAGGCGTCGGCTCGTGCTCCGAACAGTTGGCTGACGGGCTGGCTGTTCAACGGGTGTTGTAACGCAGGCGGGTTCCGAAATTGACTGACATGAGAATCTCGTCCGCCGTCAGCTCGACCGGGAAGTAAGCCCCGGATATCTGGGCATGGGCCAGGCTGGCGCCTTCGAGTTTGGCGTTACGCAGATCCAGACCGCGCAGGTCGGCGCCGCGGAAGTAGGCGTTGGTGAAGTTGATCCCCAGGGCGTCAAGGGCCCGCAGGTCGAGCCCGCGAAAGTCGCCGTCGCTCAGGTCGACGATGGCGTCCTTGGGTTTCTGCGCGTTGAAGGCCGAAATCTTTTCGTTGTGGATCAGGGCATACAACGGGTTGTCCAGTTGTCTGGGCTGACTCATGGGGCATCTCCATATGAGGGTTTTCCTCAGTATAGAGGCCGCGGCGCGCTCTGCTCGCGCCGCGGGTGGGTTTCCCCTACGAGGTTTACAGCCCTGGAAGACGCTGGCGGATGCGTGCGATCAAGGTGTCCAGGCTGGCGCTTTCATGAGTGTCGACGCGCTTGCTGTGCAGTAGTTCGTCCTCGCTGAGCGCTTCACGGCTGGCGTGCTGGGCGCGCACAACATCCATAGTGGCATCGGATGGGTCGGTGCCGGCGGCCTGGCGTTGTTCCAGCCAGCTGGCAATCACCTCGTCAGGTGCATGGCATTCGAGAATCAGGAAGGGCGCGCCGCAGGACTCGGCCACTTGGCTGGCGGCATCACGCTGGGCTTGCTTGAGGTAGGTGGCGTCGATAACGACCGGAAAACCGGCGCGCAGGGCTGACTCGGCCAGCTGGTGCAGGCGTTGGTAGGTGGCCGCGCTGGCATCCTGGCTGTAGATGCCGGCGCTGAGTTTGCCGAGGTCGACATCCTTTTGCTCGCCGAACAGGCGCTTGCGTTCTACATCCGAACGCAGACGAATCGCCCCGAGGGCTTCAACCAGGCGCATGGCCACATGGCTTTTGCCCACAGCAGAAACCCCGTGGGTGATGGCCAGGAAGCTGGACGGGATGGCGCTGTAACTTTCCGCCAGGTTGGCATAGTTGCGGTACTGGCGCAGGGTGACCGCCTTCTGTACGGCATCGGTCTGGTGGGCCAGACTGAACAGCGCGACTTTGGCACGCACCAGGGCGCGGTAGGCCTTGTAGAAATTCAGCAGTTGCAGGGCAGCGTAGTCGCCAGTGTGTTCCAGCCAGGCATTGACGAAGCGCCAGGCGTGGGCCTTGAGGCCCCGGTCTTCCAGGTCCATGGCGAGGAAGGCGGCATCCGATGCGATATCGATCAGGCGGAACGGTTCGTTGAACTCAATGCAGTCGAACAGCACCACCTGGCCGTCGAGCAAGGTGGCGTTGCCCAGGTGGATATCACCGTGACATTCGCGGATCGAGCCATTTTGGGCGCGTTCGGCCAGCAGCGGTTCCAGGCGAGTATAAGTGGCCTCGGTCCATTCTTGCAGGGCCGCCAGCTGTTGCAGGTCGGCGGCATCATTGAGCAGTGGGCGAATCTGCTCGAAGTTTTGTCGCATTGGCGCGGCGATGGCCTCTGGTGAGCACAGCACATGGCTGGTGGCCACGGCAGGGGTGGCGACGTGGAAGTCAGCAATCTGCTTGGCCAGGCCATCGATGTGCGCTTCAGTCAGCTCGCCGCGGGCCTGGACATCACTGAGCAGCTGGCTTTGCGGGAACTGGCGCATTTTCAGCACGTACTCGATAGCCGCGCCGCTGCCGCCGAGCTGCGGGGCCTCGAGGCTGCCACTGATTGGCAGCACGTCCAGGTACAGGCCCTGAGTTAGACGCTGGTTGAGGCGCAGCTCTTCCTTGCAGAAGTGCTCGCGGGCGCTCAGCTCGGTGAAATCGAGGAAACCGAAATTCACCGGTTTCTTGATTTTGTAGGCGAAGGTGCCAGTGAGTATCACCCAGGAAATATGGGTTTCGATAACCTGAAACTGCTCCACCGGGTGCGGGTAGAGTGCCGGGTTCTGCAATGCGGCGATCAGAGCTTGGCTCACGGGCGATCCTTGGCGTTGTACTGAAATAAGAGGCGGCCATTATGGCCGCTCAAGATCAGTCTGCAAACCGCAGCGGCGGCCTGCTGGCAAACGGGCAAAGTGCGTATAATGCCGCGCCATGACTCGTACCCGATCTTCCCGTCCCCGTTCTAAACGCCGTACCGGTGGCATGCGCCCCTGGCTGGGCTGGGCTCTCAAGCTCAGTCTGGTCGGTCTGGTGGTGCTCGCCGTGTTTGCGGTTTATCTCGATGCTGTGGTCCAGGAGAAGTTCTCCGGCAAGCGCTGGACCGTGCCCGCCAAGGTCTATGCACGGCCGCTGGAGCTGTTCGTGGGGCAGAAGCTGGCCAAGGATGACTTCCTCAAGGAGTTGGACGCTTTGGGCTATCGCCGTGAAAACACGGTGGCGGGCCCAGGGGGCGTTTCGGTGGCGGGCAATAACATCGAGCTGCATTCGCGCGGTTTCCAGTTCTATGAAAGCACCGAGCCTGCGCAGCGTGTGCGTGTGCGTTTTTCTGGCGATTATGTTGCCGGGCTGACTCAGGCAGGCGGTGGCAACCTGGCCGTGGCGCGGCTTGAGCCGTTACTGATTGGCGGCTTGTACCCCGCGCATCAGGAAGATCGCGTGCTGATCAAGCTGGAGCAGGTGCCGCCTTATCTGGTGGAAACCCTGGTGGCGATCGAGGATCGCGAGTTCTTCAATCACTTCGGCGTGTCGCCCAAGGGCATTGCCCGTGCGGTGTGGATCAACGCCACCGCCGGTCAGCTGCGCCAGGGCGGCAGCACCCTGACTCAGCAGTTGGTGAAGAACTTCTACCTGACCAATGAGCGCAGCCTCTCGCGCAAGGCCACCGAGGCCATGATGGCGGTGCTGCTGGAGCTGCATTACGACAAGAAGGACATTCTTGAAGCCTACCTCAACGAGGTTTTCCTCGGTCAGGACGGTCAGCGTGCGGTGCATGGCTTTGGTCTGGCCAGTCAGTATTTCTTCAGTCAGCCGCTGTCCGAACTGAAGCTTGACCAGGTCGCCTTGTTGGTCGGTATGGTCAAGGGGCCGACTTACTACAATCCGCGGCGTAACCCTGAGCGCGCGCTGGAGCGCCGTAACCTGGTGCTGGATGTGCTGGCAGAACAGGGCGTAGCCAGTGTCGAAGAGGTGGAAGCGGCGAAGCAGAAGCCGCTGGGTATTACTCGTCGCGGCAGTCTGGCGGACAGCTCATTCCCGGCCTTCCTCGATCTGGTCAAACGCCAGTTGCGTGAGGATTACCAGGAGCAGGACCTGACCGAAGAAGGGCTGCGCATTTTCACCAGCTTCGATCCGATTCTGCAGCTCAAGGCAGAAAGCGCTCTGGCGGACACGCTCAAGCGCCTGTCTGGACGCAAAGGGGTTGATCAGGTTGAGGCGGGCATGGTCGTAACCAGTCCGGAAAGTGGCGAAGTGCAGGCGATCATCGGCAGCCGTCAGCCGCGCTTTGCCGGGTTCAACCGGGCGCTGGATGCGGTACGGCCAATCGGTTCGTTGATCAAACCGGCGATTTACCTGACGGCGCTCGAACGACCGAGTCAGTACACCCTGACCAGCCTGCTGGAGGATCAGCCGTTCTCCATCAAAGGCGCCAATGGTCAGGTATGGAGCCCGCAGAACTACGACCGCAAGGCCCATGGCACGATTTACCTGTACCAGGGACTGGTCAACTCCTACAACCTGTCCACCGCCAAGCTGGGGTTGGAAGTGGGGGTGCCAGAGGTGTTGAAAACGGTTAAGCGGCTGGGTGTCGAGCAGGAGTGGCCGGCTTATCCGTCGATGTTGCTGGGCGCGGGCGGGTTGAGCCCGATGAACGTGGCGAACATGTATCAGACCCTGGCCAATGGCGGGTTCAATACGCCTCTGCGCAGCATCCGCAATGTGCTGACGGCCGATGGCCAGCCGTTGAAACGCTATCCCTTCCAGATTCAACAACGCTTCGACAGTGGCGCCATCTACCTGTTGCAGAACGCCATGCAGCGCACGATGTCTGAAGGCACTGGGCGCTCGGTGTACAGTCAGTTGCCACGCTCGCTGGCGCTGGCCGGCAAAACGGGCACCAGTAATGATTCGCGCGACAGCTGGTTTGCTGGCTTCGGTCAGGATGTGCTGGCGGTGGTCTGGCTGGGTCGTGATGACAATGGACCGACGCCCTTGACCGGCGCTACCGGAGCGCTGCAGGTGTGGACGGATTTCATGCGCAAGGCCGATCCGCTGCCGCTGGACATGCCAGTACCAGACAATGTGGTGCAGGCCTGGATCGATGCCACTAGTGGGCAGGGTGCGGATCCGAGTTGTCCGAACGCGGTACAGATGCCTTATATTCGCGGCAGCCAGCCTGTCGCTGGGCCGGCTTGTGGTATTCAGGCACCGGTCAACGAAGTGATGGATTGGGTACGCGGCTGGTTGGATTAAGTGAGAGGGTGTGTTGTGAATAAATGGTTGATCCCAGCTGTAACGGCTTCGCTGGTACTGGCGGGCTGCAGCAGTGTGCCGCGCGGCTCTATTCCTGTGGTTGAAGGCGGCTCTTCGATTTCATCTGGCCAGGCCTCCGCTACCAGCGGTTACCCGGCAGCAACGCCCCAGGTGCAGGCTTTGCCGGAAGATTCCGGTGTGGTGGTGATGGTTCCAGGTGGCGGTACGACGACGCCGATTCAATCCTTCCCGGCCGGTAACGCGCCGTTGGACACCGGCACGTCGAGCCAGCCATGGAGTGCAACGCCGCCGGCTACCCAGGGTGGTTATGCGGCGCCGGCCCCCAGTGGTATTCCCAGTGGTGGCCTGGCCATGGATGAGCAACTGGATGGCCCGGTACTCGCCCTGCTGACCACTGCTCAACAACAGCAGGGTGGCGGTGATCTGAATGGCGCAGCCTCCAGTCTGGAGCGTGCTCAGCGCATTGCTCCACGTGAGCCGCAGGTGCTCTACCGCCTGGCTGAGGTGCGTCTAGCGCAGGGTGATGCGGCACAGGCCGAACAGTTCGCCCGACGTGGTTTGAGCTATGCCAGTGGTCGTCCGGCGCTGCAGGCCAGTCTGTGGAACCTGATTGCCCAGGCCCGTGAGCGCCAAGGTGATGCCGCCGGTGCTGCGCAAGCCCGTGAGCAGGCGCGAGTCAGTCTGTGATGGATTCGCGCGTCCCGCTGCTGGCGGAGCAGTTGCTATTGATTGAGCGTGAATTGCGCCTGCAGCACTGGTGGAGCGAACAACCGCCAGCGGCTGAGGCGCTGGCCAGTCAGCAGCCGTTCTGTGTCGACACCCTGGCGTTTGAGCAGTGGTTGCAGTGGATCTTTCTGCCGCGCATGAAGCAGCTGCTTGAGTCAGCCGCAGCCTTGCCGACAGCATCTGGTATTCAGCCAATGGCCGAGCAGGTTTATCAGGGTGAGATGGGGCGTGCGCGGGAGTTGATCAGGCTCTTGGGTGAGTTCGATCGATTGATTGCTGGCGCGACCTGAGTCGCGCCGATCACTTCACTGGCAGTTGTCGGCAATCGACTTCTGCGTCTCGCTGATACGTGCCTGACGCTCATCTTCGCTCAGGCGGCGCACTTCACCGTCCACTTCCATGCGCAGGCGCGGATTGTTCTGCAGTTGCGCAAGGTTGGTGCGCACGTCGGCGCAATACTTTTTGCGCTCGGCTTCCTTGGCGGCAACGTCTTGTTTGACCTTTTCATCGATGGCCGCCTGTTCGGGGTCGGCAATGCTTTCGAAAGTCGGTGCAGGTTTTGGTGTTTCACTGGCGGCTGGTTTGGCGGCCGGCACGGCGGTATTGATGCTGGTCGCCTCTTGACCCTGCGGCGGCTGCGCACTGAAGTGTGTCACGCCCTGGGCGTCGACCCACTTGTAAACCTGGCTTGCCATGGCAGTGGTGCTCATGGCGAGCAGCAAGCTGCTGGTGATAATCATGCGGCGCATGCGGTTTCCTTATGTTGAGCTGCGGTGCCTGCTGACTACTATAACCAAAATGTTTGAATCGTCATCCTGCGCTGCGTCACAGCAGAAGATTGCAGGTTAAGTCACAGATCGCTTGACTTGGCTGCGCCGAATCCGAACAATCCACCGTTCGCTGTAGTGGGGTCCACCGCAAGTGTCCTCCAGCTCAGCGAACAGAGGCGCTATCCGCGCCGAACCGTGACACCCGCAACGCGTTACCTCGCGCTGGGAGGGTCAGCCCCGCAAGACCATGGGCTGCTCCGTTACTCGTCAAGCTGATGTTTCGAATCCGCGATCACCGTCGTGCGCGTCCGCTGACAGTAAGACCTACTTAGGGCTGCCCGTTGTTGGGTGGCATTCTGGCGTACAAGAGGTGAATAACGTGGAGCTTTTATCCGGCGCTGAAATGGTCGTCCGCTTTTTGCGTGACGAAGGCGTTAAGAATATCTATGGGTACCCGGGCGGTGCCCTGCTGCATATCTACGATGCCCTGTTCAAAGAACCGGAAGTCAATCACATCCTGGTTCGCCACGAACAAGCGGCTACTCACATGGCAGACGGTTACGCCCGTGCCACCGGCAAAGCCGGTGTGGTGCTAGTGACCTCTGGCCCAGGCGCGACCAATGCCATTACCGGTATTGCCACTGCCTACATGGACTCCATTCCGATGGTGGTGCTGTCGGGCCAAGTGCCGAGCAATATGGTCGGTACCGATGCCTTCCAGGAAACCGACATGATCGGTATTTCCCGGCCGATCGTGAAGCACAGCTTCATGATCAAGCATGCTTCGGAAATCCCTGAAGTCCTGAAAAAAGCCTTCTACCTGGCACAATCCGGCCGTCCAGGCCCGGTGGTTGTGGATATTCCCAAGGACATGACTAACCCGGCTGAAAAGTTCGAGTATGTCTATCCGAAGAAGGTCAAGTTGCGCTCCTACAGCCCGGCCCTGCGCGGTCACTCCGGGCAGATTCGCAAGGCAGCCGAGCTGTTGCTGACAGCCAAGCGCCCGATCGTCTACTCCGGTGGTGGCGTGATCATGGGCGGTGCTGCCGCGCCGCTGACTGAACTGGCACAAATGCTCAACCTGCCCGTCACCAATACCCTGATGGGCTTGGGTGGCTATCCAGGTACTGATCGCCAGTTCCTCGGCATGCTTGGCATGCACGGCAGCTACACCGCCAACTTGGCGATGCACCACGCTGATGTGATTCTGGCGATCGGTGCGCGTTTCGATGACCGCGTGATCAACGGTGCGAGCAAGTTCTGCCCGAATGCCAAGATCATTCACATCGATATCGATCCAGCCTCGATCTCCAAAACCATCAAGGCCGATATTCCTATCGTTGGCCCGGTTGATAGCGTGATGACCGAAATGGTCGCCATCCTCAAAGAGATCGGTGAGCAGCTGAACAAGGATGCCTTGGCGAGCTGGTGGAAGCAGATCGACGAGTGGCGCGGCAGTGGCCGTCTGTTCCCGTACAACGAAGGTGATGGCAGCATCATCAAGCCGCAGGCGGTGATTGAGATGCTCTCCGAAGTGACCAAGGGCGATGCCTTTGTGACCTCGGACGTCGGTCAGCACCAGATGTTTGCCGCACAGTACTACCGCTTCAACAAGCCGAATCGCTGGATCAACTCCGGTGGTCTGGGCACCATGGGCTTCGGTTTCCCGGCCGCCATGGGTGTGAAACTGAGCTTCCCGGATGAAGAAGTAGCCTGTGTAACAGGTGAAGGCAGCATCCAGATGAACATTCAGGAATTGTCGACCTGCCTGCAATACGGTTTGCCGGTGAAAATCGTCAACCTGAACAACGGCGCGCTGGGTATGGTGCGTCAGTGGCAGGACATGATGTACAGCAGCCGTCACTCGCACTCCTACATGGAGTCGTTGCCGGACTTCGTCAAGCTGGCCGAAGCCTATGGCCATGTTGGTATCCGCATCACTGACCTCAAAGACCTCAAGCCGAAGATGGAGGAGGCTTTTGCGATGAAAGATCGCCTGGTGTTCCTCGACATCCAGGTTGATACCAGTGAGCACGTCTATCCGATGCAGATCAAAGACGGTGCGATGCGCGATATGTGGCTGAGCAAGACGGAGCGTACCTAATCATGCGACACATTATTTCCCTGCTGCTGGAAAACGAGCCCGGCGCATTGTCCCGTGTGGTCGGTCTGTTCTCGCAGCGCAACTACAACATCGAAAGCCTGACCGTGGCGCCGACTGAAGACCCGACCCTGTCGCGTCTGACCCTGACCACTGTCGGTCATGATGAGGTGATCGAGCAGATCACCAAAAACCTCAACAAGCTGGTCGAGGTGGTCAAGCTGGTCGACCTGTCGGAAAGCGCTCACGTCGAGCGCGAGCTGATGCTGGTGAAGGTCAAGGCGACTGGCGCACAGCGTGCTGAAGTCAAACGTACTACCGACATCTTCCGTGGGCAGATCGTCGATGTGACCAGCAGCGTCTACACCATCCAGCTGGCCGGCACGAGCGACAAGCTCGACAGCTTTATCCAGGCCATCGGCACTACGTCGATTCTGGAGACCGTGCGCAGTGGCGTCACCGGCATTGCACGCGGTGACAAGGTGCTGAGCATCTGATTACGTTGGGTTGATACACGCAAAAAGCCCTCGGGGGATTTTCTCCCGAGGGCTTTTTGCATTAAGAGGGAAAGTCCCTGGCTTTAGCCGCCGTCGTTGCCAGTCTCTTTAGCGTTGGCGGTTCCAGAAAGCGTTGATCAACGGCTCTTTCAGGCGTTTCTCCAGTGCGAACAGGCCGATGTCATAGGCCGTCAACGGCGGATGAATGTCGTAGATGCGGATGCGCTCTGTCAGGGGGCTGTTGTCGAGTACGATCTGCGGCACCACGCCAATGCCAAAACCCAGGCTGACCATGCTGACGATGGCTTCGTTGCCGCTCACTTGGGCGTAAATACGCGGTTTGATGCTGTGGCTTTTCAACCAGCGGTCGGTGCGAGTTCTGGCCAGGCCTTCTTCCGAGAGAATCATCGGTACGTCTTTCCAGGTGTTCGTGCCGGGGTGTTTCACTTGCTCTTCGGTGAGCAGTTGAGGTGACAGCGGGCCGATAAAGCACAGCGCCGAGCGAGCGATGGATTGAAATGCGATGCCGCTTGGCAGGTTGTCTGGGCGGGCGCCGATAGCAAGGTCTTCCAGTCCTTCCTGTACGCGCTCGACAGCTTTTGCTGGGTCGCCGGTGTGCAGCTTCATTTCAATGCGTGGGTAGTCTTGGCGGAAGCTACTCAATATGTCATAGAGGAAGCTGTAGCTGGCCGTTACCGAGCAATAGAGCGAGAGCTCCCCGTGCAGAATTAATTGATCCTGCTTGAAGGCCTGGCGCATCGCTTGCCAGCCATTCATGACCTCGCTGGCATACTCGCGAAATTGCTGTCCCTCACGGGTCAGGCGTACTGAGCGGTTATCGCGTAGAAACAGCGCGGCACCGAGTTCGTCCTCGAGTTGCTTGATGCTGCGGCTGAGTGCAGAGGGGCTGACGTGTTGCTCGCGGCTGGTTTTGCCGAAGTGCAGGTTGTCGGCCAGGGAGAGGAAGAGTCGGAGTGCGTGGCTGTCCATTATGGTTTCAATTATCGGCACGTTGTGTTGCAAATATATCATTTTACGCAATGCGGCGGATCACTTAAGGTGTCTTCGTCGCGGTGCATGCACCCCAGCCCATTTCGATTAAAAGAGCCAAGAACATGAAAGTTTATTACGACAAAGACTGTGACCTCTCGATCATCCAGGGCAAGAAAGTTGCCATCATCGGTTACGGCTCCCAAGGCCACGCTCAGGCGTGCAACCTGAAAGATTCTGGTGTTGACGTCACTGTTGGCCTGCGTAAAGGCTCGGCCACTGTTGCCAAGGCGGAAGCCCATGGTCTGAAAGTGTCCGATGTGGCCAGTGCCGTTGCCGGTGCTGATCTGGTCATGATCCTGACTCCGGACGAATTCCAGTCTCAGCTGTACAAGAATGAGATCGAGCCGAACATCAAGAAAGGCGCCACTCTGGCCTTTTCCCACGGCTTCGCGATCCACTACAACCAGGTTGTTCCGCGCAGCGATCTCGACGTGATCATGATCGCGCCGAAAGCGCCGGGCCACACTGTGCGCTCTGAGTTCGTCAAAGGCGGTGGTATCCCTGATCTGATCGCCGTCTATCAGGATGCTTCCGGCAACGCCAAGAACGTTGCCCTGTCTTACGCTTCGGGCGTGGGCGGCGGTCGTACCGGTATCATTGAAACTACTTTCAAAGATGAAACTGAAACCGACTTGTTTGGCGAGCAAGCCGTTCTGTGCGGTGGTTGCGTTGAGTTGGTCAAAGCGGGCTTCGAAACCCTGGTCGATGCTGGCTATGCGCCAGAAATGGCCTACTTCGAGTGCTTGCACGAACTGAAGTTGATCGTTGACCTCATGTATGAAGGCGGCATCGCCAACATGAACTACTCGATCTCCAACAATGCCGAATACGGCGAGTACGTGACCGGCCCTGAAGTGATCAACGCCGAATCCCGTGCTGCCATGCGCAATGCGCTGAAGCGTATCCAGGATGGCGAATACGCCAAGATGTTCATCCAGGAAGGCGCTACCAACTACGCATCCATGACTGCCTATCGTCGCAACAACGCGGCTCACGGTATTGAAGTGGTTGGTGAGAAGCTGCGTTCCATGATGCCTTGGATTTCGGCGAACAAGATCGTCGACAAAGCCAAGAACTAAGGTTTTATGGTGTGAGAAAAAACGCGGCCAAGGCCGCGTTTTTTCATGGTGCAGCAAGGCTTCTGGTATAAAGCCGGAGTATGCATGTGGGTTGTCGTGAACGCTTCGCGTCGGCGCCTGTCGAAATTGTCCAAATCCGTTGCAAGGTGTTGTTCATGAATGAACGTCCAGATGAGCCTCAGTCTCCCGCCGACGCCGAAAGTCTGCTGCCGATCGATGAGCATGTAGAGGAGGGCCATGATGCCGAAGGGCGTAAGGTGCGCCACCGCGGCATCTATCTGCTGCCAAACCTGTTTACCACGGCCAATCTGTTTGCTGGTTTTTACGCCATCATCAATGCCATGAACGGCAACTTTTATGTGGCGGCCGCTGCGGTGTTTGTGGCCATGGTGCTGGACGGTCTGGATGGGCGTGTCGCGCGTCTGACCAATACCCAGAGTGCTTTTGGTGCCGAGTACGACTCGCTGTCCGATATGGTCGCCTTTGGTGTGGCCCCTGCCTTGCTTGCGTTTGAATGGGCGCTGGGCAGTATGGGTAAGGTTGGCTGGATGGTCGCCTTCATCTATGTGGCGGGTGCCGCACTGCGGTTGGCGCGTTTCAATACGCAGATTGGTAGTGTCGATAAGCGCTACTTTATTGGCTTGGCCAGTCCGGCGGCTGCTGGTGTGGTGGCAGGTACGGTGTGGGCGTTCAGTGATTTCGGTATCAAAGGCTCGAACATGGCCTTTGTCGTGGCGCTTCTGGTGGCCGCTGCCGGTATGCTGATGGTCAGTAATATCAAATACAACAGCTTCAAGGATCTCGACTTGAAGGGGCGTGTGCCTTTCGTGGCGATTTTGGCGGTGGTGCTGGTGTTCGCTGTTGTGTTCAGTGATCCTCCGCGGATTCTGCTGATCATCTTCTTGGCCTATGCGGCTTCAGGTCCTATCCAGTACTTGTTGCGTCTGCGTCGTGGTACAAGCGCCTAGTAATTGGGTGCGTGGTTCGACAAAGCCGTTGAAGCGTCAGCTTCAACGGCTTTGTCGTTTCTGCAGGCGACGCGGTGCTTGGCTTGTTGCGCAGGCTTTTGCTGGGAGGGTGAAACAAAAGCGCAATATTCGGTTGACCTTGGATTTTCTGTCCCTATAATGCGCAGCTCTTCAGGCGTAAGCGGCCCCTTAAACTTCTTATAAAACAAGAAGTTAGATTTAAATTAGGGGTTGCAAAGCAGCGAAAGCTGCGTAGAATGCGCCACCTCTTCAGGTGGTGATGTTTGAGTCTGAAGAGGTTCGGTCAGGCAGATCGAAAGCGGTAAAATAGGCGGTTGACAGCGCTTTGAAACGCTGTAGAATTCGCCTCCCGCTGACGAGAGGCTAGATGTTGATCGGAGGCGCAAGTGATTGAGATTGAAAAGAAATTTTCAAAATCACTTGACGGAAGGTGAGGCTGCTGTAGAATGCGCGCCTCGGTTGAGACGAAAGACTTAACCAACCGCTCTTTAACAACTGAATCAAGCAATTCGTGTGGGTGCTTGTGAGGTAAGACTGCTAGTCGCAAGATTATCAGCATCACAAGTAACACTCGTTAATTTGAGAGTTTTTTGTCGATTGCTGAGCCAAGTTTAGGGTTTTCTCAAAACCCAAGCAGTATTGAACTGAAGAGTTTGATCATGGCTCAGATTGAACGCTGGCGGCAGGCCTAACACATGCAAGTCGAGCGGTAGAGAGAAGCTTGCTTCTCTTGAGAGCGGCGGACGGGTGAGTAATGCCTAGGAATCTGCCTAGTGGTGGGGGATAACGTTCGGAAACGGACGCTAATACCGCATACGTCCTACGGGAGAAAGCGGGGGATCTTCGGACCTCGCGCCATTAGATGAGCCTAGGTCGGATTAGCTAGTTGGTGAGGTAATGGCTCACCAAGGCGACGATCCGTAACTGGTCTGAGAGGATGATCAGTCACACTGGAACTGAGACACGGTCCAGACTCCTACGGGAGGCAGCAGTGGGGAATATTGGACAATGGGCGAAAGCCTGATCCAGCCATGCCGCGTGTGTGAAGAAGGTCTTCGGATTGTAAAGCACTTTAAGTTGGGAGGAAGGGTAGTAGCCTAATACGTTGCTATTTTGACGTTACCGACAGAATAAGCACCGGCTAACTTCGTGCCAGCAGCCGCGGTAATACGAAGGGTGCAAGCGTTAATCGGAATTACTGGGCGTAAAGCGCGCGTAGGTGGTTCAGTAAGTTGGAAGTGAAATCCCCGGGCTCAACCTGGGAACTG